>JALQUR010000443.1 GCA_023260695.1 Planctomycetaceae bacterium
CGCACGCTTTCCCCGATTCGGTTTCGCACCTCGGCGATTAGCGTCTGAGCATCTCGCGAACTTCATCAACCGTTCTGTTCTTACCACCAAGATGCAGCACCGCGTGACAATTGGGGCATACCGGAATCAGGTCTTCCGTCGGCGAAACCCTGTAGGATTTATCCACCTCGGACAAAGGCACGCGATGGTGGACGTGAATATAGCCGGCCGCTTCGGGGCCAAATGTCTTTTCGAAGTCGAAGTGGCAAATCTGACATACCGTTCCGAAATGATCGATGCACTGCCGTCGTGCTTCCGGATTCCGCTCATAGATATTGATCGACACCCTGTGGCGAGCACCTTCCCAGAGTTCGTTGCGGTCCGGAATCTCTTCTGAGATCGGCTGGATTGCTGCCGGAGACGTGGTTGTCGCCAAAAGATTCTCAAACCCGTCGCGACCAGAGGGATCGAGTGACTGCAGTGCATTGCTGAAGCCAGAAAATTCAGGCCACACCTGTTGCATCTGGGCGACGGAAATTGGAGCGAACACGCGAATGGACGGCACATCGAAGTACATTGCCCCGCGGTATTCGCCCTGCGGCTTATCGAACCATTCAACACTCAGCAGCGTGGCACTTGCAATGATGCTTGCCTGCTTCTGGAACAGGACCAGAGTCCCGGAATCCGCATTCAGACTTTTTGTGCGAAAAAGGTACTGCCCCGGGGGCGTTCGCATCGGCAGTTCGGCAAGGAAGAATTCTTCCTGAACCTGCTTGACTGTCTGCCCCTGGAACTCCACGGTGCCGCTCATTGGGAGTATTCTGATCGGAGGCCCGGCGGAAGTCGCATCGGGCAGCCCGCTGTCGGTCTGCCCACCTGCAGGCTCATCGTTTTCTGGTGGCAGGGGGCAGCCGACCTGCTGCAGTCTTTGACGAGCAACCGTCAATTGTTCGTCATCGAAGAGTGCTCGCCAGGGATGCTGCAGAACAACATATTCAACACTCAGTTTCAGGTGCTCTGGGCCTCGCAACAGCAATTCTGCAAAGCCATACGATGTTTCGTCAGTATCCAGCAGACGATTGGCAGCCTCTCTGCCGCCCAGTTGATTCACCATTTTGAGCAGCAGTGTCGCTTTATACGGTGGCTTCAGCGCAGCAGCTCTTTGGTATACGTCCAGCATTGCCTGATGAAATGCTGGTTCCAGAGTGTCGTCTGACATCGGATCTCCTTGAGATCAAATTGACTGAAACTGTCCGCGGCTTCCGGACTGGCAGCAGCCCGGGGCCTGGAGCGGGACGAGGAGTACCGAAGCGGGTGCGATGGCGACTGCTTTATTATCGACGCCACGCCACTCGAATTATTTCACACCTGAATGACCGACGGTAGCCCCGGAAAGAATCTAACAAACAACCGGACAACGTTGTATGCAGGGTGCAACTGATCGCGGCGGGCATCAAGAGAATTCCGGGGCGATCGCTCAGGGATACGCCCCACGGCAGTCAGCCATTCAAGCAGAGTGATCGCGTTTCCGCTGCTCGGTGACACACGCTTGTCACTGCGAGGGGAAATCTGCGAGAAAAACTTCACCGTTCGTGAACCGGGTCAAAATGAGTGTGATTGAGCTGGTGCAAACCATCTGGCACGTCCTGATGCCCCACTTTGCGTCGTTTCGCTGTTTTCCGCGGCATTTGTCAGCTCCGCACCATGCTTCGAGACAGTCATGCATTGCAGGGAATTTCCGCACGCGGATTTGTGCTCGTATCCCATGTTCTCATGTGCTGCATACCTGCCGGGTGGTGCGAGACTTTCCTTCATCATCAGCCAACGAACGCAGGGCAGAATCAATGTCTGCGAGTGACTCGCAAGCACACGGTTTTCGCATTACGATTCTCACCACGACCACCGCTTTAAGGCGATCTTCGGGGCCCCCCTGGGATCTCGAGGGATGCTGTTGTTGCCAATTCGGCAATTGTTCTGGCGGATCAGTGGTCATTGGCAATTGCTCACGCAGTTTGTCGTCATTTCCTGTGGCTCAAGGAAAGCCTGCGATTCGATGGAATCTCCCCGCTGGAATGTGATTACGCCTTCGCAATTTGAGTGGGAGCGAGCTGCGCTGGAGTTTGTACGGACGCATCTGCCTGATCACGAACCGTACCGTGCCTGGACAAACTTTGAATTCCAGTCGACAGACGGTGCCATCTATGAAGTTGATCTGCTGGTACTCACAAAGCAGGGATTCTGGCTGGTTGAAATCAAGAGCTGGCCCGGGCTTGTCAAAGGTGATACGGCCAACTGGACTCGTACGCACGAAGGTCGCGCAGTCACCGAAGACAATCCGGTTCTGCTGGCCAACCGCAAAGCCAAACTTCTGGTTTCGCTTCTGAAGACACAGTCTGCGTGTCGTAATGTTCGAGTGCCGTGGCTGGACGCGGTCGTGTTTCTGTCAGCAGAACAGCTGCAGTGCGAATTGCAGGGGCCGGCTCGAAATCGTGTCCTGCTGCGTGATCGCGAGGCAACGGAGCACGGACCCGAACGCCCAGGGATAATCGCTGCGTTGATGAATCGCGAGGGGCCCGGCATTGATCCTCAGCTGCGCGGGCAGATCGATACGAAACTGGCACGCGCGTTAAGCCGGGCGGTGGAGCAGGCCGGAATCCGTCCGTCTCAGAAATCACGCCGTGTGTCAGATTATCTGCTGGGAGAATTACTCAGCGAAGGGCCAGGGTACCAGGATCGACTGGCACGTCACTGCAGTTTTGAGAATGTTTATTGTCGAGTGCGTCAATACACAGCGGCACAGAGCGATTCTGAGGCGGAACGTCAGCGGAAGCACGAGGCCGCATCGCGGGAGTTTCAGATTCTGCAGAAGCTGAATCATCCGGGCATTCTTCCGGTACTTGACCATCGGCAGCATGAACTTGGGCCCATGGTCCTGTTTCGCTATCCGGATCCGCAGGCGATTCGCTTCGACCATTTTCTGGCAACAAACGGGCATCGACTCACCAGCGACCGCCGGTTGAGATTTCTGCGCGACATCGCTGATGCGGTGAGATATGCACACCGGCAGCGTGTGATTCACCGGGCGTTGTCGCCACAGAGCATTTTGCTGATGAAGGATGAAGGCGGACGTCGGCAGAGGGAACTGGAGTGTGCTGCAGCAGACGAATTGCTGGCGGAAGACAGCTCGCCCTTCGATTCCCCGGAGCAATTGTATGTGCAGGTCTACAACTGGCAGCTTGGCATCCGTGATTCCGGCAGCACGCTGGGGCTGGTGACACGCGTAGAAGATCTGATTGAGTGTCAGGCGATGGTGTATATGTCACCGGAAGCCATCGTGGACCCTCGCCGCGTGCATGAGGCATCAGACGTCTTTTCCCTCGGGGCGATCGCGTTTCATTTGTTTTCCGGGCGACCACCGGCGGGAAGTCCTGCAGAGCTGACACAGCATTTGCGTGAGCATCACGGACTCAGCCTGTCCTCAGTCGTGGACGGTGTCGGGCTTCAGCTTGAGGAATTGATCCGTTGGTGTACTCACCCTGACGTGAACACACGCGTTCCTTCGGTGGAGGATTTTCTGTCACTCCTGGATGCGGTGGAAGATGAACTGACCGCGCCGGATGAGACGTTCCTGGAGGATCCGTTGCTGGCGAAGCGGGGCGATTCACTGGCGGGTGGTTTTCTGGTTGAAAAGGAAATGGGACAGGGGGCGACAGCAAAAGCTCTGCTGGTGGACCGGGACGGCCAGCAGTTTGTCCTGAAGATTGCGCTCAGCGAGGATGACAATCTGCGTCTGCGCGAAGAGGCAGAATCACTGCGTCGGATCCAGAGCGAATTCATTGTGGCCATTCACGATGAGATTGAAATGGCTGGCCGCACGGTGCTGGTGCTGCAGAAGGCTGGCGACGATACACTTGCCGCAATGCTGCGGAAGGACGGCGTACCGGGAATCGACCTGCTGGAACGATACGGTGACGACTTGATGTCCGCTGTCGCTTCACTGGAACGCCACGGCGTCAATCACCGCGACATCAAGCCCGACAACATCGGAATTCGTTCGCTCACCAGCCAGCGCAACCAGTTGATCCTGTTTGATTTTTCGCTCACCAACGCGTCCCTGGAGCAGATTCGCGTTGGGACGCCGGGGTATATCGATCCGTTTCTGCCCAATCGCAAGCCCGTGCGCTGGGACCCGGCGGCAGAGCGATACAGCACAGCCGTCACACTGTACGAGATGGCGGCGGGATTTGGGGTACTGCCGACATGGGGCGACGGAAAATCGGATCCATCCGTGACGGATGCGGAGCTGGTCCTGGATGCGGAGAAATTCGACGCCAGTGTCCGCGATGGACTGGTCGAATTCTTCCAGAAGTCTCTGCACCGTGATCCAGGGCAACGGTTTGACAACGCCGAGGAAATGCGGTGGGCGTGGCAACGAGTCTTCCGGGAAGCGGAACAACAGACAGTGCGGACCGCGACCGGGGACGAGATTGACCTGAGTGTGTCGCTGGACCAGGTGGACCTGAAGACACCCATCGCCGCCCTTGGGTTGAGTACTCGTGCACGGAATGCACTCGAACGTGCCGATATTCTGACGGTGCGTGACCTGTTACTCATTCCGATCGTGGACCTGCACATGATGCGGGGTGTCGGCAATCAGACCCGCCAGGAGATTATCCGCTACGTCACTCGGTTGCGGGAACGTCTGCCGGACCTGAAGGGAGAGGCTGGGGCACGGCGCGCTCCTGAGCCGCTGGATGAGAACGCCACCCCGGCAATTGAACAGATTGCCCAGCGGGTCACTGGGCTGCGTCTGGCCAAAAAGCAGGACGAGTCGCAAATTCGCGATGCGTTGCTGCAGGCGGTACGCGGCGAAGATGCAAATTTGCTTTGGCCCAGTCAGTCGGACGTTGCTGCGGCACTCAAGCTGACACCGTTGCAGGTGCACCAGGTGTTGCATGCAGATCGCCGACGCTGGGCAAAGGATGCCGTGCTGAATACGCTCCGCAGCGAACTGTACGACGACCTGCTGCGTCTGGGCGGGGTGCTGACCATTGCAGAAGCGGCGGAATGTGTGCTGTTACGCCGTCCGGCCAGCGATACCCCCGATCCGACTCAGCAGCAATCGCTGGCGTCTGCGGTGGCCCGGGCTCTGGTGGAGACGGAATCTGCTTTGGCAGAACCACGGTTTCAGCTGCGTCGTATTATGGGAAAAGCGCTGGTGGCCTGCACGCGTGATCTGGCCGTGTATGCTCAGAAGCTGGGCGCAGCAGCCGACGCACTCGCCGCTGCGGATCCGCTGCTGCCACCGCTGCGAGTTTTTCAGGAGCTGTTTGACGTACCGCAGCCATCATTGCCGGAAGGATGCCAGCCACTCAACAACGAACGCCTGTTGCGGCTAGCCGCTGCAATGAGTGATACAGCGGCCGTATCCGCTCGCCAGGAACTCTATCCGCGTGGAATGCCTGCGGAGCGGGCATTGCGGCTGGGACTGGGCGCACTGACGGGACTGGGGCTGGGAAATCAGGGCTCCGGGTTCGGAATCGACCAGATCCGCATGCGGGTTCAGAATCGATACCCTGCGGCGGGACAGTTGCCTGATCCCCCGGAGCTGGACCAGTTGCTGGAACGCGCAGGTCTGGACGTGCGCTGGGATGATGCGACACGCACATACCAGCGACGTGATGCCATGGGGACGCTGACATCAGGATCATCGATTCCACGGCGTCACAGTACCGCACGGGACACGCGTCATCTGGAAGTGACACCGGACATCGCGGCAGCTCGGCAGTGTGAAGAGCGGCTGCTGCACGCGTATGACGAAGGTGGTTTTCTGGTCCTGACCGTCCGCCCCAGCCGCATGCGGGCCTGTGAAATCAGCCTGCTGCGACGCCTGGGGGAGGAGGGGCGGGCACTGCATCGTGTTTCCTTTGATGAGTTGTTATTTCAGACGGTTCGTGAGGAAGCGGAACAACTGGACGTGGACTGGAACGTGGTGCAGCGTGCGGACGCCAGCCAACCGGGGAATCAGGACTGGAAGAATCTGCTGCATCTGGTCAGTCTGGCTCAGCCACACATCGAAACGCGTCTGCTGGAATGTGCTGATCACACACTGCTGGTGCATCCGGGCATGATTGCTCGCTACGACATGATGTCACTTCTGGAAACCCTGCGGGATCGCGTGGGACACGATGTGAACTGCCCGGGTCTTTGGGTGCTGGTTGCTGCGGATGAGCAGCACGACATGCCATTTCTTGACGGCGCAGAGATCCCGTTGATCTCACCGGGCCAGCGAGTGCGGGTGAGCGAGGCGTGGATTGACAATCGCCACCGGGGCAGGGCGAACGATGGAAGCTAGGGATGTGAACACGAACGATGGCCGTGTCTTCGCTGGCCCTGGCTGGAAGGTGACGACAGTGGGTGGGATTCAATAATGCACAGAATCAGCAAGTTGTGGATTCAGAGATTTCGTGTCTGCAAAGACGTGAAACTGACCTTGTCCGACTTCACGCCATTGGTGGGTCAGAATAACACCGGTAAGTCAACGATCCTGACGGCAATTGAATGGCTGGTGAATCCCACCGGACTTGAAGACAGCGATCCCTGGAACGGTGCATGGCCGGTCAGCGTCATCGCCTGTATTGAAGGAATCACCGATCAGATCCTTGAGCGGGTCACCGCAGAAAATCAACGCGCGGCCATCAGTCAGTTCTGTCAGGATGGCACGCTGTGGATCAAGTGCGAAGCGACGGGAAAGGGTAAACCTGCCGTCAAGTATTCCGTTTACGC
>JALQUR010000490.1 GCA_023260695.1 Planctomycetaceae bacterium
GCCCTGCCCGGCCATTCAACCTGCCCCGCTATTCAAGCAGAGGAAAGATTCGTGACCGGTCGTCAGCGGCTATTGTTCTCGTTGATCGCAGCAGCGTGTCTGCTTGTCGCCGCCGGTCGGTTGATTGTTCCGCGGTGGTCCGGGGACGGCGGTGCGGACGGCGGCGGCGAGAGTGACGGCAGCGGTGGCGGTGCCGCGGAATGGTCGCAGGGCGAACTGTCACAGGCAGCTCAGGTGATCCGCGTCGGGGCGGACGAGTGGGCAGATTTTGTGACGACGTCGATGCCTTCGGGACAGGACTGGGTGCTGTTGCCGGCCGAACATGACGCTGCCGGCGAGAATTTTCGCTCCGCGGTTCGCGGAGAGCAGCGAGGTTTCTTTACGGCTGAGGCGTGTCGCGAATGTCACGCTGATTACTGTGACAGTTTTGCCGCCAGCGGACATGCTCGCAGTTCATCACTTGCGGATGAGCAGACGGTGCTGGGCAGTTTCGCCGCTGACGCCGCTGAACTGACAACGGCCAGCAGCAATCTGAGTTTCCGGATGACGCTGGATGACAAGGGACTGCAGCAGCGTCTGCTGCTCCGGGATCCCGCCGCCATGCAGCATTACGAGCAGCTGTTTGAGTTCGGCATTGTGCTCGGATCGGGCCGGCATGGGCAGAGTTATCTGTGGTGGCAGCAGGACCGGCTGTATCAGATGCACGTGAGTTATCTGTCGGAAACGAGGACGTGGGTGAACAGCCCGGGGCCTTATTCGGACGGCACTGCGGATTTTTCGCGTCCGGTTCCGCCACGCTGTCTGGATTGTCATTCGACGTGGGCGGCATGGGATGATGCGGCGGTGAATCGCTACGACCGCGAATCGCTCCTGCTGGGGATTTCCTGCGTGCGGTGTCACGGACCCGCGCACGAGCATATTGCATTTCATCGGGAACGACCGGATGCCAGCGAAGCGTTTCGGATTGTGAAACCATCGTCGCTGAGTGTGCAGCGGCAGAATGAGATCTGTGCGCAGTGTCACAGTGGCGGTGAATTGCTGGGACAGCCCTTTGCATATCGGCCGGGGACTCCGCTGGAGGAATGGCTGGCAGCGGATCTGGACGCAGGGAATGAGGAGAACGCGGATCCGCACAGTGCCAATCAGCTCGCACGACTCCTGCAGAGCAGGTGTTATACTCAGAGCGGTGGCATGACCTGCGTTTCCTGTCATGATCCGCATTCGGCGGATCTGCAGCTGGTGGCGACAACGGTGTCACAGTGTCGCGGGTGTCACGATCCGAATCCCTGTGTGCAGCCGCAGCGGACGGGGCTGAGCTCGGATCGCGATTGTGTCAACTGTCACATGCCGCCACGACGGGATGCGCAGGTGCAGATTGAAACCGATGCGGGGAATATTCAGGCACTGCTCCGGGATCATCTTATCGGAGTGTACAAACAGGAATGAGCGGGCGTGGATGAGCGGGCGGGGATCGGACGTGAGCTGCGATGGGATGATCGTATGGTGAGTGGGCGTAGGGTGATTGAGCGAACGGCGAGAATGCGGATGCTGAAGCTGTCGGTGTGCGTGGCGGCCGCAGGGGAGCTGCGCGGCTGTTGTTACGTTGCCGCGTTGCTGCGCGGCGGTGTTCATATTGCCGCGTTGCTGCGCGGCGGTGCTGCCGTCGGGGTGCTGGCTGTGGTTTTGCTGGCAGTGGCCGGCTGTGGAGGTTCAGAATCGTCGCAGGCTGGTGGCCGGCCGCAAGGCGATGAGCCGGAGAAAAAGCAGTCGTCAGACGACATGGCGAGTGCAGCCGGACCGCGAGTGGATCCGGCGGAGTCGGTACTGGATGTGAGCCTGCCGGAGGCGTTTGAGTTTCAGCTGATGGGTAGCGAGACGGGTGTGGACTTTGTGCAGTCGAGTGGGAATTCGCCGGACAAGCCATTCCCCGGGGCGAATGGGACGGGCTGCGGGGTGATTGATCTGGATCTGGACGGGTTGCCGGATCTGGTATTTGCCAACGGGGCCAGGTTTCCGATTGAGGAGGGTGAGACGGAGACGCCTGATCGGATTTTTCGCAATCGTGGCGGCTGGCGGTTCACAGATGTGACAGCAGAGTTGGGGCTGACGAACTGGGGGTACAGTTGCGGGATTGCCACGGGTGATCTGAACAGCGACGGGTTTCCGGATTTCTATCTGACGCGATACGGCACAAATCAGCTCTGGTTAAGCCTTGGTGACGGGACGTATGAGGAAGTTGCGAAGGCGTGGGGCGTTGCGGATGAGCGGTGGGGGACCGGTGCGGCGATCTTCGATTCCAACCGTGACGGGATTGCGGACCTGTATGTATGCAACTATGGGCAGTGGGACTGGGAGAGCAGTCTGTTCTGCGGTGATCGGGAGAAGAACGTGCGGATCTACTGCAGTCCATCGCACGTGCCGCCGCAGGGGGATGCGTTTTATCGGGGTGATGGCAGTGGCGGGATGGTGGATGTTTCCGCGGCCACCGGGATTGCGGAACCGGCTCGGCGTGGTCAGGGAGTGCTGGCAGCGGATCTGAACGAAGATGGGCTGATTGATCTGTACGTAGCCAACGACATCCATCCGAACTCATTGTTTCTGAATCAGGGTGAGCACTTTGCGGAGCAGGGAGAGCTGGCGGGAATTGCGTTCGATCATCTGGGTCAGTCACAGGCGGGGATGGGCGTGGCGATTGGCGACATCAACGGCGACACGCGTCCGGATCTGCTGGTGACAAACTACCAGAACGAGCACAACGCGTTGTATTCGAGCCTGGGCGATGAGGCGTGGCTGGAGACGGGAGTGCAGTCGCTGCCGGGAGCGTTGCCGTGGGTTGGCTGGGGCGTGGTGATAGCGGACTTCGACTTTGACGGGGCGGCCGATGTGTTCGTGACAAATGGTCACACGGACGACAATCTGGCGGACCTGAGCAAGGAGGGGGAGTATCTGCAGCCGGCTGGCGTGTGGCAGCGGTGGGAGAGCGGATTTCGGCTGGTGCGAAGTCGCGGGGATTATTTTTCACAGCCGCATTCGGGTCGCGGACTGGCAGCGGGCGATCTGGACGGGGATTTTGATCTGGATCTGGTGGTGAATCATCAGGACGGAGCGGCAGCCATGCTGCAGAACCGCAGTGTGGCTGGTGAGCGTCAGGCGATGGCGTTGCAGCTGCAGCTGGTGGGAATTCGGGACCACCGCGATGCGCGGGGAGCGACGGTGACTGCGAGTCGCCCGCCGACTCATGACGCCGGGAAGCGCTGACGATTCCTTTGGCGATGATCCCTTGCGCATGTTGCGTGCCGCGCGCTTCGCCGCTCAACTGCAGGTCGACCTCGACCCGTCGGTTATCGACGCCATGCGACGGATGCGCGACCGTTTGTCGATCATTTCTGCCGAGCGCATTCGCGATGAGCTCGTGAAGCTTGTCTGCACGACTGCCCCTCGGCGGGGGTTGGCACTGCTCGTTGAC
>JALQUR010000549.1 GCA_023260695.1 Planctomycetaceae bacterium
ACGCAGCTTTGCAGTGTCAGGTCAGAAGCTGTTACTGCGAGCAGAGTTGTCGATTCAGTCTCGGCTGCTGCCGATGATGAAACAAATTCCAGGCCCGAAAGCACGACGGAATCCGCCTCAATATTCCATCCTGCAGAGGGCACAGAGATTCTGGCAACATTGTCAGCATCGGAGATTATACGGAGCGTCGGAACGGTGACAGGAACGCTGACATGATACGTCAGCCCTCCGGTGAGTCGAATTTCTCCGTTTTGATCGGGAGCCGGGAGCGGATTCCGTTCGCGAAGTGAAACTGGTTGCTGCTGGCCGGCTGATCCGGGGAAATCGGCATCAGAGTTCAGCAATCGAGGCAGATGCGTTTTCAGAAATGCCGGGGTGTTCACCGGGAGCAGAAATGGAACGATCAGCAGAAGTAACAGCAGGGACAGAATAGAGGGCTTTCCGGTCAGAGTGCGCTGCGGTTTCTGTGGAGATCCGGCCTTGATGGCCCGCGGTCGATCCGGAAGCTGTCCGATCAGTCTTCTGATGGCTGCCCTCCCCTGTCCCGGGCGCAATCCCCATTGCTGCAGTACTTCGGCTGCAGAGACTGGTCGAAGTTCGGGTTTCCGTCTCGTCATCGCGCGAATCTGTTCGGCGAGCCATTGTGGACACTCTGGAGCCAGGTCCCTTACGTCCGGCACGTCAATTTGCTGCTGCAATAACTGATGTCGAACCGGATCCGCTGTGGGAAATGGGCGGCGTGCGGTAAGCAGCTGCCACAGCAGGCACCCGAGCGCATAGAGTTCGCCCCGTGAGTCGATGGAGATCTCTCCGATGCGACTGTGTGGTGCAGTTCCTCCGCACTGCTTCAGGTTCTCTGGAGACCTCAGGTTCGAAGATTGACTGCGAAGCAGGCGATCACATGCCGCTACGAGCACAATTTCTCCTGTCGGTGTAACACGGACATTTTCAGTGACCAGTTCTGAGTGCTGCAGGTCGTGCTGCTGCAGCCATGCAGCAGCACGAAGCAGTTCTGAGCCGATCTCCTGCACTGCCTGCCATGGAAGTCTGCCTCCGCGAATCAGCAGATCACGCAGACTCCAGCCTGGCACATACGGAGTAACCAGCCAGTTTCTGCCGTCGGCATCTGTGATTGCATCGATTGGCACGCGACAGCAGCCGGGTGCAAGGTGATTTACAGAAACGAGCCGCGCAACAAGTCGTGAACCCTCACTGTCAGCGTCCCCCGTCGTCTGCCCGGCAGCCGTGATGACGAAGCTTTTCGGCAGCCGTTCAGCTGAAGTTGCGACAAAAGTATGACGCCCGTGTGAATCTACGAGCGTGAACTGTCCAAGTTTCAGCATGCCTGGCGGATCACTCCGGAGCTGTTCGGCCTGCCAGGGCGTAATCAGCCGCTGCTTCACGAACGCGTCAAGCCAGACTGTGTCGAAAACCGGCAGGTCGCCCGCGAGTTTTCGGACGAGCGGTTCGCAATGTGGCAACCAGTCCGACAGCCACGGCAACTGTCTGCTGATAAGGTTCATCAGTCGTTCGGAAGGTTGTTGCTTCCCTGCCCTGCTCACCGCATCAGATCCTTCTGTTGCCAATAATCCGACTGACATGCCGACTGACATGCCGACTGACATGCCGGCTGATCATCTCTTCAGCATTCAGGCCGCAGCTGCAAAACCGCCGACCAGGTTTTCACGGCCGATCCACAGCGTGGACTGCGGATTATCGCATACTCGTCGCAGTGGCAGAAGTGAAAACTCTGCTGGAAGCGGATGAGTGGCAGTGGATTCCGGTTTTCCGGGTCCGGCCACGGCGTGACGGATTTCACCTCCACGGATCCCCGGGGAATATTGTCTGAGCCGAATGAAGCTGTTATCAAAGGTCATGAGGCGGAGCGAATTTGCCGCTGACAATGGATTGATACAACCCGAAATACAGAGGCTGAAGATGACGTGCGGATCAGCATGCGGTCCACCATTGAGTGAAGATTCACGCAGGCAGATTGTTGTCAGTTCGCCGTCCAAGCTGAATCTGTTCCTGGAAGTACTGGCCAGGCGAGATGATGGTTTCCATGAACTGGAGACCATCATGGTGCGGACGTCATTCTGCGACACGTTGCGACTCAGTCCTCGAGACGACGGTCGACTGGTACTGCGGTTCAGCGATGCCACTGCGGATACTTTTCGAAATTCAGTGCCACTTGATCAAACGAATCTGATTCTGCGTGCTGCAGAGGCACTGAGGAACCGGACGGGATTCAGTGAAGGTGCTGACCTGGTCCTGCACAAGGTAATCCCACCTCAGGCTGGACTCGGGGGAGGGTCGGGAAATGCTGCTGCAGCTCTGCTGGGGCTTCGCAGGCTGCTGGGGCTTTCGGTTACTGATGAGGAACTTCACGAGATTGCAGCCGGACTGGGCAGTGACTTGAATTTTCTGCTCAGCGGTGAGCGGGCTGCTGTCTGCCGTGGACGTGGTGAGATTGTCAGCCCCCTGAAACTCCGAGGACGTTACTTTTTTGTCGCGACGCGACCGGATCAGGGCAACGAAACAAATCGCATTTTTTCTTCGCTGCGGGTGCCACCGGAGCCTGTTTCCTGCGCTCCGCTTGTACAACTGCTTGAGCGTGGCGAAGCCGCCGGAGCGGATCAGTTGTTCTTCAATCGGCTGACTGATGCCGCGAGCCTGCACAATGCCGCAATGCGGTCCATGATGCAGGAGATTCAACGCTGCAGTCGACAGCGAGTGTGGATGTCCGGAAGTGGTTCCACCGTTTTTGTACGCTGCCAGAGTTACACTGCAGCAAATCAGATGCGGCGATTTCTGCAACAGTTGCTGCGTCGGGATGCGTGGGTGCTGCAGGTCTGAAGCTGCCGGCCGTAAGTCAGGGATTCAGTTGCTGAGTAATTGTCAGATTCCAGTCGGCTGAATCACCGTGCGGAATGGAAATCAGACGACGCGATTCTTCCAGCAGGAAATCCATGTTCCGGAATGGCTCATAGCTGATGTCATGCCAGCGAATGCGACCTTCGGAGTCAATCAGAAACGTCCCGTGCAGCGGTGTGGATTCGAAGTCGTCGTAGCAGCGATACTGCCTGAACACGTTCATTTCCGGGTCTGCAGTCAATGGAAAGGAGAAGCCACTCTCCAGATCTGCGGCGGCCCGCTGCAGGTCCTGCTGGGTGTCGGTGCTGACAGCGACTATCTGCAGCCCTGCCGCGGAAAAGTCTGCATACCGCTTCTGGATCTCATGCAGTTGCTCGGCGCAGTGCAGACAGCCGTAGCCCAGATAAAAGACCAGGATAACCGGACGCCCACGGAATTCGGCGAGTGTTCTTTGTTTCTGGTCAAGGTCAGGCAATGACCAATCGCCGGCAAGGACCGGTGCCCAGCGGAATGGCCCCAGAGAATCCAGCTCCGGTCGCGGTCCGAGGTCTTCCGGGAGTGTTCGCTGTTGCCTCCAGTCCTCCGCGAAACCAAATTCCCTGGCGGCCGCAGCAAGTGCCTGAAACGGTCGGCAGTTGAGATCAATTGTGGAGGAGATTTGGCGAAGTTTTTCGAAGCTGGCCTTCGCCTGATCCCTGCGTTCGGCTTCAAACAGCAGTGCTGTCTGTACTGCCAGCGGCAGCACTTCATTCGTTTTTGCGGAAACACGCTGTTCGATCTGCTTCAGAGCTTCGTCCGTTTTCCCGGCCCGCAGTTGTATCGGCGCGAGTTGTTCTGCTGTGACGCCGGCTTTGGCAAGCAGGTCGGCAGCTGTTTCATATTCCTGTCTCTGCAGCGCGAGACGTCCGTCGATTTCCTGCATCGCCTTGTCGAGATTTCCAATCGCGGCGGTGAATTTACGCTCTGCTGCAGTGCGTGCGTCCTTGATTGCCTTGTCGTCCTGGTTTTTCTCGCGTGCAGACTTTTCTGCTTCGTCTGCCGCTTTGTCCTTTTCTGCGGTCTTTGCTGAATGTCTGGCAGCAAGTTGCGTTCGGATAGCTGCGGCTTCTTCAGTTCGTCCGAGCATCGCGAAGGCGGCCCCGAGAGCACGATCTCGGCTGAGCTCTTCCTCTTCCCGACCGATGTTCTGCAGAATTGGCGATTCACTGAGTTCGGCAAGTCGCTCCCAGCGTTCAAAGGCAGTCAGCACATCAATCAGTCGCTGATGTCCGTATCGAAAACTTCCCGACCCATTAATGTGGTTGTAACGCGGATGTCTGGGCAGGCTGATCATGTTGATCGCCAGTGCCTCAGCGTCGTCAGCTCGTCCAATTGAAATCAGATTGCGAATGCACCACTCGTTGTTGTGGGCAAAGTTGTGAATCTGATCCGGGAGGACCTGGTAGTTCATCATGTGGGCATGGTCAACGCGTGCGGAAGCTTCCTGCTGCCAGACTGCATCGTGGTATCGCCGGAGACGTGAGTAGATGTGTCCGGGCATGTGCCACATATGTGCGATTCCTGGAGCTGCGAGGCCGCCTCGCGCTGCCGACTCCAGTGCCAGTTCGGGTTTCTTTCCATCCCACAGATGGATCCGGAAGTGGTGAACCGGGTGCAGCGGATCAACGTCGAGGATCTCCTGGATGAGGGCGTTGACGGCGAGATGAGACTGACTGGGAAGGCCGTCGCGCCGTCCTGACCAGAGATACTCGCAAAGCAGTGTCTTTGTTTCGAGGTCGTCCGGAAACTCCAGCAGAACTGACTCCATGTCACTTACATAACGCTCACTGCGCGACTTGCGTTCATTTTCGTTTTCCGTTTTCGCCTTGATGTAGCGATCGAATGCTTCGATCAGAAGTTGTTCACGGCGACCTGCGGAATCCTTTCGCTTCATGGCAAGTTCGATAAAATCCGTCGCCCGCTTCTTGTTGCCTCGGTTTGCAACAGCCATGCCCCAGTACGCAATGGCGCAGTTTTCGTCCAGTTGAGCGGCCTGACGAAATGAACGTTCTGCTTCGAAATACCAGTAACCATGGATTTGTCCGATGCCCTGCTGGACGAATCTTCTGGCGTCGTCGTTCCCGGTTGTGACCTGAAAGCTGCCGGCACCGACATCATCCATCAGCACAGCGGCCTGTCGAGGCCCGTCGTTGAAGACTTCACCGTGGACGGAGTGACCTTCGGGGAGTTTCTGTTCTTCATCCTGCTGTGAGTCCGTCTGCTGTTCGTTCTCGGAGGACTTCGGCGCGGTATCCGGCCTGACCTCCGAGGATGCCTTCTCATCGGCGTATCCCTGACCGAGCAACGAGGAAACGCTCAACAGCATCAGACTTGCCAGCAGCAGTTGTCGTCGGTTGAGGGCCGTGTCTATCGGGGAATTCAGCATGGTAACTCTCGCGATCAACACTAGCGGGAGGCGATTTGGTCGGAATGGAATCCAGCCTGATGGCTCCGATTGTGCTCAGGGGATGAGTGAATCTCAAGTACTCAGACACCAACTCGAAGCATCGCAGGCGAAAAATACCTGAGAGCATGTTGCTTGTTTTGCGTATCCTGCAAAAACGGTGAGAGTGACAGACTTGCGGCAGAAAGTTATAATCCGTGCTGGTGCGGGTTCGAAGAAGCTGTTGCAGTGCTGCGACCTGATTGCACCTGCCCACTGTTTTCGATCCAGTCCAGAGCCTTCCTCCGGTGAAGCCCGGGCTCTTTATTGGCCTGTCTGTTGGCATTTGCCAATCAGACCAGCAGGTTCAACGCCATGAATTCAGAACGCGAAGAAGCCGGAGTCCCGGCAGACGCTCAACAGTATGCGCTGACGGAAGATGGCGTTCTGCAGGTGTATTCTGCCGGGCGCACGACGGTGCTTGGCTTTGGTGGGGAAGACGTTCCCTCCGAATTCAATGCCGCCCATTACCGTGCAGCCATTCGGGATCTGCTCCGCGCCGCTGAATGCGAGACAGTAGCATTCGACCTGACCGGAGTTCGGATGCTGCCCAGCGGTATGCTCGGCTTGCTGGTTTCGTTACGACAACTCGACGGACTGACTCCGCATGTGCAGGTATTCAATGCCTGTGCAGACATTCGCAATGTGCTCTCGATGACGCGTCTGGACACCATGATTGAGGTTCGGGAGGTGGAGCTGCAGGGTGAATAAGTCGTTGCAGTCTGAGCGGTTGATCATAATCTTCCGCATGCTGTGAATCTGCCTGTCTCCCGTTAGATCAGCCTGCCTTCACTGAGCCTGTTTTCACTGAGTCTGTTTTCACTGAGTCTGTTTGTGGCAGGAATTCGCTCCGAACAAAGAATTGACTGTCCTCAAAACTGGCTGCTTTTTCGCAAAGGAATCTGCTGATGCGCAGCTCACCTGATTGCTCAGCAGGTCGTCGCAGTCTTCTGCGTTCGGCATCCGGTGGGCTGGCCGGCATCGCCCTGCAGGCACTGCTTCAGGCTGAATCACGGGATGCTGCAGATCATCGCCAGGCCTGGCACCCTCCCGATGGGCTGCCGCATCGGAAGCCTGCAGCCACAAGTGTGATCTGGCTGTTCATGAATGGCGGTGTATCACATGTTGAGTCGTTTGATCCGAAGCCAGAGCTGACTCGTCATGCCGGCAGGACCATTGCAGAGACTCCATTTGCTGATGTCCAGAATCCGGAGAAGCTGAAGCTCGCCAGAGTCACAGTGATCAACGATGCGAACGGACAACAGCGCAATCGGCTGTTCCCGTTGCAGACAGGATTCCGGAATTACGGTCAGAGTGGCCTGCAGTTCAGCAACTGGGTCCCGCATATCGGAAGTTGTGCCGATGAACTGGCGGTCGTGCGATCCATGTACACCACCGATGACAATCATGGCGCTCAGACTCAGTTTCATTCCGGCCGACACAACCTGGATGGAGCGTTCCCCACGCTTGGAGCCTGGGTGCACTACGGTCTTGGTTCACTGAATGAGAATCTGCCGCAGTTTGTCTCGATCGGCCGACGAGAAT
>JALQUR010000135.1 GCA_023260695.1 Planctomycetaceae bacterium
CTGGCTCATCAGTTGCTTCGCCTGAGCATGCTTGCGGGCCACCGATTCCTGTGTCTGTTTCAACAAGGCGGCAAGATCGTCCGAGGAGGACGGAACCGAGGCTAACGGCGTGCGGGTCGCGCTGATGGTTTCGTTCGATGGTGGCCCGGCGGGAGCCTCGGCCTCCCATTTGCCTGCCAGGGCGTCTGTGAACTGGACCAGACTGCCAAATCGCTGCTTGCGGTCTTTGGCCAGTGCCTGTGCCAGAGCCGGGTGAAGATACTCCAGCGAGTCTGGCAATTCAGGAATTGGCCCGTTCGTGACGGCAAAGCCAAGCTGCATACCGCTGCCTTGATACGGCAGGCTGCCGGTCAACATTTGCCACGCAACAACCGCCAGACTGTATTGATCACTGCGACCATCCTGAGCCTGCCCCAACCATTGTTCGGGAGCCATGTACGGTTCCGTACCGCTGACCTGCATGGTCGATCGGCTGTGCATCGACATGCTGGTGCGAACCTCAGCAGCCAGACCGAAGTCCACAACAAACACTTTACCGGTTTCCAGATCCACCATGATGTTGCCTGGCTTGATGTCGCGGTGAATCAGACCTTCGCGATGAGCATAATCCAGTGCCTTCGCCACCGGCTGCAAAATGGCTATGACGCGATCTACAGACAGACCATTCTTATCCGGGTCTTCCCGCTTCAGGAGCTGGAGCAGTGTCATGCCTTTCACAAACGGCATCACCTGAAACGCTCCGAACGTCGGGTCATCGCCCAGATCCAGCAACGGGCAAATGTGCTCATGAAACAACTGCTGAACCTTGCGGTACCCCGCCTTGAATTGTTCCACTGCTTCGGGGCAGCGTCGAATATCATCCCGCAGAAACTTCAGCACGACCCGACCATCGCGCACATCATCCCTGCGAATCGGATCTTCGGCCAGCCAGACGCTGCCCATGCCGCCCTCGCCCAGAAACTTCACCAGCTTAAACTTGCCAATGAGCTGATTTGGCTGCAGAACCTGCAGTGGTGCCGCAAACTGTCGGCTGACAAGATCAGTACGCGATGGGAATGAGTCGGTCATGGGAAACACTTAATTTCCTTGGGTTTGCTTGGTCCGATAACTATCCATGTCCTGTGCAGCAGCGGCAGTCCACAATGTGCTGTTTGAATTCCGGCAGCACCATGAATTTCACATCGCCAACTTCTATCGTCGCAAGTGAAGTGAGGCGGCGAAGCCGGTGCATCGGAATGGCGTGACGGTTAACGCGTACCAGGCCGGCCGCCGAGTACGGCTCAATCCAAAAGGATTCGTCAAACCATGAAAGAATTGCATGTACCGGCTGCACACTGACGTCAGAGATTTGCCAACCACACATCGACTCACTGCTGCCAATCAGCGTTGTCTGTGGGAACAACACGTATTGTTCAAGTTCATGCACAGCATCTGTGCGATTCAGCGTGACTGCTTCTCCCGTGTGGCTGGGATCCATGGATGATGTCAGATGGGCATCCTGGGCCAGCAGGACATAAGATTCCGGTGGGATCGAGGCTGGCGTTCGGCGAACACGCAGGCCGAGGCTCCGATTCTGACCGGACGCAACAGCCCGACCCGGATAAATGACCGTATCGTCAGTCAGGCTGAGCGATTCACCCTTCGCCGTCAGCGGTTTTCCCGCAATATCGGTCCCTCCGTTGGACAGGTTTTCATAACGAACATCCTGAGGCGTGATGTGAATTCTTCCATGATAGCGACTGATGTAATCGTCCGCCTCATCTGCGGCGATACTACGAAGGACAATATCATTCGGCAGGTAATCAGCATGTGCCGTTGAGTCCCACGAGCGCGCTCTGCCGATATGGACAGTTCGCCCGGCAATCAGTTGCACATAGGATTCCCGGCCACAATCCAATCTTCGACTAAGAGTCAGCCGAGCGGATTCGACAGTCGGTGTCGCGGACGATTCGCTTCGCAGGCAGATGCGACGGTTGCGGCCGGAAAACGGAGGGCGATGAGCATCTGATGGATGGGCCAGATCTTTAGGACCGCGTAACCTGAGACTCATCGGCTGCCAGGTTCCCACTGACATCTCAGCGGCGTAAATATTGACCACACCATTGTCAATTCCGCCAAGCGACGTCTCCGCACGTACGGACTTGTCAATCTCGACCGTGATTGAGCCGTCCTTTTCACGATGCAGCAGCAGGTCGCCCTGCCAGAAGGCAACATCGGAATCTACGGACTGAATGCGGACCGCCACATGACTGGGAGCCCCATTCAGAGCATCAAGCTGAGGAAATGCTGTTATGTGTTCATCCGCAGCCACGGCGACATTGCCCCGGGCAGGTAGAACGAATGATTCGGGCGATCCTTCGTTGCCGTGTTTGTCTGCCAGCCAGATCTGTCCTCGCACAAGTTCAGCAGACGTGTTCCTGATAC
>JALQUR010000566.1 GCA_023260695.1 Planctomycetaceae bacterium
GTTTCAGATGCTGCTTCGCTCTTCCAACGCCGTTGGATATACCAACTACCCTGACAACATCGTGCAGGTGTTTGTCAAGGAGGCTGCAGATGCCGGAATCGACGTCTTCCGAGTGTTCGACTGTCTGAACTGGCTGCCGAACATGAAGGTTGCCATGGATGCAGTTGTGGAATCCGGAGCCATCTGTGAGGCGGCCATCTGTTACACGGGTGATATCTCCAATCCTCGCCGCAACAAGTATTCCCTGAAGTACTACGTGGATCTGGCCAGGGAACTGGAACGCATGGGCGCCCATATCCTGGCGATCAAGGACATGGCTGGTCTGTGCAAACCCAATGCAGCCCGGACGCTGGTGAAAGCTCTGCGTGAAGAAATCGGTATTCCGATTCACTTTCACACTCACGACACCGCAGGTATTCAGGCCGCTTCAATCCTTGAAGGGGCAGAGGCAGGGCTGGATATTGCCGATGCAGCAATGGCACCACTTTCCGGAGGCACTTCACAGGTCAATCTGAATACGCTTGTGGAAGCGATGAATCATCAGCCTCGGGATACCGGGCTTGATTCCGACAATCTGGATCGCATTGCTGAGTACTGGCGTGGCGTCAGAGAATTCTACACGCCATTCGAAAGTGCCTCCCTCGCAGCCACTGCCGACCTGTATCGTCATGAGATGCCCGGTGGGCAGTACACCAATCTGTTCGAGCAGGCACGTGCTCTCGGACTGTCGGATCGCTGGCCGGAAGTCTGTCAGCTCTACGCAGATGTCAACCAGTTGTTCGGAGACATCGTCAAGGTGACCCCCACCAGCAAGTCGATCGGAGACATGGCCCTGTTCATGCTCGCAAATGATCTGACCTGCGCGGATGTGCTCAATCCAGACCGTGATATTTCCTTCCCTGCCAGCGTGATTGATCTGATCGGTGGGGGCATGGGGCAGCCACCGGGCGGATTCCCCGTGGAGGTGAAAGAGCGGATTCTGCTGGGGCACGACGAGTTTGCAGGACGTCCGGGGGAATCACTCCCGCCTGCCGACATGGAGGCAGCAAGGACCAGAGTGACCGAATTGCTGGGGCGGGACGCCAGCGGCCAGGAAGTCATTTCATGGCTGCTGTACGAACGTGTCTTCGAAGAGTTTGCTGAGCACCAGCGGAAGTATGCGGATGTCAGTATTCTTCCGACTCCCAACTTCTTCTTCGGCCTTGAACCTGGTGAAGAAATCGCTGTCGATCTGGAACCGGGAAAGACGCTGATCATCCGGCTGCAGACAGTGAGTGACGCGCACGCAGACGGCACACGAACGGTCTTCTTCGAACTGAATGGACAGCCGCGGGAGATCACCGTTACCGATAATTCGATCGAATCAACAGGCTCGTCTCGCCCGCAGGCTGACCCGGCGATCCCGGGACAGGTAGGAGCGTCGATGCCCGGGATGGTTGTCAGAGTAGCGGTCGCGGTCGGAGATCGCGTCAGTCGAGGCGAAAAACTGCTCAGTCTGGAGGCAATGAAGATGGAGACAGCCATCAGTGCCGAATTCGACGGCCGCATTTCTCAGGTGCTGGTGGCACCTGGAAATCGTGTTGAAACAGGCGATCTGCTGGTTGTCATTGAGCCGTCATAACGGCCAGCGCAGCAGTTGCTCTGGCGGAAAAGGACAGACTCCACCGTGCCAAAACCGAAATCCATCAACACCAGTCCACAGACTGCAGCCGCTGAGCTTCCCGGGCAGCTGGCTGGCAGAATCAGCCAGGGTGACTGCATCACCACAATGCAGTCTCTCCCGGACGCCAGCGTACATCTTGCCTTCGCTGATCCACCGTTCAACATCGGCTACGACTACGACGAATATGATGACCGGCTGGAATC
>JALQUR010000570.1 GCA_023260695.1 Planctomycetaceae bacterium
ATTCGGAACAGCTTCATTTACTCCCTGTGCATCATCATTGTTGGTATCGAATGTGCCTCCGACTCCAAATCGGTCGTCAAGCCGTGAAGTAATCACGATCTCCTGACCGGCAAGGGCTTCGGCGATAATCTGGGCACCATGACCGACTTCGATCCTGGCGCCTTCCAGCTTGATCACCATGTTTGGATCGATCACCAGACTGGCATCCAGACGAGCCCGGTTTCGGCCCACGACGGTATCATCCAGCATGCGACTTTCGGACAGCCCTGTGTCTCGATAAGTTCGAGCAGAGGAATTCAGAGTTGCGACCAGCTGATACGTGCCCAAACCCGTGGAACGGTAGAGGCGTCGGGCAACATAGGGAGCCACAGCAGTTGGCAGATTTGCCAGATCGACCGCACCGTTCGCCGACACAGTCACACTGCGAGTCGCTGTCGATGCCGGGCTTTCTGTTCCGGATGCATCGAGATAGACAATCTTGTAGTTGTAAGTCGCTGCAGCGAGCGTTCCGCCACCGGAAACTTCGTTGAGGGTCACGAGCGATACTGGAGGAGCATCCACTTCAAGGAACGGACCACCCGGTGTCCCGCGCACCACCAGGTTCTCTGAAATGATGTGCACAATGTCACGGTCATCAAAACGACCGGGGACTGTCATTTCCTTTGTGGGACTCCCGGGATTGGTCTGAATTCGTACGAACAATCCGTTGTTGGAGTTATCCAGCAGGATGTTCCCGTGAATGTCAGGACCGACTCGAGAATAGTCCGGCGTGAATTCCACCGACTGATAGGCTGGTGTTGAGAACAGCGTTTCTTCAAAGCTGTCCGGGTCAGCTGAGAGCGCGGAGTCCTCACTTGCAATGATCGTGTTGTTGTACACGCCAGGACGAGCAGAGACCATCGAAATGGGGCTGATGATCTGCTCCACGGAATCAACGTTCAGCTTTCCGCCACCATAACTGATGGAAGCAAAGGCAACGTAATCCATGAAGATTCCGAGCCGTTCGTAGTTGATTCGTCCTTCCTGATTATCCACGTCGCGCTGGAAGATGATGCCGCCCCAGTTGCCTGGTGACGGAGTTGTCGGGATCGGAGTTGTGTTTCCTCCGATGCTCTCATCCCTCCACGACGTCAGGGTTACATCCAGATCAGGCGTACCCAGCACCTGCAGCGTCGCACCCCCGCGATCTTCCGTAACGGAGGAACTGCCCGCACCAATGTAGGAATCCTGAAACTTGATGATCGCTCCGGCCTCAATCATCAGTACAACATCGGCCGGGATGTTCATGTCTCCGCCATCCGGAAGCTGGAAGCCATTATCATCCAGCCCGATCTGGTATGCGACGTTGTCAGCCTTCGTGGAAATATCCCCGTCGACACCACCGTTTCCGACAATTCGCACAACGTCTCCGGCGGAGGCTGCAGCGAGCGCTGTGCGGATTGACGTTTTAATATTCGAAATGTTTGTGCCGGCACCATTGGCCTTGTCAACGACAATCAACTGACTGTCCGGGACCGCTCGGAACCAGAAATTGTACGCCCCGCCTTCAACTCCATCATGATCACCGTCAAATCGCTGAGCTGGCAGCAATGGGTCGGTATCAACAATTGCGTCGACAGCAGCCGGGCTGAAAGTCAACCGCAGCTCGTATCCCCCCTGTGTCGTCCCATCCATGCCACTTTCGCGAATCGTCGGGTCGTAAGCATCGTTTCCTGTGGAACTGACGCCCACGTAATAGGTACCCGCATCAAGCTCCAGATTGACGAGGGAATCTTCGCTGAAGTAATCGTCGTTCTGAGAAATCAGCTGGGGGACCCCGAATGCATCCACCTGATACAGGCGGATCACAGTGTCCAGCAGACTGGAGTCTGACAGGCGTTCTGCAATTGTCTCAGCAGTGAGCCTGCCCGACTGAGGCAGCTGGAAACGGTACAGATCAATGTCCTGACTGTCAGGCCGATACAGAACCTGACCGTGGATGACATCGGCATCACCGGGAAAGTCGGGTTCTGCGGTTGTGGCAGGCAGTGCAGGTCCTTCCACATCACCCATGACGGTCAGTTCCGGCAGATCAAACGCATGCCCCAGACCAAGCAGATGACCGATTTCATGGAACGCCGTGGTGAACCAGTTGCCCCCATACGAGTCATCCCACGTTTCTGCATTATCCATGATTGCAAGGTTGAGCAGACGGTTTGACTGTCCCAGAACCCCGCCAGCCCCCGTAACAATGGTGGGGTCAATTGCGCGAAGGTCACCAGTGACAATCGTGAAGCCGAGGTTTTCAGTCTCAACAAACTGAACTCCCAGATGCTCTGCATAGAGCGAGAAAATCTCACGCGCTCGGGCCTTCTGATTCTCTGTAATCAGATTCGACAGAGCCTGCCCCTGAAACGTCCCGTACTTGTTCTGGAAGTTGTAGTACTGCACCGCAATCTGCGGGTCACTGTCTGGCGCAAACTCGAGATGCGACTCATCAGGAACATCAATCTCGCGATGTCCCGGCTCATCCGAATTTCCGGGCAGATCAAACGGGTATGCGTGCGAGACGACCTGACCGGTGATCACGCTTGTACCTGCACCCAGCACCCCGATGTTCTCCGCGCTGTCGAAGGAAGAACCTGGATCCTCAAACCGGAACAGCTGAGCACCTGCCGTCGTTCCGATGGGAGTCGTCACGTCGCCAAACGCTTCTGCCACCACCAGGGCTGCTGCAGCGGGATTCAGGTTGATCCCATACTGCAGCTGAGCTGCAGTGGTGCCCACCGTACTGTCCAGCACAATTGTAATCTTACGATTGCTGACCGTGATCGCAGGCGTCGAATTCGCAAGCGCAGCAGTGCTGATATCCAGTTCAATGGGATTCCCATCAATCGACACCAGTGGTCTGATGGAAACGAAAGCAGCCCCGGCGGAACCAAAGTCGTCGTAGAAAGTATCGGTAAAGTCAACATGCGTCGGAGCGCCCGGAATCGCCTCACTGGTTCCAATTCGCAGTCGATAAGTGCCAGCCCCGCCAATCAGGTGGATATCCGTGGCAAAGGTGAGTACAGCCTTGTTCTCTGTTGCGGAGTAGACAACGGACTGCGGTGCCGAATAGATGTCGTCAACATTCTCAACGGTGTCCTGAGTGGCATACAGCCTGTAGAAATTGGGGTTCTCAGCCGAGGTCTGGTCCAGAGTATCTTCATTGAAGTAGACGACGATCTGGTTCCGTGCCTGAGTCAGTGAGCCGTCAGGGTTGCGTGTAACCGGCTGCGGTACAACGCTGCGCACCTGCGCTGCAAGATTCAGGCGGAATTCGAAATACCCGTCCTCAACGCCCGTCTGGCTGTCGAAAGTCTCGCCGCCGATGTTCTGAAGTGGATTTGTGCCACCACCCCGAATGGTAATCCTGTAGTAATCATCGGGGAGGTTTTCAGCGAAGCGCACGACCACTTCTTCAGGGTTGGCGCCCAGCCCGACGTATCCCAGCGTGACAGGGATATTATCCCCGTCATCAAAGACCCCATCGCGGTTGGAACGCTCCACCACAATTGGTGAATCGGTCATCAGGCGGCCATTGGAATTGTCGATCTGCTGCCCGGGGTTGAACTGCAGTGTCAGTTCCCGGGGCGCAACATTCCGAACTTCTCCATAGTCCAGAAAATCACCCACATTCGGTCGAACTGCAACCAGAGTGGGGGCGGCCAGCAGCGCCCTGGTTTCCAGCGAATCCTCCAGCCCTGTTGTCGGACGCACGGAACTGCGGCGTCGGGCCGGGGTGCGATTGCCACTCATTCGATTTCGGACAGCAGTTAACCAAGCACTCATCAGCATCTTGGAGAATCCTGATCTAGTTACAAAGCGTTCGAGCAGACAGAAATGAGACCTGCCTGCCTCGTTTTTCGACCGAGAAGCGGGATCTTCCTGACAGGAAGAGCGCGCATTCCCCGGGCGCAGTAATTTCCGTTCCAGCTCTCCACAAGATGAAGAACAGGAGGTTTAGGTAAGATAACCCACAGAAACTCTAATGTTTTCTCGCCAATTCGATGAATCGCTGCAAGTGAAAGCCCGCAGAAATCAATCGTCAAAACCGTTACAAACCATGCGCATTTTCAGACAACAGACACCCTCACCGCGACTCGCTTGCGTCCGTCGCCCCTCAAGCTGCAACCTTTCGGCAGATTTTGCCGATTGTCCCTCCAGTCAGACGCACTGCTGCCCCCTCCCTAACCACGTCAC
>JALQUR010000571.1 GCA_023260695.1 Planctomycetaceae bacterium
AGCTCCTCGCGAATGGTGCTGCTGCCAAACACCTGGTCAGAATCGTAAGCAACATAAGCCCACGCTCGAGCAATGCCGTCGGCTGACTTCGGCGTCGTGAACGTGGACACAACCTGCCCCGTCGCTCCGTCCAGCCCTGTCACCGTGTCATCAACGGCGACGTACAGCGTATCCGGGCTGGCCGCCAGATTGTGCGTCTCGCGATTGTTGAAGACCCCCGTGCGAATCGCGCCCGGATTTGCATACTCCCACAGAAAATTGCCGTTGTACGCATCGTAAGCCATCACACTGTCGATGCCCTGAATGAACATCCGGCCGTTGGTGGAAAGCGGAGCTCCTGCGGCTTCATGTCGATTGATCATTGCACTCGGGCCAGGATCGCCATACCACAACACACCCAGCCCACCGCGAACATGCTCGTCGTTGCTGAGCGAAGTGTTGGCCACATTGCCATACTGATGAGACCATTCACCAGCACCCGGCAGCTGCCCGCGTCGAAATACAAGCCACTCGCCCCTGCGTTCAGTTTCACCAGCAACACTGCGGAACATTTCCGCGGTCCAGGCGTCCTCCGCATTGCCCAGTTCACGACCCGGAGCACCGACCATCGCCACACCACCACATGGCTTCAGAAATCGCGACAGATCCTTTGCCGCAGCTGGCATGGCCCCCGTCTTCAGATGCGTCTCTGACACGATCAGATTTGCGAAGTAGTTTGAGAACGGAATCTGATCTGCCGCACAGGTCACAACCGTGATGCGCGACCCATGCACGCCGGCAGCATCCAGTTTCGCACGCGCTGCAGCTGCCTTCTCCGGATCTGCTTCCACCGCGTAAATCGTCAGGTCGCTGGCTTCCGCCAGTGCCATTGCCAGCCGCCCCTCTTCGTTGCCGACCACCAGAGCAAACCCGGTACGATGCCCACTTTCCGCAAGAATTCGATTCGCTGCGGCTCGATACTGCTCCTGCTCTGCATCAGCAAACGGCGTCTTTACAGCCGCCGGCCAGAGCTTTGGCTGCAACGCTGCATCAGTGGCAGCATACGCATAAATGTGCCCCGCATCAGTGCTCACTGTCAGCAACGTATCCGTCGCCGCCAGTCCCGTCACTTCGCCGTCTACTTCGGCCTTCCAGACGACTTTGCCGTCAGCTCGATTGAGCATCCATACGGCGCCGGGACCACCGGCAATCACATGCTCAGCCGTTGCAATCAGTGCATCATCAAAATCACTGGGCACTTCCCAGATGATCCCAACTCCGGCGTATTCCTTCATCTTTGCCTTCGCGGTGGCCAGTTTCTCAGCATCTCCGGCGTCCGTGCGTGCCCGCAGGAACCACTTCTGCTTTTCCTGACTCGCTCGAGCATGTTCAGCGCGGTCCACGCAGAAGATCTTCTCACCGTCCATCAGATACGCCACGTCCTCCGCCAGCACCATCTGTCGTCCGCCGATATACGATTCTCCGACAGTGCCTTTCGCTTCATCCATGGCGAGAAAATGATGCGGCCCGCCAGCATAAACCTGTCCGTCACCCAGCAGCGCCTTTGTGCCACCAACGACGCCCCCGGCATCTGTTCGCCACGAATACTGACGCTGGAAAATGATCTCCCCCGTTTCCCGAGACAGTGCCACCGGCAGTGATCGCCCCGACGGCACAAACAAAGTCGTCTCGTTTGCCAGCAGATATCCCTGCGGTGACAGATCGTTTCTGCCGGCATCCTGCTGGCTGATCGTGTCATTCCTCCAGATGATTTCTCCGCTGGTTGCATTGGCTGCCACCAGATACACCAGCTCATGCGGAAAGACCCCGGCCCCGAAATAGGCGATGTCGCCATCAACCAGCACCCCCGTGCGAACCGGCCACCGGGAAATCATCTCACCGCGAGCCAGCAGGCGATCGTCCTGCGGTCCGACACGCATCTTCCACACCAGTTGCCCCGTCTGCTGATTCACACAGAAGACATGCCCGTCGTCAGATCCAAAGTAGGCGTTGCCGTGAGCCAGCGTGGGAGCGAGTCGAATGGCACCGTCAGTGGGATACGTCCAGATCGGCTGGCCGGTTGCCGCGTCCACACAATGCAGATTGTTGTTGACCGTGCTTCCAAAGAACGCCCTGCCGTCGGCAATCACCACCTGCATCGAAGAATCGAACGCGACGCGATGCCGCATCTCGTGACCTTCAATCGGAGCACTGCGCGGACCAGACCACGCCATCTGCGGTTTCGTCGGCGATTTGTAGATCCAGACGGAAGTCAGATCTGCCGGAAGTCCTGCCTCCGAAAAACCAGCTCGGTCTCGCCCGTTCAGATAACTGGTCCAGTCTGCGGCAGACGTGAACTGCATCAGGCCGGTCAGAACTGTGCCGATCACCATCGCTGCTCGCAGTGAACCGAACCCGGAGTGGTGTTTTCCGATCAGTGTCATTTCTCAACCTCCGACGAACATAAACCGAATTACCATACTGCAGTCTAAACACCGGGGGTATCGTTGGCGAGACTGCGGCAAAATCGGAGCCGCAAACACTCCGGAAATTCACACCGGCTGATGCGAAGCAGAAACCACGGAGGAATGGTGTGCAACGCAGCTGGCCAGAGCGAGCCCCGCGGCCGGGGACCCACCTCACAGCAGCCGAACTGCGCAAGTCGCCGGTTCTGCAGTGTCGACAGACGTTGACTTCGTGCCAGCCTGACTGGCAGCACGACCGCAGCACGAACAACGGTGGAAAACACTGGATCACGCACCTTGTCCGGAGCACCTGCAGCAGACACACTTCGCAAGTCAGGCCGCAGCAAAAAGGACACGCCATCATTCGGTAGAAATGCTGCGAGCCGACTCGTCGTGATCCGCACGCTCATCGCCATCAGAAATCGGCTGCAACTCCGGATAGAAATACTCACAACAGAGCGCGGCAAGACGCTGCGCAACTGCGGCGGGATCGTGAAACGCGGAAAGCTGCAGATCGATGGAATAACGGCGTGATCGAAGCACACTCTCCAGCCCCTCAATCACAACCACGCTTCTCAGAAACTGCTCCATCGTCTGCTGACAACCCGCCTGTTCCACATGAAAGCACTGCGTGTTCATCCGCGCCATCACCTCCGCATACAAGGCGATGTGGGTGAGTCGTGAGAAGAGTTCTTCCTGCCGGATGCGACCGCGACGATGCCACGTCTCGGGAAACCCCGGAAGTTCCCGCGAGCAGTTCACCGTGACCCGATTTCGAGGCCCGCATTGCCAGCTGTAGCGAAACTCCATGAACATCTCCTGCACGAACGGCGTCTGAACCGGATTCGATCGCATGCACCGAGATGCGATCACAGAATCTGCAGACACAGACTGTGGCAGAGTGGTTCACTCAGCGGCTGCGAATAACGCGCCAGAGCAGCCAGCAGCAGGCTGACATACTGCACACCCCGCCGAGGCCGTAGACAATTCTCCACGGGAGTGCCTCAGGGCCGGGCAACTCGCCGCTATGCAGAAATCCAAAGGTTGAAAACCCGGACAGTACCAGCAGGAACGGAACCAGCAGGATGGCCGCACACCCATGGGCCTGAGGCTGCCTGCCGACAGGCTCGGCGGACGAGTCAACACGGTATGGCTGCCAGTCGGAATCTGTCATGGATGCAACCTCTTCAGGCGAAAACCGTCTCAATGCCGCAAATGGGGCCAGGACCCGATACAGAGCAGAGCTGATTGTTTCCAGGGATGAGCACAGAAAACCACGGCCGCAGAATTGCAGAATTCCCGGCTGGCCAATCGTCCAAAACGGTCTAACACTCTGCCGCGATGCAACATAACCACAGGCTTCGACTCTGCACAGCGGGATCACGGTATGCGACTCATTTTCACACTGATCATTTCCATCACTGCGGTCAATGCCGGCGACTGGACACAGTTCCGTGGCGCAAACCTCGGCAGGATGGATTCAATACAGCATCCGCTGCAGTGGAGCTCTGACGCTGGGATCGCATGGTCAGTTCCAATGTCCGGCAGTGGCTGGTCATCTCCCGTTGTTGTTGGCGACCGAGTTTTCCTGACTGCTGCCGAGGCAACAGACGGCAGTCGTCCGCAAGGCATGATGGCCGGCGTTGCCAGTATGGGCAGCTACCGGAATTCCAAACCGGTCCAGCACGCGTTCACTGTTTCCTGTCTCAGCCTGCAGGACGGCAGGCAGCTCTGGAAGCAGACCGTTTCCGAAGCAGTTCCCCCCGTCGTGCATCCATCCAATACCTACGCCACAGAATCTCCGGCTTCTGATGGCCAGCGTCTGTTCACGTTCTTCGCCACAACCGGCATGCTCAGTGCGTGGGACTTCGATGGCAAGGAACTCTGGCGGCAGGAACTCGGCAGCTATGCCACTGGAAATGCCTTTGGCACAGCCAGTTCACTGGTTGCCCACGACGGCCTGGTCTTCGTCCAGAACGACAACGACGAAGACTCCTTCATCGCCGCATTCAACGCGGAATCCGGTGAGCGGATCTGGCGACAGCAACGTAAATCAAAGACCAGCTGGGCCTCGCCATTCATCTGGAATCATGCTGGCGGACAGGAACTGGTGGCCTGCGGATCCGGAACTGTGACCGGCTACGAGCCGGCCTCCGGAAAAGTAATCTGGAGTGTCAGTGGTGTGGAATCATCATTCAGTTCTTCGCCGGCGGTAACAGGTGGCCGGATGATGTTCGGCAACAGCGGGCCGGGAAGTGCCGGGCCCCTGGTCGCCATCGACGCCGGGCTCTCCGGATCCGTACAGCTGGATCAGGAATTCTCCTCCGAGCAGATTGCGTGGTCACGCAAAAACTCCGGACCAGGAATGGCCTCCCCCGTGACATGTCAGGGACGCCTCTACATCCCCGGCAGTGGCGGAATGCTCAGTTGCTACGACGTGGAATCCGGTGAACGCATCTATCGCACGCGAATCTCCGGCATGAAAACCGTTGCTGCCTCTCTGTGGGCAGATGACGAACACGTCTTTATTCTTGACGAGGCGGGTTCAACCTTCGTTGTGGCAGCCGGAGCCGAATACAAGCTGCTGCACACGAACAGCATTGATGACCTGATCTGGTCCACGCCGGCAATCTGCGGAGATTCGCTGCTCATCCGGGGCGTCGAAAAACTGTACTGCATCCGCCCCTGAACTCGAGCACAGCGTGTGCGATCTCTTCACACGGCAAACTCAGGCCCAACGACCATCGCAATCAACCGATGAGAACACGCTCAGTCGTTCTCACTGCGGCACTGGTTCTGGAAAGATCGGCAGCCCACGGATGCGGCTGCTGATCTTTTTGTTGTGCCGGCCCCAATCTGGGTGCAGGGCTGCCAGCGGATCGTGCAATGCGTGCCGATCTGACGCGAACCATAGCATCCTGGACCGCAGCAATGCTGGCCCTTTGGCCCGACGCAGCATTGCCTGTGTGAAGAATCAGATGCCGAATCCACCGTCGGCCGGATCTTGCCGAAGAAAGACGGTGACCGCTTTCAGCCGCATTTCGCCTGGAACAACGAAGCATTCACAGAACACGGACCGGCAATCGCGGCACTGCCACTCGCCCCGGACGCTGCAGGTTCAGGGTTTGTCTCCAAGGCAGAACAGGTGCTGCTCACCCCGGATGTAAATGCGGTTATTGTGCGGAACAGGAGAACCGATGATCGGCTGCTCAAAGTCGTTTTCCGAAAGCAGCTCAAAGCGACCGTTCGCAATACTCGCGACAAAGACAACTCCGTCTTCGCGCGGCGCATACAGCCGATCGCCGGCAATAATCGGTGAGGAATAATAGTTAGCCCGATGTCTGGGAAACTGATCGGCCCACACGGTCCTGCCGGTTTCCGGATCAAGACATTCCACTTCACCGCCGTCACGCAGCAGATAAACGTGGCCTTGGTATTTCACGGGACTGGGCACAAAAGTTCCTACGTCATCTCGGGTCCACAGATGATTGGTGGGGGTCACATCATCCTTCCCGGAGAGACTTACGCCGTGCATGCGCGGCTTGCCCCTGTCGTTCCGTCCAAATGCAAACACTGCTGTATCGTCAAAAATCACCGGTGTGGAAATCGACGGCCAGAGCTTTTCGGAAGCAGGATTAAAGTTGCCGCACGTCCACAGCAGATTGCCGTTCACAGCATCATGCATCGTCAGATGTTCGGCACCCCACGTCAGAATTACCTCCCGGTCGTTACGGTTCAGGACCAGCGGTGTCGCGTATCCGTGATCACCTTCCTGTGGCGTCTCAAAATTGCGAGCAGTCTTCCAGGAAAGTTCACCGGAAGCTTTGTCGAATGCCGCCAGCCACGACTCACCATTGTGCATGCGAGCCAGCACGACGGAATTTGCTGTGAGCACTGGCGATGTCCCGTGATCCCAGTACAGAGTCACCTCACCGTAACGCTCCACAATGTTTGTCTGCCAGACAACGTGCCCCTCCAGATCCACTGCCGCCAGCGTACCACTCTTGAAATACACATAAATGTGTCGCCCATCTGTCACCGGCGATGCATTGCAGCCGGAGCCGTTGCGGTGCTTGCCAGGATTCTCCTGAGCAAATTCCGTCTGCCAGAGCCGCTTTCCGGCTGAGTCAAAAACCAGCAGCGCATCCTTGCCGTCCACAGGTGCCGTAATGTAGATGCGGTCCTGCAGAATGATCGGAGTGGAACAACCCTTACCAGGCAGGTCTGCTTTCCAGATCGTGTTCTTCGCGGTCAGCTCCGCCGGATAAGTGCCCCCTTCCAGACTGCCCGAATCGTCCGGTCCTCGCCAGCTGGGCCAGTCGGCGGTCGGCTCTGAGCAGAACGCCGGGACAACGAACCAGAAACTCAGCAATGCGACAGCGACGCGCAACTTCAGCATGGTGATCATCCGAACGAAGTGAATGGGGTTATCAGTCGGACCAGTGGAGTGTAGTGTTCCGGCAAGTGAGCCCGCACGTGATGCCCGCAAGGGCGAACACCGAGTACACACCGAACCGGATGCAAAGTCTGCATACAGATTCCGCTCACCGAATCCGTACCACAAACCGGACGGCGACATTGATGGCAGGATTCGTGCCCGGCAACCGTATCTGGAATCCTGGCAGACCAGCCTCACTGGTCAAGCCTCGCCGATAGATCCAGCTACTGCGGAGGGCGGTCAACCGCATCAGGCACCAGCCAGCAGGACGTGCCAGCAAGACATGCAGATCGGATTCGGGCTGACTGACACCATAGATCCCGCTGCCCCATCCCCGGTGCCAGCCACTTCTCAGGTGCCAGCCACCTCTCTCATCTTCCCCACCACCAAAGCGCCTTGGGTTTTGGTGAGACCTAAGCTTTCGGCCACTTCTTTGCTGACTTGGTCAATCTGCACGCCAAGACGACCACGTTGCACACGTCCAGTGGCGCGCAGTTGCTCGCTCACGCGAATGGCTTCGT
>JALQUR010000573.1 GCA_023260695.1 Planctomycetaceae bacterium
CGTGATCCCGATTGCGGCCACGTTGCGGATCGCCGCGGCCAGCGATGTCTGGTTCTTCATCGCGGTGTTGAACAGGTAGCTGTTGCCCGTCAGCGCCTGCATGGCAAAGCCAGCTTCCCGTTCGAAATTGATGTTGCTGTCGGTCAGGACAGCGATGAAACATCCCAACCAGATGACAAGTTCTGAAATTGCAGAGAACCCGAGATCCTATTCCGCCAAGTCGGTCTCTCAGCGAATGGCGATCATCTCCGCTGGCGTCATCATGAATGTCATCACGGGATTTCTGTTCTTCTTCAGCGGCTACTGGTTTGGCGTCTACGAAGAAGCTCCGGTCGTGGGCGCAGTACGCACAGGATTTCCGGCGTGGACCGCCGGAATTGAACCCGGAGACCGCATCGTTTCCGTCAACAACGACCGCATCCGCAGCTTTCTGGATCTGCAGGAATCCATCGTCCTTTCCTCCGGGGATCTCACTGTCAAAGTGAAACGCGGCGACACTGAGCGGGAATTTCAGATCACGCCTCGCAAAGTCTCTCCCGGGCGTTCCATCGGCGTCATGCCGACCACAACGACAATCATCAGCGATCTGATCGATGACTCACAGATCACCGATGCCGGGATGCCGTCTGAAAAGGCGTCGATACCTTTTCAGAGTGGTGACGAAATCTTTGCGGTCCGCGCAGTACCAGTCTCAGCAGTTCCGGACACCCCGGCCCAGGACGAACAGCCGGGCGCAGATTCCACTGCGGAAACCAGCACCGTTGAACAGGAATTTCGCATGGAAGTCAGCTCCATTGCTGACCTCCGCATGATTCTGGGGCGATATCCGGAACGCGAAATGATCTATGAAGTTCTTCGCGCGACGACGCCGGACTCCACTCCGGAAACTGTCGAAATTCGCATCCCGCCACAGAATGTACGGTCCCTTGGATTCTGGATGGCAATGGGCCCCATTACCCACATTCGTGACAACTCCATCGCTGCTCAGGCCGGACTGCAGGTCGGAGATACCATTCGTGAAGTCAATGGTCTGAAACCCGGTGATGATCTTGACCCCCTGCATCTGCCTGTTCATATCAGCAGACTGGCAGGAACCGAAGTCAGACTGCTGATTTCCCGAACCAGCAGTAATGGTCCCGTTGAAGAAGAAATCACAATCGTCCCGGACGATCTGCCGGGCTGGACAGAAACCCCCGATCTGCTCTCCTCACCGCTCACCATTCCCGCCATCGGAATTGGCTATCAGGTTCAGCCTTTCATCGCACGCGTTCTGCCAGGTTCTGAAGCAGAGAGCTGGGGTGTTCTGCAGGCGGGAACCCGAATCACGAAGATTGAACTGGTTCATACCAGTCCTGGACAGGGCAGGGCAGACGCATTCGGTGATGCCGAGACCCCCGTGGAAATTCTGCTCACCAGCGGGGATGAGGATGAATCTGTTGCCGATGAATCCATCAATTTTGCGTCTGCCTTTGAACAATTACAGAGAGCGCCGGATCGCCGCCTGATCGTACACTACGCAAATGGAAGCGAAGCTGGCTCTCGTTCACTCGAACAATTCGAACCGGTCGACGGCTGGTATCTCTGGATCCGCGGATTCCATCCCGGCATCTGGAATGACCTGCTGGAAATTCAGAAAGCTGACTCGATTCCAGATGCTGTCGCGCTCGGCTTCCGACGCACACAAAAGGCGGCTGTATCCATCTATCGCAGCCTCAGACAGATGCTCCGTCGCGAAGTGGACATGGAATCGCTGAGCGGACCGGTAGGGATTGCCAAGATTGCCTATCGCGTTGCCGACAAAGGGCTTATTGATCTGCTCATGTTTCTTGGGTTTCTGAGTATCAACCTCGCAATTCTCAATTTTCTGCCCATCCCGATCCTTGATGGAGGCCACATGGTCTTTCTGATCTGGGAAGGAGTTACTCGGCGAAAACCGAGTATCACCGTCATCAACTGGGCACATGCAGCCGGAATGTTGTTTCTTTTGTCCCTTTTTGCCTTTGTCATGTGGATCGATCTGTTCATCAGCAGGATCTGATCGAGCAGACTTCCAGTCGCGTGTTCCAGCCTGCGCCGCAGTAACAAACCGCCGCAGTAACATATCACGGTGTTCAATCTCGCTGCGGAAGTGACGAATTGATAAAGATCTCATTAACCGCCTGCTGCTGCCGCCTGCTAAGTTGAACTGTTCAGAATCTCTTGACAGTACCCAGCCTGCTTCTCATTGTTTTTCTTCCAGACCTTCTGGAAATCTTCATTTTTTCTGGCACACTTCCGAGCAGTTTCGTACTTCACAGTGCGCACGGAAAAGTGCTGGCCGAATCTTGCCTGAGCAGCATACATCATCTTCAGCTTGCCTGAGGATTCTGGAATACACCTCGATGATACTTGGCAGACTGGTACCAACTGGCGGAGGCGACCCAATCCCCCTTCTGGGAGAAAAACTCCTGGTCGGCCGCCGTTCATCCTGCGACATCAAGCTGGACTTTCAAAACGTCTCATCACATCACTGTGAACTGGAATTCAGAGACGGTTACTGGTATGTCCGTGATCTCGGCAGCAGCAATGGCACCAAGGTCAATGGCGAGCGGATTACCGATTCTGCCATCCTGCCCGGAGATGAACTTCGCATCGCAAAGCACACCTTTGAAGTGCAGTATGACGTAGTTGCCGGGGCCGCAGCCCCGGAGCGAGAAGACACATTTTCTCGCAGCCTGATGGAAAAAGCCGGGCTGGAATCCGACAGAGATCTGCGGCAGGAAAGCACCAGCAATGTCCGCGCACAGCGCCCCCGACGACAGTCTCGCCGCGTGGCCAGCGAAGATGATTTCATCATTAACTGGCTCAGCGAGAGCTGAGCCACCTGCAGTCGTCATGACTGCGTGCCGACATTCCGGCCGCGTTCTCTGCCACGGTTTCCCGGCTGCCTCGATCTGCAGCGATTAACGACACAGTTCCAGCCATTGCACCTGTTTCGGCCGCTGCACCTGTTCCGGCCGCTGCACCTATTGAAATGGCCGGTCGCCAACGCAGCATCTGCAGCTCAGCATCTGCAGCTCAGCAGCAGACGAACTGCACTGCAGCGACTTCCTGAAGAACAGCCACACCTCCTCAGCTGCGTCTGCCGACAGCGGCTTCCCGCTGGAACATGCTGCTTGCGTGCAGCAAACCTGCCTCTCTGGCACAACCGTCCCAGGTGTCACGGATTACCGCACACTGTCCCGCCAATCCATCGGAGAGACCAGAAAGTGTTTGCTCAATTGGGGCATACGGACAACAGTGTTGTTCAAGGTCCGTAGATGCAACTCTGCTGGCGCGCATCCATTCATCGGTTTCGGGATTTTCAACGATGTCAGATTCACACCTGCTCCAGCCCTCACAGGGTCAGTTCATTGATCGACGCAGCGGCAACCGCGGAGCATCTCCCGGTGGCGTTGAGCGCCGTCAGTTTCGTGATGGTCAACGTCATGCACGACCGGAAGTCGCTGAATTTGCAGATGCAATCGACCACTACAAGCTTGAGAACCGCCGTCGCTTCATTACGTTCGAAGAACTGTATGACGTGATGATCTCTCTGGGTTATCATCGCTGAGTAACAATAGCCGGCGGGCTTTGTTGACGGTGAATCCGTGAACATCGCTCGCTGCCGAATCACACGCAAAAAAACGGCTGCGGATTCCTGCAGCCGTTTTTTTTGCGCTGTCAGTCAGCTGGATGGTAGGTATCGAGTCGGGCGTGAGTCGTGAACAACTGCCAGCGTCCCCCCGTGTTCAGCAGCATGCCGCTGGAACGATTCAGCTCAGGCACGGTCAGGGGAGCTCCTGCCTTGCTCCATGTCAGCAGATCCTTTGATTCTGCAAGATAAGTAACCCACCGCCGGGGCTTTTCAGTGTCGGCACTCCCGTGCAGCACAGCCACATACCGGTCTCCAGCTCTGATCAGCTGATTCATCGCCATCATCTGGCTGTCGTAATCAGGCCCCGGACGCATCACCGGTTCATCCTGCACATTGGTCCAGATTTTCATGTCTGCAGAACGGGCCAGCCAGACTCCCTGATCGCGCCGCTCGTAGAACAGCCACCAGCCGCGTTCATCTTTCATCGCAACCGGAGTTCCGAAGGGGCCGGGCGGAATTGACGTTCCATTCTGCAGTCGAATATCCAGGGTCCCCACACGAGTCCACGAAACGCCATCGCTGGATTTCAGCAGCTGAGCCTGATCTTCCGCACCCTCAGCGAACATGTACAACGTCGGCCCATCACGGACGATCATCATGTCTTCCACCCACAGATCACTGATCAGCGGATTGCGGGGATGGCGTGTCCAGTGCCTGCCATCCGTTGAAGTCGCATAGCCCAGCAGACGCAGCGAAGGTGTCCTGTCCGGATCATAACCGGTGTACCACAGCTTCCATTCGCCATCCTCATGCATGATCCAGCCACGCTCGCGGATGAGTGCATCCCATTCCCCTTCCTGACCGCTGAACAGGGGCATATCGCTGGCTGGAACAAAGCTCTGCGGAAGATTCTGAGCATCCGCCGAACGGGATGACAACACCAGCAGCAGTGACGCAGCTGAAATTGCCGCACGAAGTACAGAATTCATCGGCCTGTCTTTCTCAGCGAGCCACAGCAGTCATTGTCCGCTGCAGCTCCGTTATCTGTTTCACTTCCACAGGCTCCAGACAGCGATTGAAGATCGCCAGTTCATCGAAGTCCCCCGTGTAGGCGATCCCCAGCATAATCGCAGAATTCTGCACATCCCACTTCAGCTGCAATGGACGCTGCAGCTTTCCGGACACCTGTCCATTCAGAAACAATGTGGCTTCTGCGGCTGATCCATCCGACGCATTGATGCCGCGAAACGTCCAGGCAACGTGCGTCCATTCCGTGCGAGCAAATGGTGGCTTTGTGACCACAACCATCGGCCGCTCTGCGTTTGATACTTTTTCCCATGGAGTATCCAGGGGATTCCAGAAGGCGTATTCCGAAAAAACTCCCAGCCGAAATACACGGGGCAGGTCCTTGTCAAAATCAACGAAAAATGAACCGTCGTTCCAGCGACTGTCAGTCAACTGGATTGGATCACAATAACCCGGAGCCAGATCTTCATCCGGATTGAGTTTCAGCCAGAATGAGACGGTTCCTTCCCAGTCCTGCTCCCGATAACCCGCATTGGTACCGGAAAACAGAGTAATCCGTTCGGTGTCCAGCCCACTGAATCGCAGCACGGCCCCCCGACGAGTACCTGTCTGCTCGGCAACTCGACGCACATCAGTGCGTGTGTTTCCCGACCGAATGGTCTTTCGTTCCAGAGTATCGGCCGTCCGCAACCGTCGATCTGCCCCCAGCTCCGCATCCATTCCATGATCGAAAGTTGCCAGAAAGATGAGTGAATCTGTCGGATCAGCCGACTGCAGCTCCGGCAGCAGAAGCAGCAGCGAAACTACGGAAAGCAGAACTGGACTGTGACTGGCCATGAGTATTTCCCGGACGGTGAGCAGAAATCGCACCTGCAGTGCGAGCATGCGGCAACGGATTCAGACGCTTCGTGGAGTTCCCCAGTGCTGTCGATACTGACGCCCGACCAGACCGTTCGCCTCTGCAGAGCTGGTGATCTGCTCCTTCGCAAGGTCAAAGTCAAGCGTCTGCCCTGTCCGCGCTGCAATGTTCGCCAGATGCACAACTCCGGCCGACAGCACACCAGCCTGTACGCTGGCATTGGTCGTGAGCTGATCATTGCGGACAGCCTGCAGGAAGTTTGTGTGGTGGGCCGGCAGATCCATCCCGCCTGTACTTTCCGCGATCAGCTTGTTCCGCGGTCCGTACAGCTTCCAGCCTTTTGTATGCCCCAGCACCATCAGACCTTCTGTACCGTAGAAGGCGGCGCCATTCTCATAGCCCTCCTGGACATACGGAGACCACGTCCGCTGCTCGAAGATGAGCTGCTTCGTACGCCCGTTCTCAGCCGCCCCCGGATATTCACAGACTGCGTACTGCGTATCAGGAAACTGCTGATCGTCATCGAAGAAATGCAGGCCACCCAGGCAGGCGATCCGTGACGGCAGCGTATCAACACCAAGCCCCCACAGCGCCACGTCAATGTCATGCACTCCATCGTTGCCAATATCGCCGCAGCCGAAGTCGTACCACCACCGCCAGATCGCATGCAGCATGTTGGAACGGAAAGGGACTTCCCGGGCCGGGCCCAGCCACGTATCAAAGTCCAGTCGCTCCGGCGGCTCGGACGGCTGCGTTCTGCCAATCGAACCGCGGCGTTGACTGTTCCACGCTTTGGCAACGAGAATCTCTCCGATTTCACCGCTGCGAACACGCTCGATACCCTCACGGACGAACGCCGTGCTGCGACTCTGTGTTCCCACCTGCAGTTGCTTTCCGGTCCGGCTGACGGCATCCAGCAGCAGTCGACCTTCACGAATGTTGTGGCAGCAGGGCTTCTCGACGTAAACGTGTTTTCCAGCTTCCAGAGCAAGAAGTGCAGCGGGAGTATGCCAGTGATCCGGAGTGGCAATGAACACCGCCTCGACACGGTCGTCGTCCAGCACCTGCCTCATGTCGCCGGTTGACCGGGGCGGCTTTCCGCTGCCCTCACTCACCGTGCGGACCGCGGCCGCGAGGCGTTCTCTGTCGACATCACAGACCCACGAGAGATTCACATCCTTCCGAGGCGCAAGCTGCTGCAGATGATTGCTGCCCATTCCGCCGCAACCGATCAGTGCGAGATTGACCGGGTCTTCCGGCTTTACTGCTGGCAGACCTGCAAATGCCCCCGCTGAAACAGAAGTCACCGACTGCTGCAGAAACGCCCGTCGCCCTGTACCTGTCATCGAACTTCCCCCCGCTGTGATCGTTGTAAACACACTGCAACTTACGACGCAGAACCAACCACCCCGGCAATCCGAACAGCTTTAGTGCGGATCCACAGACTTGCTCACTGAACCACAGGGGAAACCTTAATCACACGCCAGCGACTGCACAAGCACCCGGGAATCGTTGCTGCTGATCTGTCGCTGCATTCAGCACACGCCAGATTCCCTGTCCATCAGCGTGCTGATCCCGGTTTTCACGGGGATTGTTTCCGCCATACGTGCCGATAGGTTATCATGCGGAGTGTTCTGTCCGAATTTCCAGAAGGTGTTCCTGTGGCACGAATTCTTCTCCTGTTGTTGCTGCTGGCTCCTGTGAATGCTCAGGAACCACAAACAGACTCGCCGGGCGTCCCTGCAGACATTTCTCCAGCCGATCTTGCCTTCTTCGAGCAGAAGATCCGTCCGGTGCTGGTGCAGCACTGCTATTCCTGCCATGCCGCTGACAGTGAGAAGATCCGCGGTGGTCTGCTGCTCGATACTGCCGCCGGACTGCTGCAGGGTGGTGATTCGGGCCCGGCACTGGTGCCCGGCGATGCAGCAGCCAGCCTGCTGCTGCAGTCGCTGCAATACGAAGCCTTCGAAATGCCACCGGCAGGTCAGCTGCCGGTGGCAGTGATTGCGGACTTCGCCACATGGATCGCTCGCGGCGCTGCAGATCCTCGCACACGGCACAACGGTCTCGTACCGCAGGCATCTGCAGATCCCCTGGCCGGACGTGATCACTGGGCGTTTCAGCCGCTCAACGTGACGGCAACGCCGGATGTACAGGACTCGGAGTGGCCACTCAGCTGGATCGATCACTACGTTCTGCAAAAACTGGAATCGCAGAACCTGACACCAGCACAGGATGCGGATCAGGCGACTCTGCTCAGACGTCTCAGCTTTGATCTCACCGGACTGCCACCAACTCCGCAACGAATTGCTGAAATTGCTGCGGCTGACGACCCGCGCGGACTGGAAAGTGCCATCGACACCATGCTCGAATCGCGGTCCTTCGCCGAGCACTGGGCGCGGCACTGGCTGGATGTCGCCCGCTATGCTGATTCCAACGGCGGTGACTTCAATGCGACCTTTCACAACGCCTGGCGTTATCGCAACTATGTCATCAACCAGTTTGAGCAGGATCGTCCCCTCCCCGAATTCATCGTGGAACAGATTGCCGGAGATCTGCTGCCCGCCGCAGACGATGCCAGCCGGGAACGCCAGGTCGTCGCCACAGGTCTGCTCATGCTCGGCGCACGCATGCTCAGCGAACGTGACAAGGCAAAACTGGAGCTGGATGTGGTCGACGAGCAGATCTCGGCAGTTGGCAAGGCATTCCTGGGCATGACTCTCGAATGTGCCCGCTGCCACGATCACAAATTCGACCCGATCCCGACGCAGGATTACTACGCCCTGGCCGGAATCTTCCGCAGTACCCAGACGCTGGACGGAGAAATCCAGAAATACGTTTCCAACTGGGTGCGTCAGCCACTGCCAATGACGGATGCTCACCGAGCAGCACTTGCGGAATACACCGCAGCAGCTGCCGATCTGAAGAAATCCATTTCCGCTCTGGAAAAGGAAGTCAGGGACCTGGAACAGAACGGCGACCGAGCTCGAATTCTTGCTCAGGGCCTGCTGCTGGACGACGATCAGGCCGAGAAGACAGGCGACTGGAAATTCTCAACCTACTCGCCCAACTTCATCGGCAAGGGCTATATTCACGACGACAAACAGGAACTCGGTCGCCGCATGCTGCGGTTCCGATTCAACGTACCTGCTGACGGCGAATACGAAATTCGGCTGGCATTCCCCGGCAGCGGCGGTCGTGCAACCAATGTTCCTGTACAGATCGAGCATGCCGCAGGTACCACGACAGTCCTTGTCGATGAATCCAGAGCAGCTCCAATTCTGGACATGCTCAAACCGCTCGGACGTTTCCCATTTCACAAGGACCAGGAAGCCGTCGTGGAGATCGTCAACCGCGACACTGACGGTTACGTGATTGTCGATGCACTGCAGATCATCTCTGCCGCCGAACTCGATCAGCCAGCCGACGAAAACACGAACGCAGCAAAACAGTCGGAGCGACTGACTGCACTGCAGCAGCAACTCAAACAGCAGCAGCAGCAGCTCAGTGATCTTGAAAAAACAGCACCTGCTCCTGAACCGAGGGCGCTGGCGGTAAGAGAGCGTGATCAACCTGCCGACAGCCCGATCTACATCCGTGGCGAACACAACAATCCTGGCGAGATAATCCCGCGGGGATTCCTGCAGGTTGCCAGCTGGGACGGACAGCCTGTTGTGAATCCCGTGCAGAGCGGTCGACTGCAGCTGGCCGAATGGATCGCTGATGCCCGCAACCCGCTCACAGCTCGCGTCTATGTCAACCGCATCTGGGCACATCTGATGGGTGCCGGACTGGTACGCACTGTCGATAACTTCGGCCGTAATGGCGAACAGCCAACTCATCCGGAACTGCTGGACCGCCTGGCTGCGGAGTTCATCGCACACAACTGGTCCACGCGGTGGCTGGTGCGGGAAATTGTCTCCAGCCGAACCTACCGACTCTCGTCCGCATGGCAGCAGCACCACTGGCAGACAGACCCGGAAAATCGACTGCACTGGCGGGCCAGCCGCCGACCGATCAGCGCCGAATCAATCCGGGATTCGCTGCTGCAGGCGGCGGGAGAATTATCAACGCAGATCGGCGAAGCACCTGTCGCCGCTCTGGGAACTCTTGTCACTCAGAACAATGCCGATGACAAAGGCGTGGAGCTCAGCTCGAACAGTACCCGAACCATTTATCAGCCGGTGATTCGCAATGAACTTCCGTCGTTGATGACACTGTTCGATTTCGCGGATCCTGATTTCGGCACTGGACAACGCACCGAAACTGTGGTGCCTACTCAGTCACTGTGGATGCTCAACAGCGACACCATTCAGAAGCGTGCGGCACAGATCGCCGATCGCGTCCTTGCCGCAGATTTCACAGACCAGCGAGCTCGTATTGAATTCCTGTACCAGCTGGTTCTGGGACGGCCTCCCCAACCGGATGAAGCCCGGCTCTCCATCGAATTTCTTTCACAGCAGACGGATGCCAGTCGTGAAGACTGGGCAGACCTGACTCAGGCCATTCTGGCATCTTCTGCATTCCGTATGCTCGACTGATCCGGTTATGATCAGCCGTTGACAATGAAAACGTCCGTTTCAATTCTCACCTGCAGGCTCACCACAGAACAGTCCCGGATCACCCCCATGAAACGTCGCACCTGTCTGCAGTCCCTTCCATACGCAACTGCACTTTCTCTTGCCGGTCTGCAGGGACGCACGCTGGAGGCCAGCAGCAACGGCAGCCAGCTGCACCATCCAGCCCGCGCAAAGCGAGTTATTCTGCTGTTCATGCACGGGGGCCCCAGTCAGGTAGACCTGTTCGACTTCAAACCGGAACTGCAACGGCGTGATGGACAGGATTTTCCGGGGAAGATGCCGGGCAATCTGGATGCAAAGTCGACGCTCATGCGTTCGCCGTGGAAATTTGCCCGGCACGGTGAATCGGGGAACTGGGTTTCCGAATTACTGCCCCATACGGCTCGGCAGATCGACAAACTGTGCGTTGTGAAATCGATGTACAGCCGCGGCCAGTCGCACGGACAGGCGGTATCAATGCTGCATACTGGCAGCGATAATCTGGTCCGTCCCTCAATCGGCGCCTGGGTCTCCTATGGGCTGGGTCGACAGAACAACAATCTGCCAGCGTTCCTCTCCCTCGGCCCATCCAGCGGCCACGGCGGCCCGCGCAATTACGGTGCGGCGTTTCTGCCGGCGGAACATCAGGGGACACCTGTTGGTCGCCAGGGAAAACTGGGGGAAGCATCCATTGATTACCTGCAGCCTGCCAGCCCGGATGCTGACCGACAACAACGACGACTGCAACTGACGCAGTCGTTCAACCAGGCACATCTGCTGCGGGTCGGACCAGATCCGCGCATCAGTGGGATGCTGGAAACAAATGAACTCGCCGCACGAATGCAGCGAGCCGCTCCGCAGGTCCTCGACCTGTCTCAGGAAACCGAACAGACACAGCAGATGTACGGGATAGGCCAGAAGGCTACCGACAACTTTGGCCGACAGTGCCTGCTCGGACGACGCCTGCTGGAAGCGGGCGTTCGCTTCGTGGAACTGTCCACGGGAAATGTCTGGGACCAGCATGGCGGTCTGAAGGAGGGCCACGAAAAAAACTCGCTCGCCACCGATCAGCCCATCGCTGCGTTGCTGATCGATCTTGAACAACGAGGTCTGCTCGATGACACACTCGTCGTCTGGACCGGGGAGTTTGGCCGTACTCCGACAGTGCAGGGCAGCAACGGTCGTGACCACAATCCTCAGGGCTTCTGCTGCTGGCTCGCTGGCGGCGGCGTGCGCCCCGGTTTTTCATGGGGCGAAACCGACGACTTCGGTTACTACGCGGCCGTGGACCGTGTTCATATGCACGATCTGCATGCCACCATTCTGCACCAGCTGGGGCTGGACCATGAACGCCTGACGTGGCGTTATGCCGGCCGTGATTTTCGCCTTACCGATGTTTCGGGACGCATTGTGCAGGAAATCCTGCACAGCTGAACTGGCGCACATCGCACCACTCATCAAACATCAGGCGGCGTGCTCAGAGCTAAAGAAGCCCGGAACTTGTGACTTCCAGCAGTCACGCAAACAGGTCGTCCACCACCCGACCATGAACATCGGTCAGACGGAAGTCGCGCCCCGAATAGCGGAAGGTCAGCTGCTCATGGTCGATGCCCATCAGATGCAGAATGGTGGCATGCAGATCGTGCACATGCATCCGATTCTCCTGTGCGGCAAATCCGAATTCGTCGGTCGCCCCGTAAGCCATTCCACCTTTGGTCCCGCCACCTGCCAGCCAGACCGTAAAGCCATGGTTGTTGTGGTCACGCCCCATCGAGCCTTCTGACACCGGTGTCCGCCCGAACTCGCCGCCCCAGAGAATGAGCGTATCTTCAAACAACCCACGTTCCTTAAGGTCGTTGATGAGTGCTGCGATCGGCTGATCGACCGCCTGAGCTTTGCCTCGATGATCGGCGATATTACCGTGATCATCCCAGGGCTGGCCATTGCCGTAAAACAGCTGCACCATGCGGACGCCGCGTTCCACCAGCCGTCGCGCAGCGAGGCAACCGTTGGCAAACTCACCACTCCCGTATGCATCACGCGTCTGCTTCGTTTCCCGTGACAGATCAAATACTTCCTGAGCTTCCGTCTGCATACGGAACGCCATTTCCATCGACTGAATCCGTGATTCAAGGGCATTATCCGCCCCGCCACGCCGCCCCAGATGCAGCTCGTTCATCTGTTTGAGCAGATCGAGCTGTTCACGCTGTGCGGCCAGCGATACCGATCCATTGCTGATATCCTGAATCACCTTCCCGGGATCCATGCGGGAATTGTTGATTTGAGCACCCTGGTAGATGCCAGGCAGAAACCTGTTGCCCCACAATGCTGGTCCCACGACGGGCTTCCCCGGACACAACACAACGAAGCCAGGCAGGTTCTGATTCTCGGTGCCGAGTCCGTAAAGCAGCCATGAGCCCATCGAAGGTCGCGTGGGCTGCGTCTCACCACTGGTCATCATCAGCAGCGATGGTTCATGGTTGGGAATGTTGGTGTGCATCGAACGCACTACACACAGATCGTCCGCGCACTCAGCCAGTTGCGGAAAGATCTCACTGATCTCCAGGCCTGACTGCCCATGTTTCGAGAATTTGAAGGGCGACCTGAGCAATCCCCCGGTCTTGCGCTCAGTCTTGAGGTCAGCACCTTCCGGCCGCTGGCCATTGTATTTCTCTAGCGCCGGCTTGGGATCGAAGGTATCCACCTGCGAAGGGCCACCATTCATGAACAGATGAATGATTCGTTTTGCTCGCGGAGCAAACATAGGCTGCTTCGGCGACAGCGGGTCACCCGGAACGGCGGCGTCGGCTGCGGCTGCCAGTTCCGGCTGTAACAAGCTGGCCAGACCCAGCGCACCAACGCCCGTTCCCAGTCGTTGCAGCATCTGACGACGGGAAACGCCGGGCAGGCGGCTGAGCAGCGGAATTGCTGGAATAGTCTGCATGATCTTTGCTCCGCAGAATCGTGATCGTTCTGTGATCTGAAATCTGTTCAATGTTCAGCGTCAGTCGACGTACATAAACTCATTACTGGCCAGCAGGACCTGCGCGTAACGCGCCAGACGACTCAGTCGAGTACCCTCCTGCTGCGTCTCAGAATCGCTCTGTTGCAGGAACACCTGCCCCAGTTGCAGTTCCGGATCCGTCACCTCACGGCCAAATGCCAGACGAAACGCCAGACGCACGCGTTGTTCATCCGATTCCGGCGCCTCCCGCTGCAGACGTTCGGCAAAGGCCTCCGCCTGACGCAGCATGAAAGGACTGTTGATTACAAACAGCTGCTGCTGCGGAACCGTGGTTTCTGATCGAGTGGAACTGGTGATATTCGGGTCGGGAAAATCAAACAGTCGCAGCATATTGTCCAGTTCATGTCGACTGATGAATGCGTAGACCGTGCGGCGGGCATTGTTGGCATCCGTCAGTTGAGTCGACGGACCTTCCTGCGACACATCCAGCCGACCGGATACAGCCAGCAGACTGTCTCTCCATGCTTCAATATCCAGACGCTGTCGCGGCATTCTCCACAACCAGCGATTGTCCGCATCAATCTGTTCATTGGCGGCGTGGCTGCTGCTGTCCAGCTGATACACCGCCGAGAGCATGATCTCGCGATGCAGCGCCTTCAGCGACCAGCCCTCTTCGATCAGTCGCAGGGCCAGATAGTCCAGCAGTTCCGGATGCGACGGAGCCTCACCAAGACTGCCGAAATTGTCCGGAGTAGCAACAAGTCCGCGACCGAAGTGATGCTGCCAGATACGATTCGCAATCACACGTGCGGTGAGCGGATTGTCCGGAGAAGTGATGGCTTCTGCCAGCTGCAGTCGCCCGCTGCCGTCCTGGAACAGCGGTGGATCGTCACCGGCCAGCACCTTCAGGAATCGCCTTGGCGCGAGTTCTCCCTGGTTGGCCGGATTGCCCCGCAGGAACACGTGCATATCCTCCGCTCTGGCTTCGCCGATCACATGGGCTTCCGGATATCGCTCGGGCATATTCTGTCTGAGCTGCTCCAGTTCGGTTCGCTGTGCCGCCAGTTCCTGCTTGCCGGCCTCAGGAAGCAGCTCTTCCAGTTTCTCTGGATCAATCGCAAAGATCCCCTTTTCACCGGAGATTCTGGTGAGCAGATCTTCGCTGCCGACATTAAAGTCCGACGGCATCGAGGTATACAGGCGGAACTGCACTGTCGCGTTCTGGCCACAGCCCCCCTGATCAGTGCCGCTGTTATCCAGACCGGCAGATCCGCGAAAACGCGTCACTCCCTGAGGCAGGTCATAGGCAATCAGTGAACTGGCATGAGTTCCCAGCCCTTTTTCGTAGGATTTGCCACCGATGCGTATGGGTTGCCCCTGCACATTCTGATTGCGATTGATATTGCCGTAGGTCGCTTCGGCACTTGTCCACTGCAGATCCAGCAGGCTGATTTCGCCATCAGCCGTTACCAGCGTGGGATTCACCCAGTCCGTATGATCACAGCTGTTGCCATCCCCTGCATCCGTTACGACCAGATACAGTTTTTTCGCGCCAGTCAGATCAACATCGATGTCCACAGAAGGCGCTGAGTAATTGACGACACGACTGGTATAGATGGCATTTCCCGGCTGATCAATCCCCCGCAGTTCCTGGAGTTCGGCGTCGGTCAGCTCCCCATCGCGTTGCTTCAGCAGCAGTTGCAGGTAACGCTGAAAACCGACGGCCGCAGCAGCAACCTCCTCGGGCACCGCAGCGTCAGCAGAAACGGAAACGGGCAGGGCAGCGATCGAATCCTGCAGCACTCGCAAAGTCTGCAGACCGCTCGAATCCTCCTTCACGAACTTCACCCAGCGTTTGAGGAAATCCGGGTCCAGGCCGGCCGTCGCAGCAACCTGTTCAGCATTCTGCGGCTGGGCACTCCTTGAGGTCTGCTCAATGCGGTAGGCAGCGATCAGATATTGCGACACCCGTTGCAACTCCGCTTCGCGAATTGCCGGACCGGAGGCCGCAATGGTCTCGGCAATCTTCTTTTCCAGTTCCTTCAGACGATCCTGCGCCTGATTCCAGGCGCGCACATCCTCCTGCGGAACGAGTGGTATCGTCTGCAGTTTTGAACTGTGAAAGATGCCGGCAAGAGAGTAGTAATCCTGCTGCGGAATCGGGTCGAATTTATGGTCGTGACATCGAGCACACGATACGGTCAGACCAAGAAACCCGCGTGTGAACGTGTCGATACGGTCGTCCAGCTCGTCAGCGCGAGCTCGTGCGGCGTCGGTATTCTTGTAGTACTGAGCCCCCAGACCGAAGAATCCCAGCGCTGGCAGCTGACTGTATCGCTGCGTTTCCGCGACATCCATCAGGTCACCGGCGATCTGCAACCGGACAAACTGATCAAATGGCAGATCCTGATTGAACGCCTGAATCACCCAGTCGCGGTAACGGTATCCACTGGTGTTGGGAGTTACCGAAAACGTATGTGCCTGGTCCTCGGAGTAGCGTGCCACATCCAGCCAGTAGCGGCCCCAGCGTTCACCGTAATGCGGAGATGCCAGCAGACGATCAATTACCTTCGCAAATGCCTGTGGGGAATCATCTGCCACGAACGCATCGATCTCCGTTGGTGTCGGTGGCAGACCGATCAGATCAAATGTTGCTCGCCGGAGCAATTGAGCTTTGCCTGCCGCAGCAACCGGCTGCAGGCCATGTGCATCCAGCTGAGACAGGATGTAGTGGTCAATGTCCCCTTTTGGCCACGCAGTGTTGCGGACCGCTGGAAGCTGGGCGCGAACCGGAGCCTGGAATGACCAGAACTGTCGCGCCGACTCAAAGTTGATTTCACGCGGGACACTGGCTGCAATCCCATTACGAGGATCCACCGCACCTGCGGCAATCCACTGTTCGAAATCCTGAATCACCTGCTGGGGCAGTTTTCCTTTGGGAGGCATTTCGAATGCTTCATGCCGCAGCGCCTGGAGAAGCAGGCTTGCCTGACTGTCCCCGGCCACGATCGCCGGACCGGAATCTCCGCCTCGCAGCAGCCCCGCAGCGGTATCCACCACCAGTCCGGCCTGAATTGGAGAACTCTCGGCGGAGTGGCACTCGTAGCAGTGCTGTACCAGCACCGGACGAATTCGCGACTCAAAGAATTCCAGCTGCTGCGACTTTTCCGCAGCAGCTTCGTCGGCCGTCAGACTCGCTGGAAATACCAGATGACAAAACAGCACCAACCCGCAGAGATGACGGATCGAATGGCGATGTAACGAAGAATCGCAGGACGTCATGGCATATCCCGAAAGAACTCAAGGGGAGGATACGGGCGGGCAGGATCAGGGGGGCAGGCAGGATACAGGGGCAGGCGGGCGCGGGTCTGCTGAACAGTCCGCATTGCTGCTGCCGACTACAAGCATCACCAGCAGCAGTGACTCCGAACGCTTCAGCATGGCAGCTACGGAACAGATCGGCACATCCGGCCCATCTGATTCAGTTACCTCAGCCCAGCATAGCCGACAGCAGCAGTCACGGCGAGAGCGGAGATGCGCCTGAACGCTGATTTTTCGACCTCGATGGCGGACAAACCGATCTCAATTTCCCACAGAAAGCAGCAAGACCTGACGCAGAACAAAGCTCGTCGAACAGTGCACCGGGCTGTGCTATCCTCTGCATCAGGAACTCTGAACAACATCTCAGACTGCAGGACGAGCTTCAGACTGCAAAACAGGCAGAACGAACATACAGGCAGAACGAACAATGAACGCCCCCCAGACCGAACAGATGAACCCCAGCCCCGGTCCTGCTCAGAAGGTCAGCCAGCGACGGAGTTTTTTGAGAGCAGGAAACCTGATCGGACTGGGCATCAGCGCAGTCATCCTGACAGGTACCACCGTTGCAAATCGACGTGCAGACGGGGACACGGACGCAATGATCTCGGTCTACGCTGGCGGAGGCTTCCTTGTAATCTGGCTGGCACTGTGGCTGCTGATCTTCAATCGACGATCGTTCCGGACTCGCGTTACCTTCGTTGCTTTGATCGCGATGGCTGTCGTTGGTCTGCGACTGGCCGTGCGGGAAGTTTGGTTTGATGGTGACATGCGACCGCGAATTCGCTTCGTGTGGAGTCAGCCGTCACCTCAGGAACGCGCTCAGCAATGGCTGTCCGAAAATGCTCCCACATCGCCGATTACACCGAACGGTGAGTCAACTCCTTTGCAGATCACCTCTGCTGACTGGGCTGAATACTGCGGACCCGGGCGAAATCGCATTGTCTCTGAACCACTCAGCACACTGGACTGGGCAACTTCTCCGCCGCTGGAATTGTGGCGACGGCCTGTAGGACAGGCGTGGTCATCCTGCGTGATTGCTGACGGACTGCTTTTTACTCAGGAACAGCGACAGGAACAGGAATGCGTGGTCTGCTACGACGCAGATACCGGAGCTGAACTCTGGCGACATGAGGATACGGCTCGCTATGACACGGCGCAGGGTGCTGTGGGTCCTCGAGCAACTCCAACCGTGACTCCTGAAGCCGTTTTTGCGCTCGGTGCAACCGGGATCCTCAACGCACTGCACCCACGCACCGGCGAGTTGTTATGGACCACCAACGTCTGCGATGATGCCGGAAGCGAAATGGTGGAATGGGGTCTGAGCGGATCGCCACTGATTTATGAAGACACAGTGATTGTGGATGCTGGCAGTCCGGATGGTCGCGGGGTCGCGGCTTATTCCATGAAGAACGGCAGCAGGCTCTGGAGCTCCGGCAGCCACAAAGCCGGCTACACATCACCGCGACTGGAAACACTGCAGGGGAAAATCACTCTGCTCGTGTTTCACGGAGATGGTCTGGAAGCATTTACTCCGGATGACGGTACCAGCCTGTGGTTTTATCCGTGGACAAATCAGTACAGGATTAATGTCGCTCAGCCACTGCTCTGGAGCGATCAGATCTTCCTCAGCAGCGGCTATGACTCCGGATGCGTTTTGCTCGATCCAACGCAACTCAGCCCACTGAAAGGTAATGCCACCGTTCAGACACCGACAGAGGTGTGGCCGCGAAACCGCAATCTGAAACTCAAATTCAATGAAGCGGTTCTGTTTCAGGATCATGTTTACGGACTGGATGATGGAATCCTTGCATGCATTCGCGTAGCCGATGGAAAACGGATCTGGAAACGCGGCCGTTACAAGTTCGGCCACGTCCTGCTGTGGCAGGACAAACTTCTGGTGCAGGCCGAAGACGGGGATGTGGTCGTTGTGGAAGCAAACCCTGAAGAGTTCCGCGAAGTGACCCGTTTCTCGGCACTGACCGATCGGACCTGGAATGTCCCGGTGCTGAATCGTGGTCGACTTTACGTTCGCAATGCAGCGGAACTGGCTTGTTTCAAATTGCCCGGGATTGCCGAACAGCCCCCTGGAACAGGGGTTGAGACTGCCGAATGAATCGATTGCACCGTTCAGCAGGATGACCGCCTCCACAGAACTGCGCAGGCCGGACGCTCCACCTTCAGCGCGTGCGAAAACCATCGATTTTCAGTTGTCGGGACGTGCCAAAACGGCGATAGTACAGAAGTACAGCGTTCTCGACTTCTGCTGCGGGTGAGCACCGTGTCTGACACTTCCGAAGACAAGAAGCCACGAAAAGTCACGCGACTGGGTGATTTTGAACTGAAGAAAGAGCTCGGTCAGGGAGGCATGGGCAAGGTCTATCTTGCTCGCCAGATCAGCCTCGATCGGCTCGTTGCCATCAAGACACTCACCCGCGAACTGGCGAAGCGGGAAAGCTTCGTGCAGCGTTTCGAACGTGAAGCAAAGTCGATGGCAAAGATAGATCACCCGAATGTGGTCAAGATCTTCGCTGTCGATTCCTACCACGGCGTTCATTTTGCTGCCATCGAATACATCGACGGCCACAGTGTGCTCAAGTGGCTGGAAAAACTGCAGCAGTTTCCAATCGGCGATGCCCTGCATATCACGATCCTGTGCGCTGAAGCCTTGCGGCATGCTCATGAGCAGAACATGGTGCACCGCGACATCAAGCCCGACAATATCCTGATTACCAGCAAAGGTGTGGTCAAAGTCGCGGACTTCGGCCTTGCCAAAGCGCTCGACGAAGATGTCTCCGTCACTCAAAGTGGCACCGGGCTGGGCACACCGCTTTACATGGCCCCCGAACAGGCACGCGATGCAAAGCATGTCGATCATCGATCCGACATCTATGCCCTCGGTGTCACCCTGTATCACATGCTCACCGGCAAACTGCCGTTCGCCGGCGAATCGACACTCGAACTCATCCTTGCCAAGGAGAAGGGCAAGTACGACACCGCTCGTTCTGTCCGTCCTGAAGTTCCTGAACGTCTGGATCTGATCCTCGACAAGATGATGGCGAAGGAACCGGGGCACCGCTACAAGAACTGCGAAGAACTGCTCAAGGACCTGACGGCCATTGGACAGCATTCCGAAAGTCTTTCGTTCATCGACGGTGCTGCGGAAACCCGCATGCCAATCGGACGAACGTCCCCGGTGTCAGCCGCTGCCGCCACTGGCGTCGGACAGCATACCCAGGCGGGACAGACTGGCTTTGGGACAGTTGCAGCCACTGGCACGACGAGAATGTGGTTCATTCAGTTTGAGGACGAAAAAGGCCGTGCCGTCGTTGAAAAACACAGCACCGGTCGAGTTCTCAAGATGCTGGCTCAGGGAAAAATCACCGCCAAGGCGCGTGCGAAAGTATCGGCGGACGGTACGTACTACCCACTCGCACAGTTCCCGGAATTTACCAAAGCGGTGGAAGACAGCGTCGCACAACGTACTGCAGCGATTCGCAAGGAAGACATGAAATCGCTCTACAGCCGCGTCGACCGCGACCAGAAGCGGTTCTATCTGAAGCGAAAACTCAAGGATTACTTTCGCAATGTCGTGGGACTGGCCTCATTTCTTCTGCTTCTTGCCGCCATAGCGCTGGTTGCGTTCCTCGCCTGGCAGTACGGCCAGAGCCTGCCCGGAAAGCTTGCTGAGCTGATTGGGTTTGGAACAGACGCACCGGTCACTTCCGAAGAGGGTGAAGCCGACACTCCGGATGATGGAAACATCGTCCCGGAAGGCAGGCTTCGAGGCGGTTGAGAGTAGCTGCCGTTGCCTGCATTCCAGCATTCGTCAAGCATCGTCCTGCCGCCGCGAAACAAGTCGCTTCGTCAACCTGAAACATCATCAGCCACGTCGCTCAGCTGGGGAATTCCCACTCTCAGTCCTGGCAGTGGCTCCGCTTGCAACCAGCGAATCATCGCGACATACTCCTCTGGTGTTCGTCGATTCACCAATGCGCCCGTAGCTCAGCTGGATAGAGCAACGGACTTCTAATCCGTAGGTCAGAGGTTCGAATCCTCTCGGGCGTAATACAAAGTCCAGTATTTTCGGCAGTTCTTCAGA
>JALQUR010000615.1 GCA_023260695.1 Planctomycetaceae bacterium
GAGTGTCTCTGGCGGATGTCGCAGAGGTAGGCAGTCAGTCCGAATGTTGGACCGAACAGCCGCTGCAGTCGGCTCATTCGATACAGTCAGAATCACCATCGAGTTTCGGAAATGTTCCGGGTCCGGATGCAGATCCGGAGCAACGAAGGCAGAAGGAAGAGCCTTTGGATACCGAAACAAGGGATCAGAGTGTGGACTCTGAATCCGAGGCGACAGAATGACTTGTGTCGTCTCGCACCTGGCTTCTGGTCAGAATGTGTGAGAAGAGTTTGAGTCGGCAGGGACGCCGGCAGTACGGAGCAGTATTCCGGCGACCTGGGCAGATCGTGAACTCGCTGATCCCCGATCCTTCTGCAGGATCAGGAACGGGTGGCAGGTGGATGATCTGTTGAGAATTCGAAAGCATCAAAGATGGCTGCAGGCAAGGACTTTGGATCCGGCAAGGGAACTCATAACGGCAAACGCAATGCCAATTGTTCCTTCTGTCGCAAGAACTACCGTGAAGTAGGACCGCTCGTTGAGGGCCCTGAGGATGTCTACATCTGCGGGGAATGCATCGAGTTGTGCCAGACTATCCTGGATCAGGAACGTCGCCGTCGCGGAACTCCGCGCACTCTGTTCAATCGAGTGCCGTCCCCGCGGGAGATCGTCGCGGAACTTGACCAGTACGTGATTGGTCAGGAAAAGTCGAAGAAGCTGCTGTCCGTAGCTGTTCACAGTCACTACAAGCGACTGATGCACAACCTGGAAGCGGATTCTGAAGACGTTGAGATTGAAAAGTCCAACATTCTGCTCGTTGGACCGACAGGCTGCGGAAAGACGCTGCTTGCTCGCACCCTGGCCAAATCCCTGCAGGTGCCGTTTGCAATCGGGGATGCGACGACGCTGACAGAAGCTGGTTATGTCGGTGAGGATGTCGAGAACCTGCTGCTGAAACTGCTGCATGCAGCGGACTTTGATGTTGAGGCGGCACAGCGCGGCATCATTTTCATCGATGAGATCGACAAGATCGGGAAGACAAGCCAGAACGTGAGCATCACACGCGATGTGTCGGGTGAAGGCGTGCAGCAGGCATTGCTGAAGATGCTCGAAGGCACTGTTGCCAGCGTCCCCCCGCAGGGTGGTCGCAAGCATCCGGAGCAGCAGTACATTCAGATCGACACAACGAACATTCTGTTCATCTGCGGTGGTACGTTTGTCGGGCTTGAGGATATTGTCTCGAGGCGACTTGGACGAAAGGTGATCGGCTTCGGAAACGCAGTGGAACGGAACTCCAATGCCACTCGAAGCGAACTGCTGTCTCAGGCGACAGTGGAAGATGTCATGGAATTCGGTCTGATTCCTGAACTGCTGGGACGACTTCCGGTCATCGGTACTCTTGCTCCGCTTGACGAGGATGCTCTGGTACGAGTACTGACTGAACCTCGAAACGCGCTTGTTCGGCAGTATCAGAAGCTCTTTGAGATGGAAGAGTGCGAACTGGAATTCAGCGAGTGCGGGCTGCGAGAAATTGCGAAACTGGCTCGGGAACGCGAAACCGGTGCTCGTGGACTGCGTTCGATTCTTGAGGGTGTGATGTTCGATCTGATGTTTGAGCTCCCGGATATGGAGCGAGGACAGAAGTTCGTGATCACTGAAAAGGATGTGCGACGCGATCGGCGTGCGGGAGAAAAAGATTCCGCTGCAGCCTGAAACGCAGCGTGACAATCAAGCGAAAAAGCCCGTCCGGCTGGACGGGCTTTTTTTTGTGATGCAGAATAGGAAGGTCCTGCGGCGATCGTGCGGTGGAACTGAGTCAGAATCAGTCCTGCTTCGGCAGAATGAATCCCGCCATCCGCTGCAGGGTTTGCATCCGTTGCTACAGGGGACGCTAACATGCAGCACGCTCGCGGCAGATTCAGTGGCCGACGAAGATTGCCGGCGTTGCTGCTGGTGCTGCTGATCTGTGGGGGCTTGTCTGCCTGTCAGGTCCCTGTCTTTCGATTTGCACTGGAACGCTGGAAGGCGGACTCCTATCGGCTTGTGATCCTGCATCGCGGACACGAGCTGGAATCAGACCGGCAGGCGGTGCAGTCACTGCTGCATCTGGCTCAGCGGAATCCTCTGCTGCAGGTTCGGGAAACAGCGCTGAGCGAGCGTTCTCCACAGGTATTGCAGCGGTTGTACGATTCTGCGCAGGTGAGCAGTGGGCCGGTTGTGGCAGCCTTCTACCCGGCTCGGTCCGGAATTCCCGCAGGAACAGCAGCCTTTGTCATGCCCGTTGCTGAAGCCGGTACGCAGGGACTCCTGCGCAGTCCGATTCAGGACCAGCTGATTCAGCGGCTTGCGGCTGGCGATTCAGTGGTCTGGTTGTTCCTTGCTGGCGGCCATGCCGATCAGGATCGTGCGGCCAGAAGACTGCTGACGGAGCAGCTTGAACAGTTGCAGCAGCAGTTGCGGCTACCGACGGCGGATGAACTGCAGGTGCCGCCGGCAATTCTGCAGAAACTGAATGTTCCGTTTCAGCTGCGTTTTTCTGTGCTGGATGTACCAGCGTCGGATGAACAGGAACGCTGCCTCCGCGAGACGCTGCTCAACAGCGAGCCTGATCTGCGTGAACTGGAACAGCCGATTGTGTTTCCGGTATTCGGTCGTGGCCGGGTGCTGTATGCGCTTGCGGGGGCCGGAATCAACGCCGGGACAATACGAGCTGCAACAGAGTTCCTTACGGGACCGTGTTCGTGTCAGGTGAAGGAAGAGAACCCGGGATTTGATCTGCCCCTCAGTAACGACTGGGAGCAAAGTCTCGGCGACGTGCTGCTCAGCAGTCCGATCCCGGAACGAAGCCGTGCTCCGGTGACGTTGCCCATTCCACCGGGGCGAGATCGCAAGCGAGCAGCAGAAAGCTCCCAATGAAAAGTTCCGGATGTTGAAACGGCTGAACATCCGAGTTTGGGGTCTTCGTGGTGGAATGTGACTGAGTCGAGGTTGATTGTGCTGAACAGGAACTGGTTGGCAATGGCAGATGCATCTCCTGAACGCAGGATGGCGGTCACACGGCGGGGGCTGATTGGAAGCGTGGCAGCCGCCGCCGGGATGCTGCCGTTGAACGGCCTGCTGGCTGCCAGTGATGAATCACTGCCGCAGGTCGAAGTCCGCAGTATTCGCCGCGCTTTTCATAACGGAGAGCACAACGCGTTTACGGATCTGTGCTGGTTTGGTGGTCGCATCTGGCTGACGTTTCGTACCTGTCCAGACGGGCACATGGTTCATCCGACGTCGCGAATACTGATTCTCAGCAGTGCCGATAACGGCCGTACCTGGCAGCAGCGGCACGAATTCAGTGTCCCGCTGCGAGATACTCGCGATCCCCATTTCCTCGTGTTTCGCGACCGCCTGTTTGTGTATACGGGGACATGGTACAGCGGAAAAACAACGTTGCCGCGTGAGGATTACGACCTGAATCTGCATCTGGGCTACGCAGTTCATTCGGAAAACGGGCTGCAGTGGAGTGAACCGCAGATGCTCGAAGGAACGTTTGGCCACTACATCTGGCGTGCAGCTGTTCATGGTGACCGAGCGTTTCTGTGTGGACGCCGAAAGCCGGGCTTCGAAGTGCCTGCTCGCGGGGAAGGGCGGAGGGTGGAGTCACTGATGCTGGAGAGTGAAGATGGACTGATCTGGCGGCAGCGAGCTGTCTTTCAGGACGTGAATGGCGATGAGACAGCATTTCGATTTGAGTCAGACGGACGTGGGCTGGCTGTTGCACGAGCGGGAGGCGGTGGCACAGCTGGTTTGTTGCGGTGTACTGCTCCGGGAGAACCGTGGGAGCGATCAGATCTGGGTGTTGCGATTGGGGGACCACTGCTGGTGCGATGGCAGGGCCGAGATGTTGTGGCGGGACGCAGGATGGTCTCCGGGGAGCCTCCCCGAACGCAATTCTGGTGGCTTTCCGGAGACCAGCTGCATCCGCTTGCACAACTGCCCAGTGACGGAGATAACTCGTACCCGGGACTGGTGACACTTCCGTCTGGAAATGCTCTCGTGTCGTGGTATTCCAGCCATGAATCCGACTCTTCCGGACAGCGGATCACAGCCATTTACCTCGCCGAACTCGTGCTGGTGTAGCGGTCGCCAGGAGTCGTCCCGCGCCGAAATTGCTCAGCGCGGACAGACGGGATCGACCAGCCGTAACCGGGGGCGGTTGAGCTCGGTCGAAGAAGTGATCGTGGACCTGGGTTTTGTGGAGTCATTGGAGAGAACCTGTGATGGAAAAAAGTATGACAGTTCAGAGAGTATTTCTGGGGGCAATGCTGCTGCTGTCCGGGACCGTCAATGCAGACGACTGGCCGCAATGGATGGGGCCACAGCGGGACAACGTCTGGCGTGAACAGGGGATCCTGCAGAAGTTCCCGGAAGGTGGGCCGAAGATTCTCTGGAGTACTCCGGTTGCCGGGGGGTATTCCGGCCCTGCTGTTGCCGGGGGGCGTGTCGTGCTCACGGATTATGTCACGACTGCAAACGTCAAGGTCGACAATTTTTCTCGCGGGGAGTTCTCCGGCACGGAACGGGTCCTTTGCCTTGATCAGGCAACGGGCAAGTTGCTCTGGAAGCACGAGTATGCAGTGAACTATTCCATCTCATACCCGGCGGGTCCGCGATGCACGCCGCTGATTCAGGACGGACTCGTCTGGACACTTGGGGCGGAAGGAAATCTGTTCTGTTTTTCTCTCGACGACGGAGCTGTGATCTGGTCGGTGGACCTGAAACAGCAATACGGAGCAAAGGCACCGCTGTGGGGATATGCAGCGCACCCGCTGATTGACGGCGAGCATCTGCTGACGCTGGCTGGCGGTGAAGGCAGCCATATTGTGGCCCTGAACCGCAGGACTGGTGCGGAAGTATGGCGCAGTACCACTTCACTCAGTCAGGGACAGGGGTACTCACCACCGACAATTATTACGCATGGAGGTGTGCGACAGCTGCTGCTCCTGCGTCCCGACGCTGTTTCTTCAATCAGTCCGGAGACTGGCAAAGAGTACTGGTCGTTGCCGTACGAGGCATCGAATGGCTCAATCATCATGTCACCGATCGTATCCGGTAATTTTCTGTACGTAGCTGGCTACAGCAATCGTAGTCTGATGATCGAACTTGATCCCGATCGGCCTGCTGCTCGCGAAGTCTGGCGTGACAAATCTCAGGTAATCTGTCCGGTCAATGTGCAGCCATTTCTGGTGGGCGAAGTGTTGTATGGGTTTGACCAGAAAGGCGTGCTTCGGGCACTGTCACTGCCGGACGGTGAACGAATCTGGGAAACCTCCGATGCAATCGGCAAACGTCCGGCTGGATCAGAAACTGCATTCATTGTTCGTCATGAGGATCGATTCGTGATGTTCAACGAGTTGGGAGAGTTGCTGTTCGCCCGGCTGACACCCGCAGGTTACGAAGAGATCGATCGCACCAGGGTCATTGAACCCAGCAACTTTGCTTTTGGACGTGAGGTCGTCTGGAGCATGCCGGCGTTTGCTGGCCGCTGTGCGTACATCCGAAATGACAACCGGATCATCTGTGTGAATCTGGCTGCCGACCAATGAACCGAGACTGGTTGATCGGGTGAGCGGAGTGCTGATGGCCAGCAGGGGGATTCCTGTTCCCCTGCTGTCTTCAGTGTGCTCAAACACCGGGAAATGTTCAGAAACAGCAGAGAAGCAGCAGATTGCGACAGTGCTGCAGTGGGAAATGCCAGGTTTCCGGACGAACATCGGGCTCTGCAGCGCGTCCTGCAGGGCTGCAGGATAGAATCGGACCGGCTCTGAAATAACTCTCTGAATCGTGGATGGTAAGCTGCAAAGCCATGACACAACGCGGTACCTGTCGCCTGGTTACACTGGGCTGCAAAGTCAATCAGTACGAAACTCAGCTTGTGCGTGAAGCACTGCTGGGCAGCGGCTATCGCGAAGCGGCCGAGGATGAGACGGCCGATTTGTGTGTTGTGAATACATGCACAGTCACGAACACTGGGGACTCCAAGTCTCGCCAGGCGATTCGGCAGCTTTCGCGTCGCAATCCCGGCACGCGGACGATTGTGATGGGTTGTTATGCGACCCGCGATCCGGAGACGGTTGCTGGTCTGCCGAGTGTCATCGAGGTCGTTGCTGACAAGCGAGAACTTCCCGACGTGCTGCAGCGGTTTGGGGTATCTGATCTGCCTGCAGGGATTACTGACTTTGAAGGTCGCCAGCGTGCCTTCATCAAGATTCAGGATGGCTGCATTCTGAAATGCTCCTACTGCATCATTCCCACTGTTCGCCCGGGACTCCGCAGCCGGTCTCCGCAGTCCATTGAAGACGAAGTGCGGGCATTGATCGATCACGGTTATCGAGAGATTGTGATCAGCGGCATTCATATGGGGCATTACGGGGTCGACACGAACAATCTGCCGGCGGGCGAAAAGCCGGAGCGATTGTGGGATCTGCTGCGACGGCTGGATCGGATTCCGGGTGACTGGCGGATGCGTCTTTCCAGTATCGAGGCAGTGGAAGTCAACGACGACTTCATTCATGCCTGCGGGGACAGTGAGCATCTGTGTCCGCAGTTTCATCCGGCCCTGCAAAGTGGCAGCAACAGCGTGCTCAGTCGCATGCGGCGACGCTATCGAGTGGAGCGTTTTCTGGAGCGACTGGAGCAGATTCGCGAACTGCTGGGATCACGCACGGCGTTCAGTACCGATGTGATTGTCGGTTTCCCCGGAGAGTCGGAAGCGGAATATCAGGAGACCCTCGAAACCTGTCGTCGGGCGCGATTCATGAAGGTCCATGTGTTTCCCTTCAGTCGTCGCGACGGGACCCCGGCGGCAGAGATGTCGGAGCAGATTCCGGCAGCAGAGATTCGTCGACGGGTTGCCTGTCTGAGTCAGCTGGAGCGGGAACTTGCAGAGCAGTATTACCTCGAACGCGTCGCAGAATCACAGGTGGCGGTGCAGCAGCAGCTTGCCGTTCATGATGGGGACCTGCAGGTACTGGCTGAGCGGGAGGTGGATGGTCGTCCGGGCTGGCTTCGCGGTACGGATCGCTGGTACATGCCGGTGGAGTTTCCCGGGAACAGTCATGATCTTGGTCAGTTTGTGGCCTGCCGTGCCAGATCAGCGACACAGTCCGGCGTTGTTGCTGACCGAATGCAGCCGCCCCGTCTGAGCTCCGTTCTGATGCCGGAGACGCACATGCTTTCGGACGCAGCGAACGCTGACATGCTGGATTTATCGCAGCCAGCAATGCAAGGCTGTGAGCTGGCTGAAAATTCTGGTGAAAATCTGCCGCTTGTTTCGCTGCAGCTTCCCACAGAAACCGCTCGTTCATTGCACTCAGGAAGCCTCGGATGAGCACGCTTATTGCCATTGAAGGAATCGATGGTTCCGGCAAGGGAACTCAGACAGAACTGTTGATTCGGCGACTGCGCGAAACTGGTCTGCGGGCAGCCAGCCTGCAGTTCCCCCGTTACTCGGCAACGGCTTTCGGTGGGGCGATCGGTGATTTTCTGAATGGACGATTCGGAGAACTGCAGCAAGTGCATCCGCAGCTGGCTGCGGTGCTTTATGCTGGTGATCGATTTGAATCAAAGCAGCTGCTCCTGGAGACTCTGGATCAGCACGATGTGGTGGTTCTTGATCGGTTTGTCGGGTCAAATCTGGCACATCAGTGTGCACGTCTGCAGGGGCAGGAGCGTCGGCGGCTGCAGGACTGGATTCGCCGAATTGAGCATGATGTCTTCGGGCTCCCCAAACCGGATCTGAATATTCTCATCGATGTCAGCAGTAACATCAGCCGCCAGCTTGTCGCCTGCAAGGGTGCGCGGGATTACACCGATCAGGAAGCGGATCTGCAGGAATCCAACCTGCCCTATCTGGATCTGGTCCGCAGTTGTTACCTTGAGATCGCCGATGCACAGGACGACTGGGTACTCGTACCCGGTCTGACCGATGCCGGGGAACTCCGCAGTATTGAGCAGATCGGGACGGACATTCTTGCTCATGTCCGCGCTGTTCATGGCTGAACTTGCAGCTCCGCTGCGTGACCGGTGGCGAATTCTCCGGATCCTGCCGTATTGCCGGTGATTTTGCTTGCCGACAGAGGCTGCAGGTGTAAAGGTTCCGGCATTGGATTCTGAGGGCCAGGGAAGTTCTTTGCAGTCGCGGCCGCCAGCCTGTTCTTACCAGGATACCCGCCTTGACCACCAGAGCACGCAGAGGAACATTCGCCCTGCTCGCAGTTGTCTGCGGAGTGTTCTGGGCTGTCTTCACTGGTCTTACTCCGTGGCCGTCGGTAGCCCTGCTGTACGGGCTGGAACCGCTGCCTGACGATTCTCCGGAGCGAGCGGAGGAAGTCTGTGTCCTTGACGACTGGGACATCAGCGAATCCAGTGGTCTTGCGGTCAGCCTTCGCTATCCCGGCTGCATCTGGACGCATAATGATTCCGGTGACACATCGCGATTGTTTCTTGTCGACAAGACAGGGAAGACTCGAGCTGTGATCACAGTGCTGCAGGAGGCGACCGACTGGGAGGATATGTGCTGCTTTGAGTTCGAAGGCCGCACCTGGCTGCTCATCGGCGATACCGGAGACAACAGTGCAACGCGCGGAGCATCGCGACCTCACTGCAGCCTGTTGTTATTGCCGGAGCCGGAAATCAAATTACAGCCGGCGGGGCAGGCCCCGGTTCAGCTCAGCCGCCCCGTACATTACCACTACCAGTTTCGCTATTCAGAGGGGCGTCCGGACTGCGAAAGTCTTGCTGTGGATGTCGAAAACAGGCAGGCGCTGCTGTTAACCAAGGGTGCACCGGGCTCGGCTGGACTTTTTCGTCTGCCGCTGCCATTTGAACGCAGTCGCTCAGTGGGGCAGGCGTCTTTGCTCTGCCAGGTACCGATTCCATGGGCCACAGGGATGGACATCAGCACCAGCGGGAAGAGACTGGCAATCGTGAATCCGATCAGTGGGGTGCTCTTTGAACGCCAGCCTGACCAGACATGGTGTGACGCGGTTCGCCAGCAGGGCAGTGTGATCACTCTTCCGCTGCGTCGCCAGGGAGAGACTGTGTGTTTTGAAACGGAACAGACATTGCTGGTGGGCAGCGAAGGGCGGTGGCAGAAGTTGTGGCGAATTCATCTCGCCGAGAAAACGCAGAACTGAGGAATTGCTCAGAGTCGGCTGGGGTCCTTGTGTGCAGAACCATTCCGTTTAGGATACGTTGCGGGTGTACCAGCGGGGTATTGACAGCAGAAATCAGGATTTCGGAACCCGCGTTGACTCAGACCGACCGGGTAGTAACTGGAATTGCAGTGATGGAAGTCAGTGAAGTGAACAAAGTGGCAGCACTGGCACGACTCTCACTTGATGAGAGTGCAGTGGCGGACTGCCAGGTCCATCTGGGAAGGATTCTGGAATACGTACGTCTGCTGGAAGAAGTTGACGTGACGGATACAGATCCGCTGCCGCACCCTGTTCCACGTCAGAATGTTTTCCGAGAGGACCAGGTCAGGGATTCCCTGCCGCGCGAGGCAGCGCTCAGCAATGCCTGCAATACCGACGGGCAGTTTTTTCTGGTGCCCAGGATTCTGGAAGAGAAATAGTGACAACTGGTTTCTGCTGCTGCTTTCACTGCACGCAGATCTTGCTGGAGAGATCTGCGATGGTGTGGTCGGGAACGCTGCAGAAGTACGGGAAAAGCACGAAATTCCGTTTTTGTGCTCCCACAAGCCAGGGACTGACGAAAAAATGTCCGCAGACTGTGACTTCAGCCAGTTGAGGGTTAGAATTGGAGCGTATTGACGCTTCGGTGTTGCTTTATTCAGTGAATGGTCAACCTATGCTCCCGCTTATTTCACAACTCACCCGACTTCCGATGCTCGCCTGGGTTCCGGGCTGGATGGAAATGGCAATTGTGCTGTTTATTGGCCTGCTTCTTTTTGGAAACCGCCTTCCCGGAACCATGCGTTCTCTGGGGATGAGCCTGACGGAATTCAAGAAGGGAATGAAGGACGGCCAGTCAGAGGGCGACGGTGATCTGTCATAAGCTCTGCCGGCCAGTGGTCGAATGTGCAGCAACGGGCCTGCCCCGTTCGCCGGACCGTTTCTGCACGCGTCTGTCTCGGCAATTGCTGTGTTTTCTGGCCCGTGTCTTCTGGCCGGTGGAATTGCTGCCGAGGGTTCTGTATTGCCGCAGTAGACTGTTCTCAGAGATCGGTCAGATCGTGAGCGTCTGAATTGACGCCTGAATGCTGGCTGAGATTTCAGTCTGCATTGAACCGCTGGGATCTGCGGACGTTTGTGCTGACAAGCCCTGGTTTCTGTGATCGCAGGCAGTCAGCACGGCTCTGATTCGGCATGACGTGTCGCAGTGGTCTCCGGTGAGTGGTACTTGTTTGTGGGTGCTTGTCTGTCAGAGCCAGCTGGATCGGGTGATCCTGATCGGTACTTTTTTAAGAAGCGACGTTGGCAGCAGGTTGCCGCCACGACAGCTGGACAGGGGAACCAGTTATGGGTTTGTTGCCCGGAGTTGGAACAGCAGAAATGCTGATCGTTGGGATTGTTGCTCTGCTGCTGTTCGGCAAGCGACTCCCCGATGTTGCCCGCAACATGGGCAAGAGCCTCGCCGAACTGAAAAAGGGCGTTGCAGGATTCCAGGAAGAGTTTCGCAACGTAACCAATGACGCAGGTCGAGCAGCAGGTCTGAACACGTCGCGTTCCTATTCTTCCGGCTCTTCAGCAGCTGCTTCCGAATCTGACTGGTCAGAAGAACCGGCTGAGCGGCCCGAGCCAGTGCAACGGGATGAGTCAGACGAAGACTTCAGTGCTCCCAGGTTTAATCTGGACTGATCGACCCGCACCACAACGCTGAACTTACGCCTGTATTGTGAAGTCGTACGGTATCGGCGATCCTTGTTGCGGGTCAGCAAAGGGTGGACGGCGATGGGGAACTTTGCCGTGGACTGGGCTGATATTGAAGCTGCGGCGCAGCGAATTCAGCCGTGGGTATTCTGCACCGCGATCACGGAGCTCAGCGAGCTGCCGGGAAACTCTGCACTCAGCGTCCGGGTCAAGTGTGAAAATCAGCAGCGTGGTTTTGCATTCAAGGCTCGGGGTGCCTGCAATGCTGTCATGAAACTGGATTTCGAGCAGGCTGCTCGTGGCGTTGTAACTCATTCATCAGGGAATCATGCCGCAGCGCTGGCATGGGCGGCGCGGCAGCGACAGATTGCAGCACATATCGTGATGCCTCAGAATTCTGCTGGCATCAAGCTGAATGCCGTCCGCAGGCTGGGCGTGGAGCCCATTCTTTGCGGACCTCGTGGAGAAGATCGGTCTGCAGCTGCGGCTCGTGTGCAGGAGCAAACCGGGGCCGTATTCATCCATCCGTTTGATCATCCGGATGTGATCGCAGGGCAGGGGACAGTTGCAGTGGAGATACTCCGCCAGTGTCCCGACGTCGACACACTGATTGTTCCGGTTGGCGGTGGTGGTCTGCTCGCGGGGACATTACTTGCCGTGAAAACGTTGCGGCCTGACGTGAAGGTTTATGCTGCGGAGCCGCAACTTGCAGATGACGCGTATCGCAGCCTTCGCAGCGGGCAGATTGAGCCAGTGCTGCGTACCGACAGTGTCGCTGATGGGCTTCGGACCAGCGTCGGGGAGCTGACATTTCCAATCATTCAACGCTATGTGGAAGACATTCTTTGCGTCAGTGAACAGTCAATTCTGGACTCAGTGTCAACGCTTGCTCGAACTGCCCGGCTGATTGCAGAGCCATCCGGAGTAGTTTCGCTGGCAGCTCTGCAGGAACATCCACAGATCTTCGCCGGGCAGCGCGTTGTGGCGATTTTGTCCGGAGGCAACCTGGATCGGATGGACCTGCTGCCGTCGGAACTGCAGTGGTCGTGACTGAAGTAAGGCGGGGCCTGTGACTCGTCGGGCTCTGTTCGTCGTGTATTCAGAGCAGGCTGTTGATTGTCAGGAGCGGATTCTCGACAGCGTTTGGTCTGTTTCCGTCGGAACTGACCAGACCGCGTCGATCGATCAGAAACAGTGAGGCCCGGAGTTGCGGAGGGCGCTGCGGATCGGGGATCTCATCACAGACGCCCCATTGCACACAGGTGGACTGTGGCTGGCCGGCAATCGTGTCTCGCAGCACCGGAAACGGATAGCTGAGGCATTGTGGCTTCACATCCGGTCCCAGTGGTGTGGAAACAGCCAGGACCCGCACCCCGTTCGCCTTCAGAGCGGTGTAAACTTCCTTCAGCCGCAGCATGACCGGATCGCCATCCGGACCAGCGGCACCATCGAAAAATGCCACCAGGATTCTATGTCGGCCCAGATAACCGCGGATGCCGGATGGGCGATTGTTCTGATCGAGCAGCTGAAAGGTCGGTGCATCCTGAGTCCGCAGAGCTGCGGGGTCTGCCATGAAACCAGTGGGCGGATCAAGGATCCGCCACACTGTGACGGATGTGACAGCGGTGAGCAGCAGCAGCAGGATCAGTTGGCGTGTCCGCATGATTGCAGGCTGACTGGTTCTGGTTCAAACGGGCGGGATGGTGGTATCAGGCAGCACGCAGCCGCCGTCCGAATCTGCGGCGAACGTCCAGCGTCGCTTCGATGACGTCTGCCACATCCTGATCGCTCAGAGCGGGCGTGAGCGGCAGGCTGATCATATTCCGAAACGCTGCGTCGGCAACGGGAAATTGCTCGGGCTGCAGACCGTAGCGATTGTGATAGAACGAATGCAGATGGATGGGGATGAAGTGTACGGAGGTGCCAATGCGTCGCTCTGTCAGCTCTTCGATGAACTGCTTTCGATCGATGGTGAGCTCTGATTCTCTCAGCCTGAGCACATACAAATGCCATGCATTGTCGACACAGGAGCGAGTTACGGGAATCTGAAACGCGGGATCGCCGGCAAACGCCGCATTGTAGGTCTCAACAATCTGTCGCCGTCGCTCCTGCATCTGCGGGAATCGTTGCAGCTGGTGCAGCCCGATTGCAGCCTGAATGTCGGTCATGTTGTATTTGAATCCCGGCGCGGCAATGTCATAGGCCCATTTACCACCAGCCGAATAGCGACTCCACGCTTCACGACTCATTCCATGCAGGCTGAGTTGCCTGGCCTGATCCAGCATTTCTGCTGAACCGGTGAGCATACCTCCTTCGCCTGTGGTCAGATTCTTGGTGGCGTAGAAGCTGAAGGCCGCCAGATTGCTGCCGCTGCCGATGGCTGCTCCCTTATAACTGGCGCCTGTGGCGTGAGCGGCATCTTCAATCAGGTGAATGCTGTGCTCTTCTGCCAGCGCACGCAGGTGATCGAGTTCAACGGGATGTCCTGCGTAGTGCACTGCAATGATCGCGCGGGTTCGTGGAGTGATTGACTGCTCCACGGCTGCAGGATCAATGTTCAGCGTATCGGGTTCAACATCCACCAGTACCGGTGTCGCACCAACGTGTTCGATCACATTTACCGATGCAGCAAATGTCATTGGTGTGGTGATGACTTCGTCACCCGGGCCGATGCCACAGACCTTCAGTGACAGATGCAGTCCGGCAGTGCAGGAATTCAGCGCGAGGGCAGCGGGCGCAGAGAACTCCTCGCAGAAATTCTGCTCAAACTGGCGAGTGCGAGGGCCGGTGGTCAGCCAGCCTGACTGCATAGCTGACACAACTTCGTCAATTTCTTCCTGACCAATGAGTGGCCGGGAGAACGTCAGAAATTCTTCTCGCACCAGTGTGTCCTCCGTGAACACGTTCTTCACTGAATTTGCGCTGCAGCCGGCATCCATGACGACTGATCGGAAGTGTCTTCAGCACTGCTGATGTATCAGGAACCGGCAATCTCTGCCATAGGAACCCTGCTGTTCAGGCTCCATTGATGGCCGGCGTCTGTCCATACGGGGAAAAATCCCGTACCAGCAACGCGATTGATTCTTTCCTCAGCGTTAAGAAATCGCCTGCTATTACATTGCGGGAGGTGTTTTTTTTGCTAACATGTTGAGACTGAGTCTCAGTATCGGATCGGTGTTTTGGTTCTGTGTCATTCCGATGGTTGTTCGGTAAGTGGTTTGACAGGAAGATTTCCTGATTTTTTGACAGTTATTCTGGGGCTTTTGTAATTCTGTTCAGGTGTTATCGTTTGGCTGCCTTTAAGAAAAGTTCTGAGATGCAATCTCGCCTGCCTGCCCGTGAACGAGGGTTCACATTAATCGAATTGCTTGTGGTCATTGCCATCATTGCGATTCTCGTCTCGCTCCTGTTACCGGCTGTGCAACAGGCTCGTGAAGCTGCCAGAAGGACCAGCTGCAAGAATAATCTGCGGCAGCTGGGTCTGGCCCTGCATAATTACCTTGATGTGCAGGGGCGGTTTCCGATCTCGATGGCTTCGGACATTGCGACCGGCAGGAATACGGGCGGTGGTGAATGGTCAGTTCAGGCAAGGATTCTGCCATTTCTGGAGCAGAGCAATCTCTACAACACTGCGGATCTGACTCGCAGTTATGAGGATCCCATCAACACGGGTATTGCGCCGATGAAGATTCCCACACTGCTTTGTCCCAGCGATCCGAATGATCGCAGTCGGGTCAGTGGAGGGCAGGCGGAGCATTATCCTGTCTGCTACGGTTTCAATGGCGGTACCTGGCAGGTCTGGGACAACAGCACTCGGAAAGCGGGCGATGGCGCATTTGCCCCGAACGTGGCATTTCGCCCGCGCGATTTCACCGATGGGCTCAGCAACACACTGCACTTTTCAGAAGTTCGTGCATTTACTCCTTACAACCGAGACGGCGGCATGGGGACGGCCGCAGTTCCCACGACAGCAGACGCGGTCGCGGCTCTGATTGCTGCCGGCGGCAGTACCAAGGCCGACACCGGTCATACCGAATGGGTGGATGGTCGAGTGCATCAGACGGGGTTCACAGTGACGCTGCCACCCAATTCGAAGGTACAGATCGCAGGAGGAGTCCGCATGCTGGATGGCGACTTTACATCCTGTCGGGAGGACAAAAGCTGCTCCGGCCCGACCTTTGCCGCCGTCACATCCCGCAGCTGGCATACCGGTATCGTGCAGTCACTTCTGGCGGATGGTTCTACACGGGCAATCACAGAAAACATCGACCTTTCCGTCTGGCGTAATCTGGGTCAGAGAGATGACGGCAACGTCATCGGTGAGTTCTGAGGTTACCCGCATGCAGGTGCAGCCCCTCAATTCTTTCGGAAGCGGACAATGGCAAAAACTCTGTGCGAAATGAAGAAGCTGCTGAAGAGTGACTTTCAGCATTACAGGTCTCTGGTCAGCAGTCCTTGTGCTCTCTGCACCAGATGCGGTCGGGTTGCGAATCAGCCGAAAAGACTTTGCCGTCCCCGGAAACTCAATGAGTGACCGGCTGAATCAGCTCCGCTACTGCATCATCATCTGCGGCTGATCAGTCATTTCTCCATCGGAGTCTGCTGCACCATCCTGCATCTCCATTTTATCCTGCATCTCCACTTCATCCGCGTCAGCAGCTTCTTCCGCGGGGCCTGAAGCCTCCGTTGCTGCACTCAGCTCGACCGTATAGGAACCAGGAAACAGCAGGCCTGTCGCAGGCGATGTGCGACCATTGATCGTCATGGATGTGGAGCCCCGGGGAACGCAGAAGTAGAGCGTTCCATCGGAGTCTTCCCGAGCCGGTCGTCGTGATTTGTTCCCGGCTGTGCCAAGTACTGCGTAGCCCAGAACATTGACTGCTGCGTTCATGGCCACATCATCGCGCACCTGTACAGCATTGATCGTGATCTGTTCTCCTGAATTCTGCGTCAGCTTGTCACGGCAGTAATTCTGCAGTGCTGCGAGGAGTTCCTTTCGGCGGAGGGCAGTCAGCGTCTGTCGCTGTTGTCTGAGCCATAACCCCAGCGAACTGCCACCTCCGGAGACCGCATCCACGGCACACCACTGATAGCCGGCGGTAACCGTCAGCTTCACTCGGATTCCATCATCGTCACTGCTGAGGCGGCAGGCCATTGCTTCGCTGGCAAGAACTTCCGGGCGATCGACCAGGACCTTCTTCAGTGTGTCACGATCGTTCTCTGAAAGCCCGGTATCGGCCCACGGGATCAGCGTTTCAGACAGGCTTTTCTGAACGAGGAGTCTTCCGGTCAGGGTACCTTCGATGCCGGAAAGATTCTCAGTCAGGCTGATGAAGATGATTGCCAGCAGGATCAGAAAGCCTGCCACAGGCATTCCGATGACAAGTGCCCGCGAGGGGCGCCGCCGCCGGCGTCGGCTGGACGAGCGAGAAACTGAACTTGTCGTACTGGCCTGTAGTCCGCTCAACGGCGGAATGCCGTCTGTCTGGATGGACAGGGTGCCTGCCGCCGCAGGCACTGCATCGGCAGGACCTGATGTCGGAGCTGGCGAGGGGCCGGCAACTGGTACTGCAGGTGCCTGCGGAGATGAGAACGGGGCAGGCGCGGTCGCGGCTGCAGGGGAAGGATCTGCCGCAGCCGCTGACGGTTGCTGCAGTGGAGCACCGGGAATCGGAATCCGGGGGATCTGAAGCGCTTTGTCACATCCCGGGCAGCGACCGCGTTTTCCACTGTAGGAATCCGGGACCCGAATTGTTGTGGAACAGGATGGACACTCAAATTCAATCGCCATGGCGGAGACTTTCACGACCAGTTTCTGACATTGACGGATGTCGCCATCCGCAGGATGCTCAGCTTTCCGGACACCATGTACCAGGACATGCTCCGGGATTACCGCTTAATTCTTTGAATACAGCGGATTTGGTCCAGTGTTAACGACTGTCTGGACGATTCTTTCCATCAATTTGGTTTGTCCCTGATTTTGACTGAAGTTCGGCCGTCCCGATTCTGGTTGGCATGATCGCTGATCACCAGCAGATTCTGCTGCATCACAGGCAGCTGCTGCAGAAGTGTCCGTAATCGATCAGCGGGAGAGCGAAATGGATTTCCCATGAGTCTGGCAGAATATCGCGTTTCAACCGAGCTCTTCGGTGGGCCTCTGGATCTGCTCCTGTATCTGGTGCGACGTCATGAGGTCGACATCTGCAAATTGCGGATTTCCGAGGTTACCAGCCACTTTCTCGAATACCTCGATGTGCTCGAAACTGTGGACTATGAAATGGTTGGCGACTTTGTCGTTGTTGGCAGCACTCTGCTGGAAATCAAGAGTCGCGAAGTACTGCCGAAGGTGGAAGAGGTTCAGTCGGAGGAAGATGAGCCTGAAGAGCAGGGCGATGATCTGGTGGCTCGACTGCTGGAGTACAGGCAGTTCAAGCAGGCAGCGAGGCAGCTCGATCAGCGTGCAGCTGAGTGGATGGAGCGTTATCCGCGACTTTCCCCTGCCCGACCTCCGGCAGAACGTCCGCAGATTGCCACGCGCGTCCGCGAGGTGGAACTCTGGGACCTCGTGAGTGCGCTCGCCCGAATTATTCGCATGCCGGACATTCAGAAGACCATTGCTGTCCGCATGGACGAGACACCCATGTCTGTCCACCAGGAACGGATCCGGGCACGAATTACTGCAGAGGGAAGGGTCAGCTTCAGTTCCTTCTTTCAGAACGAAAAACTGCAGGCTCGAATCGTTGGCATCTTTCTGGCAATCCTCGAACTGATCCGTCACGAAGGCTATCGGGCAGAGCAGCCGTTCGATTATGACGAGATCTGGATTATGCCACCGCTCGAGGAGCAGTCTGCAGCAGCTGAAACTGCTGTTGCTGCCGAACCGGACGCATGAGCTCATCCGGCGATATCACCGGACTGGAACTGATCTTGAGGCTTTTCCTGCCCCGGCATTACAACACAGCAAACTCAAATGTCAGGGGTAAGGGATCCCTTCGTCATGTGGTGTCGTCGTTGTTCAAGAGAAGTGCGGATTGAGTCCGGCAGGAATGCTCCTTCCACATGTCCGTTCTGCGGCGGGAATGTGGAAGCTGTCTCCAGTCAGTCTCAGGCGATTCGTCGCGCGCGCGAGATTCTTGAAAAATGGCAGTCCACCGATCTGTTCGATCGAATCAATGCTGGCAGCTCTGCAGCCGGGACTGAGCAGCAGTCGCCAGTTGAAATGCCCGGTCTTAAGTGGGACCCTCAGGTACCAGCCGCTGCAGGGATACCATCGGTTTCCGGAGGGACCTCGGCACCCGCTTTATCGACGGGTGGCCCAGCCGCGAATCTGACAACATTGTCCCGTCAGATTCCCGGTGCACCGTCTGCTGCGGCCTCAATCATTCGGACGGTTCCGCCGCTGCCCACGGAAATCCTTGCAGGTGCTCAGTCGAACATTGCAACGACTGCTGCGGGGATCAGTGCATCTGCGATGACGGATGTTCATCGCTCCGAGCATGTTGCTGCTGCACAGGCCAGCCTGGCCGCAGTGGCAGACTTTCCAGGCACATCAGGCACCATTGAAGAGGAGGATGATCACTCTTCTGCAGTGCAACTGTCTCAGGACGATTCCCTGAACGATGCCCTGGATCTGATGTTTCAGAACGGTGAGCTGTTTCCTGATCAGTCCAGCGAGAATCCGCTGGCGGTCGATGCGGAACTGACGACCACGGAAGAGGAGTCGATCGCACCGACGAGTTCCACGACAGCCGACTTTACCGCAGATGCAGAATTCACAGAGCTGCCACCCGGGATCCAGCCACAGGCGGTGGAATCAGCATCCAGTCATTTTCCTGACGGTCCAGCCAGAGGCCCGTCCGACGTTGAGCAGGACGCTGCAATGTCGGAATCCTCGCATCCTCTCGGGAGCGAACCTGTCACAGATCGTCTGGAGGAGCCTGCAGAGCCGATCGTCAGTTCGGCTGCACCTGCGGCAGAAGAAAATCCACAGTTCACAGAGGCGAATCCAGCAGCCGATTCTTCAACGGCAACTGCAAGTACCGCAGTGTTCACGGCGGACACCGGGGACGGATCAGGGATCGCGGAATACGGGAATGAAGTGCCCGGCAGATCTGCAGTCTCTGAGCTGGATTGTCACCGGCACATGTTTGAGCAGCAGCTGACAGATCAGCAGCTGCAACAGCGATCCTCGGGCAGCGATGACGAGGCCGACGACGAGGCCGACGACAAGGCCGATGACGAGGATCTGCTTCCGAGTGATCTGGTCGAGATGACGGAGAATGCAGCAGCTGTTTCAGAAACACAGGATGATGACTCCTTCACTGAAGATGAGCAGCCGTTACGAATCCTGCGGCTGGAGCATGAGGCCGCACCGTCTTTCGCAGAGTTGCCCCTGCTGCAGTCGCAGCCGGAGACAGCCGCTGCCGCCTCTGCATTCAAATCGGCGGGACCCGGCAGGGGAGGAATCATGACGTCAATTATTGGACAGACGCTGGCTTATCTCGGAGTACTCGGGCTGACAGGTGGTGGCTGCATCGTTGTGTACGGACACTTTGGTGGGCACCCCGACTTTACGCCCACCGGATGGCTGGTGACGATGGTGTCACAAATGCTGCTCTTTCTGGGAGTGATCAATCTGGTCACCGGAGGAATCGAGCAGAGTACGGAGCAGCTGAACAGTCGGATGGCGAGCATGAGCGACCATATACAACGGCTGGAACAGATGAATCGAGAGTTGCTGCAGCAGTCTGGCACATCCGGAACAGCCCCGGTGGCGGACAACGGGCAATCCGAACGCCATGCCGAATCGGCCTGAATCCGCAGTGAGTGGCTGGCGATTCCGCAATGAGTTTCCGGCTACAGGATCGCCAGTGGGTTGCGTTTGTCTTCGAGCGTGCCGCGCGTCACACCGACCTGATTCATTGCGTCCAGTTTTCGCCAGACAGACTGTCCGTCGCGATTTCCCTGCAGCAGCTCTCGGTACAGCTGAACCAGCTGCGGAATCTCTGCCGGCTGCTGCCGCAGTAATTCGACGCGAAAGCGGCGCACGCCATATTGCAGCAGTTGTGGAACGATCTCAGCGGAGCTTTGCGGGATCATATTGAACAGTGTATTCCTGCATCCAATGTCGGCAACAAGCGGGTGATCCATGCCGGTGCGATCGCGCAGATCAACCTGGTGTGTATCGCAGGGCCGACCGCAGTTTGTGTGATCGGTTCCCGGCGAAAGCATCGCGCAAAACACACAGTGCTCCATGTGAAACATCGGCATGTGCTGGTGGATGACCACTTCCAACCATGCGGGTGGAACATTGGCGACCAGATCAAGCAACTGATCCCGATTCAGGTCATAGGATGGTGTGAGCGACAGCAGTCCCTGACGGATCAGAAAACCAGCTGTCAGTTCGTTGGTCACATTCAGGGAATAGTCCCCAACGGTCGCGATGCCAGCCTCCTGAAAGAATCTCAGACTGCTCAGATTTCGTACCAGCACTGTTGCCGGTTTAGCTTTCAGGATCATCGCGAGCAGTCCCTGCTCGCCTGGTTTGATGATGCGTGTTGTGGCGACAGCCAGGGGAATTGCTGCTGCAGCTGCAAGTTGCACAGCGGGTCTGTATTCGCGAAGGTCCTGAAAGTCTGCGATCAGACGATCGGCACCACAGGAGATGGCGGCCTGCAGCTGGGGCAGTGTGCGGCAGAGAACGCTCAGCTGTACTGGCGGCAGCGACTCCTCCGGGACGGTTACCGGCAACGCAGTCTGCAGTGCGGACTGCAGTTTCTGCAGCTGGTTCGGTGCGGCCAGCGTGCGAGACTGCACGGGAAGCGAATGCTGCAGCTGCTGCAGCATTTCTTTTCGCAGCTTTCCCAGCACACTCAGTGGAATCATGGGGGTTCCGCTGATTTCCGCCTGCAGAGTACTCAGCTGAAACAGGCTGCCACCAAGACGCCCTAGTTGTTCCCGCAGGGTCTCGGAAGTCAACGGGTGTCTGCGTGCCGGTTCGAGCGTCTGCTCAGAGAAGACTTCGCATGTACATCCATTGTCTGCTTTTCCCGTGATCCGCAGCGGCTTTCCCGGAACAGCGGTCACCTGCAGATGCAGAGCGACGCGGCGAATGGGATCCGGGCCGGTAAATGTGCGGCGGAGCTCCTCGTTCAGGCGCGGATCATCTGTCTTCCAGATCAGCTGTCCTGGTGTGACCTGGTGCAGCTGAATCGCCCGATTGTCAAAGCTGAGTTCGACAGTACCTGTCTCGACCTGCTGATGCTGCAGCACGCCATCTTTTCTGACGTGGTAGACTCGGCCGCCCTGCTCGGTGCCGCGGTAGCGATCACCGTCAAATACCACACCATCTCCGGCTCGAATGGAGTACTGCAGTTTCACCAGCACGGCATCCTCCAGCACTCGCACTACTTCGCCGAGCAGGACGCCGCGTTTGGAGGAACTTGTGGCAGGAACCAGTGCCTTATGGTCGTGCCCCTGCAACCATCCGGTAGAGAAGCCGCGGGAGAACGACTGCTCCATCTCCTGAACCTGACGTGTGGGAAGTGCAACAGAGAGGCCGGCAATGGCATCATCAAGGGCCTGACGATAATGGCGGGTAATATTGGCAACGTACTCCGGTGTCTTCAGTCGCCCTTCAATCTTGAACGATCGAACGCCAGCCTGCAGCAGCTCGCCAAGCAGCGGGAATGCAGCAAGGTCCTGAGGAGAAAGCAGGTACTGCTGACTGCCTGTTTCAACGTGCTGTCCATCGCAGATGATCTGGTAAGGCAGGCGGCATGCCTGAGCACACTGGCCACGATTTGCGCTGCGACCACCAAGCGATTCGCTTGTGAGACATTGCCCCGACCAGGCGACACAGAGGGCACCGTGCACAAAGGCTTCCAGTTCCATCGAGGTCTGAGCGTGCATCAGGGAAATCTGTTCCAGTGAAAGTTCCCGAGGCAGGACGACGCGTTCTATTCCCAGCCGGGATGCGATCTGAATTGCCTCTGCGGTGGCGAGAGTCATCTGAGTGGATGCGTGCAGAGCCAGTTCCGGGGATGTGCTGCGGATCAGCTGCGCGACGCCGAGGTCCTGCACCAGAACTGCATCAACTTCTGCATCGGTGATCTGGCGGATCAGAGTTTCCAGCTCTTTCAGTTCGTCTGTGAACGCGAGCGTATTGAGTGTCAGATACCCTCGCATTCCCCGTTCGTGCAGCAGACGCATGGCTGCAGGAAGTTCCCGCAGTGAGAAGTTTCCGGCTCGAGCACGTGCGTTGAAGCCGCAATCGAGGCCGAAGTACACCGCGTCTGCGCCATTCTCTACCGCCGCCCGCAGGCATGTCAGATCACCAGCCGGCGCAAGCAGTTCCGCGGTCCTGTATTCACTGTTTGCTGCTGCTGCTGATGCCGACATTCAGGGACTTTCGTGGAGCAGATTGTCTGTTCGCTCAGACCACCAGAGTAAGACAGCCGCACATTCAGCAGCGTTCAGCGATGCTCCAAAACGACGCGCTGCTGCATTCTGCTGCAGTAATTTGCAGAAAACCACCAACGTCGCCGTACGAATTGAAGGAATTTACAGACGGTCGGCTCGTGGCATGAGATTTGCCATTCAAATGATCGTCGATCGCCTGCTTTGGCCCGCCTGCGATTGACGGCTGAGCAGCAGGGGTGTCCTGAGAGAACGACACCCCTGCTGTTTTTCCTGATGCTGATGCCGTGGATCTGACTTCCTGCTCCGATCTGATGCCTGTCGAACCGAAATTCCTGCGGCTCCGGAATCGATGCACTCACGGCGCGACGTATTTCAAGGCAGTGGACGTGATCAGCTGGACAGTTGCAGCATCGTGTAAGTCATCGTGGCTGAAGTTGCTGAAACCGGATGATTCAGGATGTGCTGCACCGGTCCTCGAGTGCAGCTTTCAGCGTGGACTGCACTGCAGTCAGACACTTCAAAAATGCCTGAAGGCGATCAATAATCATTTGCAGAGAGTCTTGAGGTCCCGTTGCGGGACCAGCCGGAAGAGCGGTGGGAACACGGAGCAATAAGGAAATCACCATGAGAGAATCGGCAGGTTTCAGAATTCGGCTCATCAATCAGAGCAGCGTCACGCGAAAGGAAATGGCTGTCGTTGCAAGGGCAATCAACAAGCAACTGAAACGCGATGTGGCGCCGGTGTGGGATGTTGTGGTCAGCGTGACAAACTCAACCTCACCAGGTGTGCAGTGTGATGCAACGATGATCATCACCGACGAATTGCCGGAAGGCGATGGTTATCTTGGATACCATGACCGCGACGAAAACGGGCTGCCTTACGGCTATGTATTTCGGAAAGTCTCGGAGCAGTACGGTGAGAACTGGACGGTTACGCTCTCACATGAAGTGCTGGAGATGCTGATGGATCCATTTGCGAATATCACGGCACGAACAACGATCAGGAAGAAGCCGGCATGGGTGTGGTATGAGCTGAGTGACCCGGTCCAGGCTGATACCTATACAATCGACGGCGTTGAGGTGAGTGATTTCGTACTACCGGGCTACTTCATGCCTGGCATTGGTGGATCATTCCTGACACCGGATCTGAAGCCATTCTCGGTTCGTCCGGGCGGTTACCTGGGTTATGAAACCCCCGCTGGTGAAGTTGAGTACATCCATGGTGGCAAAGCTGCAACTCAGCGACTGCAGATCAAGTCGAAATATGGAATTGGTCGCGGGGCAAATCTGCGGCGTCTGGATTCATAGAGCATTCTGCGACGGGGCAGCAACCCATTGCAGAGACAATGCTGCACAATACTCTGGACAATAGCGGCTGCTCACGGCACGTTCACCGACACATTCTGCAGACCAGTTTCAGCGGCTCCTGGTCTGCCGCGAACTACAAACTGTTCGCGCTGAGCGTATCTCCGGACAGCAGGAGATGGTCCGGAGAAGCTGGTGCTGCAGCGACGTAGTGGCAGCCGGTTGTTCTGCAACCTTCGCTCGGCATTGTGCATGGAAACCGCGCTGCGGCGGATTCCATTCCTGCTCAGCTGATTACTCGGGGGTTCCGTCTCGCAGTTGTTCGTCGAAGAAGTAGTGCGCCTGATCGAGCATTGGTGTAAACCACTGCGTTCGATTGAGGAATGCATGCGGTGCTTCGGGAAGTACTGTCATCCCGTTTGTGACCTGCAATCGCTGCAATTGTTCCCGAAACCTGACTCCCAGTGTCGAAGGGTCATCATGCTCGCCGGCAATCAGCCAGCAGGGGGGATCATCTGCATCCAGGTGTTCAAGCGGGGAGGCAAGTTGATACTGCCGCGGCTGTTCCTGCTGGGAGCCGCCCAGAAACTTCCTCCAGATCTCTCCGCGATCAGGAGCTTCAGACACCATTCCGACCCGTTCCGACAGCAGGTCCATCTGCGCTCCCATCGGAACAGCTGCCTGGATTCGGCTGGAAAAGTCGGCGTTGCCGCCATCTCCTTCGAGTTCGGGAATTCCAGCTGAGGTTGCAAGCAAGGCGGTCAGATGTCCGCCAGCGGAGAGGCCGATTGCCCCGATATGATCGGCGTCGATGCCAAATTCATCGGCATGAGCGCGAAGATATCGCACAGCTGCCTTGCAGTCCTGAATTGCTGCCGGAAATGGTGCTTCGCCGCTGAGGCGATAGGAAATTGCGGCCGTGACGAATCCGCGCGCTGCGAGATGCTGGGCGAGTGGAGTGTGGCTGAGCCGGTTTCCTTTCCACCAGCCGCCGCCGTGGATGCAGACAACCGCCGGCAGTTTGCCCCAGGCATCGCGCGGACGATAAAGATCCAGTTCCAGTTCACGATCGCCATACCGGGCGTAAACCAGATTCTTCTGCTGGTTGAGCCGGGAAAGAAGTTCACGGGGAACTTCAGTGACACCCTGAATCTGCTGCGGAGTGACTTCGCCGGGCGGACGGGCATGCAGACGCATTTCTTCCTGAAACAGAATTGCCATTCCTCTCAGCTTCCGCAGCAGTTCCGCATTGCGAACCGGTGTTGTTTCGCCAGGATCTGCTTCGAGGTCGAACAGCACTGGTGCCGGGTTCAGCTGCAGTTTCCATTGTCGCCAGCGAACAGCGGCCAGAGCTCCCTGACTGCCGTGATAGAAAAAAGCTTCATGGTATTCAAAGCGATTGATCAGGGGTTTCCATTCGCCCGGGGGATTCCATGGCCGCCGCAGGGGGACCTCTGCATTGAGTGACAGCTGCCTCGAAGGTGGGGGAACAAATGCGGTTTCTCCCTGCAGCACCGGCAACAGATCTCGCCCATCAATGCCCAGGGCGGTGGCGACTGAAATCCATCCGATGATGTCGGTGCCATGTCCCCGCTGCGTCAGAAGCAAGGAGGTCAGGG
>JALQUR010000617.1 GCA_023260695.1 Planctomycetaceae bacterium
CATCTGGAAGCCAATCCCGACCAGCGTACCTGGCATGCAGGTAACAGAGTTGTTTCCGTTGCAGGCACAGATTGCTGACAAATTCTCCGTTGTACGTTCACTGCATCATGACACGGGCGATCACTTCACCGCAGGCCACTGGATGCTGACAGGACGAGGGGCCGGAGTCAGCGGAGCCAGCACGAAAGGCAAGTACCCGTTCTTCGGGTCCATTGCCACAAAGATGACAGGCGCTCGCCGGCACGGGATGCCGGCACATGTGGCAGTTCCTTATGGGATGAGCATCGGGTTGCGACCGGGATACTTTGGAGGCAATTACCTTGGAGTGCACCACAATCCATTCGAAACGGAAGGCGATCCGAATGCCAGCAACTTCCAGGTGCGTAATGTCGCCATGGTCAAGGATCTTTCCCTCGAGCGACTCAACGATCGTCGCACCCTGCTGAATTCCATCGACAGTCTCCGCCGTCAGGCCGGCAGCAGCGCCGCGTTCGAGGCGATGGACAAGTTTGATCAGACGGCCTTCGATATGCTCACGGCCTCCAGAACGCGGGAAGCCTTTGACCTGTCAAAGGAAGATGATCGGACACGAGAGCTTTACGGACGCCATTCGTGGGGTCAGAGTACCTTGCTTGCTCGGCGCCTGGTGGAAGCCGGCACAACATTCGTCTCGTGCCACTTCGGTGGCTGGGATCATCACTGGAATCTGCAGTCCGGCTATGAGAACTACCTGCCGAAGATTGACCAGCTGGTGTACGCACTGCTGACTGATCTTTCTGATCGCGGAATCCTCGACAGAGTGCTGGTCGTACTCTGCGGAGAATTCAGTCGCACGCCACGAATGAACGATGGCGGCAATGGCGGCCCTCCACTCAGTCAGGGTACTCCGGGGCGGGATCACTGGGGCAACGCCTTGTCCTGCTTCCTTGCCGGCGGCGGTGTACAGGGTGGCCGACTCATTGGTTCAACAGACCATCTTGGTGAAACGCCTCTGGAGCATCCACTGCGTCCGGGTGACATCCACCATACGATCTTTCGCGTGCTGGGCGTGGATCCGGCTCAGCACTTCCTTGATCACTCCGGGCGACCCGTCGCGGCAGTGGACCATGGAGCAGTGATTGAGGATCTGTTCTGACGGTGCTCCGCGAAGCAGGATCGAAAGTGCGTCGGGCAGCTGCCATGTTCAGCCCCCCGGATCAATCCTGCTGAATTTGACCAGCATATGCTGGTCGATCGGCACTCACGGCCAGGGTCTGCAAGTGGGATCAATTGTTGTCACATTCCGTCACCGTCAATACACTTCACAGGGAGTGTTCCACCGATAGAATCAGCGATGACTTCCCTGCGCACATTCCAGCCAGCCGGCTCACTGTATTCATCAGAGATAAATCATGAGCATTGCAACAGAGCTTGAATCACTGAGTTTGATGAAGGAACGCGGTAATTTGACACCTGCAGAGTTTGCCCAGGCAAAGCGGCGACTGCTGGCTGAGAATGCTGCTGGCGCAGACACCGTGCAGAGGGCGACTCTGCCGTTGCTACAAGGGAAAGCAGAGCACGAGCGGACCGACAGCAAGCATCTGATTGCGATCCTCTCTACCGTGGCAATGGCATTTTCCGCAGTCAGTGCAGTCATCAGCCCATCGCCTCTGAAAGGACTGGCGTTTGCATTGCTGGCCACTGCCTGCTTAGGAAACTGGGTGTCGTATTACATAGGCAGGGGACGCAGAACAGCAGCCTGAAAGTTCCGCCGGAGATCTCCATGCAATCCTGCTTCCAGGCGTTCACGTAGTAATCGATTCACCAGATCTGGTTTGCGCATGTAGCCTTGACGACAGGGGCGCTTGTCAGACAGCACACGTCGAAATGTCACGCTGAAGTGGAGGGTCGCAGTTGCTGAATAGCGGCCCCGGAGGCTCGTTGACGATCAACCGACAAACTCTTGCATTTCACTCGACGCCGGACTCCCGCTGATAGTCCGTCCACGGCCGCGTTATTGTACACCCACCGGGCAGCAACTGCATTAAGTAAGCGGTGCAATTGTGTTGTTGGTCACCACGTTGTGTGTTTGATCACCATTCTGTGACTTGCACAGCAGGACGTTCAGCGTTTCACGGACACAGTCACGGTTGCGGTCTGTATGCCCCCCCTGGCAGGACCTCCTGTCGAATACCGCATGAGAGAGGAAGCTGAAACAATGCGACTGGGCCTGGTCAAAGACATCCAAAATCACCATAAAAACCTGAGTCGAGCATTACAGGTCTTTCGTGAGCGTCAGGTGGACCAAGTTGTGACTATTGCCGAATCCTGCGACGCTTTTGATTCACTCGACGGGGCGGACAAAGTTGCTTCGGTGCTCCGTGCCTGCGGTGCAATCGGAGTCTGGGGAAATCACGACTTCCAGATTTGTCCCGATGTCCCGGATTTCTGAAAGGACCAGTTTGCTCCAGTAACCTTTGAATACATGAGTACCATGCAGCCGAATCTGCCCATCGACGGTTGCTGGTTCAGCCATAAGGATGACAGTGTTGATGCCCATGATGTGCAGCAGTTGTGGAATCTGCAGGAAGTCTCCCGCGACGTGACGTCGCGAGCAAACGCAGAATCTGGCGCCAGTCAACACGCATATCACTTCATGCGGCACTTTCACCGCTGGTGAGCAGCGCCCCCCGGACGGGCCACTTGACTGAGACGCATCGCCCCTGCTCAGACCGCGCCGGCATCCGCGCTGCGTTGTAATCGTTGCAGCCATCTTCGATGGGCTATTCTGCAATCCTCGACACAACAAGCGGTGTGCTGGAACCAATGACTCTGGATACCAGCAATTCAGGCTGACCTTCCACCAAGGCACATCAACTGGTAGCTGCGTGTCCTGCAGACCCAGCAAATGATCAGTCAAGGCATGCAGCAGAGTGCGTCTTCCCGGAATAACAGCGAGTTCAATCCGGAGACACAACAGCGAATCGCTGACAAAGTCTGCGTGCGGCTGCAGCGAAGTATCACCGCCCTGCAGACATGTGCACGCAGATGGCAGGAAGGCAGACGGCAGTGCATCTGTCTTGTGTCTGCCTGACTTAGTCCTCGGCGAACATCGCCGTCAGGTCAATATCGTCATCCGGGCGCCGCCGCTTCCGACCCTTGCCCGGAGGTCGTTTGCCTGGCTTCCCTGCTGCCGGCTGTGGCGAATCAGTGTCATCTGCCGCAGAACCTTGTTGTTCGGCAGGCATCGGCTGCGACGCTGGCGGGAGTTTGGGAGCTGCGGGTTGCGCTGGTGGCGGAGCCAATGCACGGTTTTTTGCGGCAGCTTCGCGAGCCATTTTGACCAGTCTTGCTTCCGCCTCGCGGAATACAGCAACCATGTCAGCTGCCGACTGCCAGCGTTCATCCGGATTCGCGGCCAGGCCCTTCATGATCGCCCTGGCAATCTGGGAATCGATGCCGGGTACAAACTGCGTGATTTCCTCAGGCGGCTGATTCATGTGCTGCAGCACAGCATCAAGCGTCAGAGCGGCATCCCACGGAAACCGCTTCGTGTACATCTCAAAGCAGGTCACAGCGTAGGAGAAGATGTCCAGACGCTGATCGGTGTACTGTCGCTTGATCAGTTCCGGAGCCATATAAGCCGCCGTGCCGGTTCGATTCCCGGGCTTGCGGAACTCCGGCTGATTGGGGACGACAAGCCCGAAGTCGATGAGCTTGACGCACTTGTCCTCTGAGATCATGACATTGCGTGGGCAAATGTCCCGGTGAATCCAGTTCTGCGCATGCAGGTAGCTGAGTGCTTCCCCGATCTGAATCATGTACCGCAGTCGAAAACGCTTCATCTCGTCATTCTGAAGATCCACCAGCAGTGACAGACTGACGCCCTCAATGAAGTCCATGACAAGGAACATCTCATCTTCGGTAGTCCAGCCGAATTCGGTCGTTTCGGCGATGCTGGAATGGTGGAGAGACGTTGCGATCTCTCCCTCATGCGGCTTGTTCAGACCGCGAAACCGCGCTTCAAAACGCTCAGTCTTTTCCTTGTCCAGCACTTTGAGCGCGACAGTCCTGCCGGTCTTCAGATCTGTTGCCTTCCAGACCCTTGACATGCTTCCCTGCCCAACACGGCCAATCAGGTTGAAACGCCGTTCGATATCAGTCTGCTCGTGCGCGGACTTTTTCTTAAACAGCTTGTCAAACATGGCCCGTCTCCACCACTTTGGTGCTCAGGTCTCCGATCCTCAGCTCTCACGGAGTCTTCTGATCAGTGTAGCTCAGATGCGCCCAGGGAACAGAATATCACTCCCTCAATTGACGGCTTTTCACCAGAGTCATCATCGGCAAATCTCAGTGGAGCAGACTACACAGCTCATACCAATCACCGCAGTTTGCGATCAATCTCCGTTTTTTTTGTGCAGATCCAGGCGGCACACAATGGGATCCGACCACTTCAATCAGCCAATTTCACCAGATTCCTGACAGCCTGGCCACTTGTTTTCCGGATTCCTGAGGCAACAATACGTTCAGGCCGGGCACGAATTCGGTCAGCACCGTTGCTGAATCAGCGATTCTTCATCTGGCAGCGACGCGATCGACAGATGCCGCGGTGGCAATCTGGTGTTCAGGCTGCGTGTTGTTGTAAACACGTGTCGCCTTTTGTGTCTCAGTCATTCACGTTTTCACAGGAGACTCTCCGAATGAAGTTCCTTCAGGTTCTGGCTCTTTCACTGCTCACTGTTTCCGGAAGCGTTGCGATGGCTGCAGAAAATGCCCATGAATTCTCTCTGAAGTCAATTGACGGTGAGGATGTCAGCCTCGGCAAGTACAAGGGCAAGGTCCTGCTGATTGTCAATGTCGCCAGCCGCTGCGGCCTGACACCGCAGTATGAGCAACTGCAGGCAATGCACGAAAAATATGGGAAGGACGGGCTGGTTGTCATCGGTGTGCCCTGCAATCAGTTTGGTGCTCAGGAACCAGGTACCGAAGCAGACATCAAGGAATTCTGTTCCTCAAAGTACAGCGTTACCTTCCCGATGATGAGCAAGGTTGAAGTGAATGGCAAAGGCCAGGATCCACTCTACAGCTGGCTCAAGGGGCAGACAGACACGAAGACTGATATCAGCTGGAACTTCGAGAAGTTCGTTGTTGGCAAGGATGGCAAAGTTGTGGCTCGCTTCGCTCCACGCACCCGTCCGGATGCTGATGAAGTCGTCTCTGCAATTCAGGGCGCACTGAAGTGACCGGAAACAGGCTCAACTGTGCCAGGCACAGATGAATCAGAACAGAAGAGCTGCGAGAAGTACCGCAGCTCTTTTTTTTTGCCAGCAGCCTGTTCAGCTGTCTCTGCAATCCCGCAGCCAGTCAACGTTGCCTGAAGACAGTGCCCAGGGTCTGCACGACAGTTCAGACGTGCCATCGATTCTCTCAGGAAGCCTTACCACAAGTGCCAGCTGCCCGTTGCCAGCACGTATCCACCCAGTACCAGATTGGTGGATGCATGCGCTGCAACACAGGCCCACAGATTCCGAGTGCGGATCCAGAGCAGATTCATTCCGCTGCACCAGACCACGGCAGACAGAATCTCCGGGTGCATGCTGGTGAACACAGCCACGACAATCAGAAAGCTGCGCGGGGTCATTGTTCCGGCAGCCACTTTTCGAAAGTCGTCGTCGAGCAGAAACGGCCCCAGAAACCCGCGCCAGCACAACTCTTCAAGCAATGGAACCAGTACGCTTAATCCCAGCAGCCGCACCCCCACAAACAGTACCTGGCTGACGCTGGTTCCGGATAGAGTTACTTCATAGCCGGCACGTTGCGGCAGCCATGAAACCAGGCCTGCAGATTCAAGAATCTGACGTTGCAGCATTTCCAGACCGACCCAGACAGCACAACCGGCGGCCCCCAGCAATACAGCCATGCCCACGCCCCGACTGCTCCATGTCGGAAACGCATGACGACAGAACCACAGCACCAGCGCGCACAGGGTGATCTTGATGGAGTAGATCACTTCATAGGGCAGGCTCGAAGTAAGCTCCGCTTCCACACTGGTAAACAGCAGAAACGCTGCCAGTGGAGCCACAAACGGTAAACCCGGCCAGCTCAGCAACCCGTTCGCTGCTTCCCGACCGTTGTCTGTCACCGGGGCAGATTCGGCATCAGCGGGAGCACCCCTGCCGCTCTGCCCCGGGACGGAAGCATTCTCTGCGGTGTCGGGTTGAGTCATCAGATTTGCCCTGTAGAAAAACTCAGATTGAGAACAACAGCGACAGTGGACAGCATGGCTGGTGCCATGCAAACGGCAGGACAGCGTCAAGTGCCCCGAAGAAGTGCTTCCGGAGTACGAAAAAGCTCGTCCGGAGTACACTGTCAACCGTATTTCCTCCGCGGTTCTCTCTGTCCCTTCCTCTGTTTTCGACGTATGCTGTCGGCAAGTCCAGCAGGCTTCCTTCAGGACCTGTCCTGCGGATTGTTCGGACACAGGAGCTTTCCATGTCGCAGTCAGGTTCGATGCCGGCGTTCCATTCAACAGAAGCACTGCCAGCGGTTACCCGCCGTCAACTGCTCAGCCGTTCCTCCCATCTGACCTGCGGAGCCGCTACGCTGTCTGGTTTCTGGTCCAGCCTGCAGGCTGCCGGCCTGAACTCAGAATCCGCGACCACGATCACTCGACGGGCTGCTCAGGCGAAGTCCGTCATCATGATCTTCAACTGTGGTGCGCCCGGACACACTGATCTCTGGGATATGAAGCCCACTGCTCCGGCTGATATTCGCGGCGAATTTCAGCCGATCGATACCAGTGTGCCGGGGATTCAGATTTCTGAACTGCTTCCGGACCTGGCTCAGCGGATGGATCAGCTCTCAATCATTCGCTCAGTCCATCATCGCCACGGCGGTCATAACTCCGGCATGCACTGGTCGACTGTAGGCAAGCCGTACCGCATTGACAGTACGCTGATCAACCCCGGACCGGCTGACATTCCCTGCTTTGGAACTCTGCTTGGCTGGCTGGCTCGCCGCGATGGCTACTCCGCAGCCGTCCCTCCCTACGTGATCACTCCCGCACCGCACTGTGACAGCACAAAGTATCTCACGCCAGGGCAGTTCGGTGGCTGTCTGGGAAATCGCTTTGATCCATTCGTACTGAACGCCGACCCCGGGGCGAAGGACTTTCAGGTACCGGGCCTGAAACTGGATGACGCTGTTTCACCGGATCGCCTCAATGGCCGGACATCTCTGCTGCAGGCCCTTGAAAGCCGCGGCACTCCTGTTCGTTCCGATCAGACTGCAGCCATTGACGAACAGCGACGCCGTGCGCTGAACATGATCACATCCGGTGATGCCTCAGCGGCATTTGACCTGAACCGTGAACCGGACGCAGTTCGTGAACGCTATGGGCGACACAGCTGGGGGCAGTCGCACCTGCTGGCCCGTCGGCTCATTGAGGCCGGTACCCGCTTTGTCACAACGGTCAACGGCCCCAGCATCACGTGGGACACACACAAGGACAACTTCAACCAGCTGCGTAATCGACTCGTACCACGAATGCAGCAGGCTTATGTTGCATTGCTCGATGATCTGACTGAACGTGGGCTGCTTGACGAGACACTGGTCATCTGGATGGGTGACTTCGGGCGGACTCCACGCATCAACAAGGATGCCGGCAGAGATCACTGGCCGCAGTGCTACTCCATGGTGCTTGCCGGTGGCGGCATTCGCGGGGGACAGGTAATCGGCAGCTCCGACAGGATTGGGGGGGAACCATTCGAGCGCCCCGTAACTCCGGCTGACGTGCATGCCACAGTTTTTGCCGCGCTGGGTTATCAGGCGGATCAGATTACGTATCATCACGCAGATGGTCGTCCCGCTCCGGTCTGCGACGGAACGCCGATTCACGAACTCCTCTGAACTTCGCCTGACATGCCGCCGCAGCAGGCGTACTATTTCAGCAAGGACTGATGCTCTTTGTGGCAACATACTGTTCCATTCCAGCTGCCGGTCTGCGGTGAAGAAGGCAACTATGAATTCTTTCAGGCGAACACACAGATTCCTGCTCCTGCTGGTGCCTGTCGTTCTGTTTCAGGCGTGCCAGAACCAGTGTTCGGCTCAGCAGCAGAAGCAGCCACCTGCCAGCAGGATTCCCCGCGGATCGGGAACGGTCGCTGCACCGCCAGTCGCACCAATGCCGGCAGGCAGACGTCAGGCTGTGCGTCAGGCCGCTGCAAGAATTGACCTGTTGATTGCCACACTCCACCGTGCCAACGGTGTTACTCCCACGGAACAGCTGGACGATGATCTGTTCTGTCGTCGAGCTTACCTCCAGATTGCCGGCCGGATTCCGCGGCTGGAGGAAATCAATCGTTTCATGACATCTGAAGACGAGGATCGCCGACAGAAGCTCATTGATCGGCTGCTTTCATCGAACGACTACGTCAGTTCCATGTTCAATTTCTGGAGTAATCTGCTGCGCCTGCAGGATCATCCGGTCAACAACAACATGCTCGCGCAGCCGTTCCACGAGTGGATTCGTGAAACACTGGCCAGCAACATGCCTTACGATCAGTGGGTCCGGGAAATGCTCACCGCCGAAGGACAGATCTGGGAGAATCCGGCAGTTGGTTACACGCTGCGAGACTCCGGAATGGACCTGGACCACGTGGATAACACCGTCCAGGTCTTCCTTGGAACACAGATCGGATGTGCCCAGTGCCACGACCATCCGTTTGATCACTGGACACAGATGAACTTTTATCAGATGGCGGCATTCACTTTCGGCACACAGACACGTGCACCAGCCGGCAATCGGCAGCGTTTCTCCAATGGACCGCCGCTGCAGCGACTGCGGGACGAAATGAAGAAACAGAATCCGCAGTACAACGTGAATGGCGTCTTCAGTCGGGTCATCAACGCCAACCTGTTTGAAGTGAGCGATCCGAAGGGCCGCCGCCTGACGCTGCCTCACGACTACGCCTACGATAACGGCAAACCGAATCAGCCGGTGACCGCCAGCCCGATCTTCGGATCGATGCCCAAAGAACAGCCCGGAGAAAGTTCCCGGGAACAAATGGCCCGCTGGCTCACATCCCCGGACAACCCTCGATTTACCCGCAACATTGTCAATCGACTCTGGAAGCATGCCTTTGGCGTCGGGCTCATCGAACCCGTTGACGACCTGCACGAAGATTCGGCAGCAGTCAGTCCGGAACTGCTGCAGTTCCTTGAAGATGAGCTCAAACGCCTGAACTACGATGTTCGCGAGTTGCAGCGGGTGATCTACAACACAACGGCGTGGCAGCGTTCAGCCACCGCCGAAGAAGTGGATCCGGAAAAACCGTGGCTGTTTCCTGCCCCTTTGCTGCGACGAATGACAGCGGAACAGATCTGGGACTCCCTGCTCACACTCGCGGTCTACAACGTCGACTCCTTCACGCGTCCTTCCATGAAGACTCTGGCTGCTGATATCGATCTGGACCTCAACACTGCCAGACCAGCGGACGTTCGCAAGGCGGCAGAGACTTTTGATGCAAAGTACAGTCGGGCGGCTCAAAGTCGCATCACCCGCCAGCGCAACACGTACAAGGGCAAACTGGTGCTTGCACGTGCGTCTGAACTGCCCATGCCATTACCGCCGGATCATTTCCTGCGACAGTTTGGTCAGGGGGATCACGAACTGATTGATTCTTCATCGACAGATGGAAACGTGGCTCAGATTCTGACCATGTTCAACGGTGAGATTACTCACATGATGCTCGAAGCAGGTTCCGTGATTTATGACAACCTGCTCAAGGCCCGCAGTGTCGATCAGCAAATTCGAGTGATCTTCTACAGTATTCTGGGACGCGAACCTTCGCGTGGCGATGAGTCGACTGCCGAATCAGAAATTCGCCGAGCTGGCTCGGCCGGCTACGGAAACGTCATCTGGGCGTTGATCAACACCAAGGAGTTTCTGTTTATCCAGTAAGCTGGACGCATCGTTGTTTCCTGCTGCATATCTCATTCTGCACTCAGCTGTTCAAAGATCGTTGTCATGCTGCATTCATTTCGACAGACACCTCCGTCAACTCGTCGTCGCCTGCTGGAAGATCTGGCTCGCACCACAATGGGGGTAAGCCTGCTTCCGTCACTCAGCTCCCACGCAGCCGGTGCTGCTCCTGCTGCAGATGCCGCACGACATGTCATCTATCTGTACATGCAGGGAGCGATGAGTCACATCGACACATTCGACCCCAAACCGGGACGCGACGCCGGCGGTGAAACCCGAGCCATCAAAACTTCCATACCGGGAGTTTCCATCGGCGAACATCTTCCAGGCCTCGCTCGCCGCATGCAGGACCTGGCCATCATTCGTTCAATGACCACGGAAACCGGCGCACATGCTCAGGGTGCCTACCTCATGCGCACCAGCTATCGCATGCTCGGGTCCATTCGCCATCCGTTCCTCGGATCCTGGCTCACACATGTCAAAGGTCGACTTAACTACGACCTGCCCGGCAGCGTAGTCGTCGGTGCCCCCAATCGTCACCCGGGTGCCGGATATCTGGAAGCAGGCGTGGCCCCGGCGCCTGTGGGTGACCCCAAACTCGGACTGCAGAATACAAAGCCACCGAAGTACCTCGACGAAAAGAACTTCGAGGTGCGACAGAAGCTGATCAGTCGCTTTGAAGGGAAGTTCCGCGCCCGCTACGGAACGACTGAAGTGAAAAACTACCTGGATTACTATCGTGAAGCCGTCCGCCTGCTGCAGAGTCCGGATCTGGTTGCATTTGACATCAGTCAGGAACCGGAAAAAGTGCGCACGGCCTACGGTGAAAACCGGATTGGTCAGGGTTGCCTGCTCGCGAGACGACTGGTGGAACAGAAAGTCCGTTTCATCGAAGTTGAATTTGGTGGCTGGGATAACCACAAGGATATCTACAGCAGCACAGGGCTGCCGGCAAAGACTGCCGACCTGGACCAGGCTCTCTCTACCCTGCTCGGTGATCTGCAGCAGCGCGGTCTGCTGGACAGGACACTGGTTGTGCTGGCAACCGAATTCGGCCGAACTCCCGCGATCAACCAGAATGCTGGGCGCGATCATCACCCGGGGGCCTTCAGCTGCCTGCTGGCCGGTGCCGGAATCAAGGGTGGTCAGGTCATCGGCGAAACCGATGCAGACGGAAAAGCCGTCCAGGACGGTCATTGCTATCCGGCCGATCTGAACGCCACCATCGCTGCGGCATGCGGTCTTCCACTGCAGGAGGAATTTCGCAGCCCGAGTGGACGGCCGTTCCACATCGCCAACGAGGGCACTCCACTGAGCCAGGTACTCAGCTGACTGCTCCCCGGCCACGGTTTTCCGCTGATTGACGGCAGGACAGATCCAGCATGCATAGCCGTGCCGTGTGCGACACTCTGCTCACCTGTTATCCTCCGCCGCACTGATCCTGTACTCGTGGAGATTCCCGATGGTTCGTTGTGCGTTGCCGTGTCTGCTCTCGTCATGTGTCTGGGTTCTTTGTTGCTCCGCGATCTGGTCTGATGAACGCCCACCAAACCTGATTCTGATCCTGGTGGATGATCAGGGCTACTATGACCTGGGGTGTTACGGAGCTACGGAAGTCCGCACTCCGCACATTGATGCGCTGGCCCGGCAGGGAATCCGCTTCACCGATTACTATGCCGCCGCCCCCATCTGCAGTCCATCGCGTGCCGGATTGCTCACTGGGTGTTACCCGCGTCGAGTGGGCAATGAATCCTGGGTACATCGAGCAGATTCGAGGTTCGGACTGCATCCCGACGAGCTGACGATCGCAGAGCTACTGCAGCAAAATGGCTACGCCACCGCCTGTATCGGCAAATGGCACCTCGGATTTCACGAACCGTTTCTGCCTCGCAATCAGGGTTTCGACCACTACTTTGGCCTGCTGCATAATCTGGATCCTGTGGAAACAGTCTATTTTGACGAACAGGGTGGGGTACCGCTGCTGCGTAATGATCAGGTTGTCGCACGCCCCGCCGATCCAGCGGCACTCACAAAGCTGTATACCGACGAAGCGATTCGCTTCATGGAAGAGTATCAGGATCAGCCCTTCTTTCTGTATCTGCCGCATACGATGCTGCACAATCCCCTGGGCGTCAGTGAAGAATTTCGGGGCAGCTCGGACTGGGGCGAATACGGTGATGCAACACAGGAACTGGACCATCACCTCGGACGTCTGATGCAGTCGCTGCAGGAACTGCAGCTGGATCAGAACACTGTCGTGATTTACGCGTCCGACAATGGCCGTGGACCGGGACGGAATGCAGGCCAGCCGATTCAGGGCCATAAGCTCTCAACCTGGGAAGGCGGCATTCGTGTCCCGGCAATTGCCTGGGGGCCGGGCTGTGGGCTGCAGTCGGGAATTGAATCGAAAGCAGTCATCCGTGCGATGGACTGGTATCCGACGCTGGCCAGTCTCGCTGGCATTGAGGTGCCTGCCGACCTCGTCATTGATGGGCGAGATCTGTTGCCGATGCTGCAGGGAGAAACCGCATTTGTCCCGCCACCTTCCAGGCAGCTGTCACTCGCCATTAAATCGCGCGGCCAAGCAATTGGGGCGCGAGAAAAGTAGAGGGCCATGCCGCGAATATCGGTCACAACTTTAACTACGTTAGGGTTTAACAGATCACTTTTGGTTTCAATCGGTTCTGCCAGTGTTGAGATACCAGCATCCTGATGGGCAGCTAG
>JALQUR010000149.1 GCA_023260695.1 Planctomycetaceae bacterium
TCTGAACTGATGGGACAACTTCCGGAAGCGTCAGAATGGTACCGCAGGCTGGCCGACAACTATCCGGAAAACCCACAGGGCACGCGAGCGCAGGGTGCCTTGAAGAGACTCAACCTCAAAGGAAATCCTGTTCAGCTGACAGGCAGAACACTGCAGGGAACTGCTCTGAACACCTCGCAGTTTCGTGGCAAGGTGGTTCTGCTGGTCTTCTGGGCCGCATATGCACAACAGTTCTCACAGGACATCAGTCAGATCAATGCCGTCTACAGCAAGTATCAGAAGCAGGGGTTTGAGATTATCGGTGTCAATATGGACCGCGATCCGAACGAAGCGGTGCGGTTGATCAATGCCAGTGCCGTACGCTGGCCCAGTCTGCGTGAACCAGCCGCGGAGGCGGGTGATAACCCGGGCGATTTTGGCTTTGGTATCGTGGCACTCCCCACCATGCTGCTCATCGATCAGGCGGGACTGGCAGCCGGAGGCATCACTCCTGTTGAACTGGATGCCGGTGTGAGTGCTCTGCTGGAAGGCAAGCCGCTGGAGAGCATTCGACAGCAGCCGGCGGATTCCGAGACTTCAGATTCCAAATGACGACTGCAGCAGGCAGGAATCAAAGAAAACAGCCCGATGGTCCGGACCATCGGGCTGTTTTCGTGAGTCTTCAACTACGGCCACAGAGATCAGCCGATCACCTGATCGTCCGTTTCCGGGACTGCATCGCTGCTGGGGTCAAACCAGTCATCCTTGAACACGATGCGTTTCTTGTGCTTCATGGCCAGATTCGCAGTCAGCGCCATGATGGCATCCGCCATTGCCACTGTGCCATTACATCGCAGTTCTGAGTTGGGACGTCCATTCCGCACGCAGTAACAGAAGTGTTCCATTTCTTCTCGATAACCGCGACTGATCTTGTCTCCGACGGCCCCCTTGGCGAGTGCACCTCCGGCGGACGGGGCCGAGGTATTGTAGGAATCCAGCACGGGACCGCCCCCAGCAACGCTGTCGATGACATGCAGACGCTGCTCCAGCCCACCACCGCTGCCCGGACTCTGCTCCTTGTAGAGCAACGCTTCCTTCTCTTCCTTCATGATCAGAGTACCACGACTGCCGAAGACAGTCTCGCCGTAGAATTCGAGGCGATTGGTGTTGATTGAGGAGTAAGTAACGATCGAAATGTCGTTCTGATCCTTCGCATAGCTGCGTCCGGGAAATTCCAGCGTGACGTAGATGTGGTCATCGATGTCACGGTCATCACCCCAGTTCTCCTCCGGACCGACTCCCTCAACACCGTAGAAGTTGCGTCCGCCGTAACCCTGCACAGCCACTGGATGCACCTTGCCAAGAAAGATACTGGCAGCATCCATCTGGTGACTGCCCAGTTCCGCCATCAGGCCGCCGCCGGTCTTGTTGTACAGTCGCCAGTCAACAAGCTGACGGGCACTGTCGTAACCAAGATCCTTCAGGTAACCATCCTGCTCCAGCTTCGTCAGATGAGCTTCGTCCTTGCGAGCCTCTGCCGTGCGGCCCCACTTCTTCCAGCTGTCACGCCCGGGAAAGCTGTTGTTGCGATGCCACTGAGCGCGGATGAATTTGATATCACCAAGCAGACTCTGCTGGATAAGTGAATTCGCGTTGTCGTACAGAACGCTGTAGTGCCGCTGATGCCCGACAGCAAGGAGCAGCCCCTTTTCGGCGGCCTTGCGAATCATCTGCTTGCACTCGGTGATATTGTGAGCCATCAGCTTTTCGGTGAGCACATGCAGGCCCGCATCCAGACACTCCATCGCAATCGGAGCATGCTGGCTGAGCGGAACAGCGATCACCACCATTTCCAATCCAAGCGATTCCGCATCCTTGAGCAGTTCACGATGGCTTGGGTAGACCTTCACTTCACTGGCGCGGGCCTGTCCCAGCTTCTTGTTGAGTCCAATGCGGGCTTCAGGATGACTGCCGGTAAATGTGCGTTCGATATTTGCCGGACGCGGGTCTGCGATGGCAACCAGTTCCATATAGTCTGATGGATGCTCTGTCATCAGCACATTGGCCTCGTCGCCGCAGCCGATGAATGCTACGCGGACGGGCTTGCCATTCAGCTTTTCGTAGTTGAAATAGAGCGCTCCAAGGCCCACACCGCCAGCGGCTGCTGTCCTGAGCATGCTGCGGCGCGTTACTCCGACCGCCTCGTTGAAATTGTCCTTACCAAGCTCGGTCTGTTCCGGCGTGATGTCCATTGATCAACTCTCCAGCTAACTCAATCTGTCACTTCTGACAGTAATAAAACCCAGTAAGAAAAATCCCGTAAGATCTCCTGCCCGCAGACGTCCGGAAGGAAACCCATTTCATCAAGCAGACAGTGCTGACAAGCAGACAGTGCTGACTCGATTCTTCGGCATCAGCCCTCGCGTCCTCAGCCGGAAACTTTTGCTTTCCTGCGATGCAGGACTGTCTGCACAAACGAATCCAGTCCGAACCAGACGCCAGTAGGAATTGTCGCCAGGGCAAGCAATGCCATGACCTCAATCAGATTCTTGTTCACAATGAAACTATGTTCCGGCCCCGGAATCTCCGGCAGCCCGGGAAGAGGAGGCATCGCCATATAAAACCCAAAGATCATGCCCGCCGCACCCAGAGCCGCCAGTCGCGAGAACAACCCCAGCACCAGCAACAGGCCGAGTCCGGTCAGACCACAGATCGTGAGCATGTCCACGATTCGCAGAGTTGTCCATTCCTGAGGCAGCGGACCTGCCGCCAGAAATGCATCGTAAGGAATTCGTTTCTGGGCAAGTTCCTGAAGTTCATCATCCAGAGCAATAACCGGACCAGCCAGTTCCGCTCCTTTAGCACGCGTTTCGGACTGAGTCCTCTGCAGATGCTCAAATTCATACGACAACGATGCTGCGTACGTCTTGTCTTCAAGTCGCTCCGCCATGTTGCGGTACAGACTGAGTTCATCAATGCGACCGTCAATCGTCCCTGCGTTTTCCGGATTCCCCTGCAGATGGGCGCGCAGACGTTCTTTCAGGGAAAGCCGTGAGGCACGGGAAAATGCCTCCTCCAGAGCTGCACGATAGGCGTCGTAATCCGCTCCCGCTCGATCTGCCACCTGGTCCAGCAAGCGCTGCTTTTCATCGTTGAGCATGTGCCGTTGACCATCAATTCGGAGCTGTTTCGCTGCCGAGTCATAACTGATTACGCTCTGCAGCCGTACTGCTTCGAAATCCACGCCCTCCGGCAGTTCAGCCAGCGCCGCCGCAAACGCGGACGGACCATTCAGTATGCCAGCAAGCTGGCGATCAAGCCCGTCAACCATCGAGTAGTGCCCGGCAAATCTGGCTGCCCATGCATCCCAGCGCTGCTCAACCTTCTCTACAGACAACCAGTCCTCGTTGTCGACATTTCCCGCGAGCTCCCGGAAGAATGGACGCATCGGGCCCATCGAGTTGGTGAGATAGCCCGCTGCAGACCATGGCGCAGGAGAGTCCAGCGAGTTGATCTTCCAGAGCCCCTCGTACAGTAACTGCCAGCCGATCCCGACGCGCAACACGACCAGAAAAAGCACAGCGAGTGAAGAATATGATTTCGCTTGAGCCACTGAATGAATGCTCCTGTCGAACCCGGTACTACCGGCTGAATTTCAGATTCTGGTCAGCACGAACTGCACCCGAAGATCGCAGCAGGCTTCTGAACAGCCTGAATGCGTCTGGACCTTTGTCATCGGCCCTGACATGTGCGGCGTTACCTGACATACAAACTGCACTCTGCACAAACTGCACTCTGCACAAACTGTGTTCTGCACAAACTGCACAGCAAACAAACTGCACAACGGTGGCATAAATGCCCCCCCGGAAACTCGCTGATCACAGATCAACCGTCCGACCGCAGTTTGCTGCCAGACTGATCCGGAATCAGAACAGCAGCCGTTGACTCGGGTGTGAATCAAGGCATTCAGCAGAAACTGTGGCGGTGCCAGAATTCATGGATTGTAATCAACCTGTACCTGTCGGTCATCCCACCAGATCTCGATTTGATGGCCTGCGACAACGACCGGCTGCAGCCGTACCCCCTGTTCGGGAAACGGAACGAGTATCGCCGCAATGTCGGCCATCCGTTGACAACATTCAACTGCCTTTTCGATGCCCAATGCAAAAAAAGCAGTGGAAAGCGCATCTGCAACCGCGGCTGACTTAGCGAATACGGTCACGGAAAGCATTCCTTTCACGGGCCAGCCAGTCTGCGAATCCAGAATGTGCCCCATTCGCTCGCCCGCATGACGGAAAAACTGAATGTTGGAACCGGACGTACCCATTGCCTGATTCTTCAGCAGAACCGTCGCCATCCGCTTTTCTGTCAAAAGGGGATTACCCAGCCCCACCGGCCACCCGTCATATTCAGCGTGACCTCCGGCCGCAAGCAGACTGCTGTGCCCCCCGTGCACCAGAAAGCCAGCTTTCGGATCACCATGTTCCCTGAGCCAGAGTGCGGCCTGATCGAGTGCATACCCCTTTCCAATCGCCCCAGGATCCAGTTGCACACCGCGCCTGAGAAAAGAAACTGTTCGTTGTTCAGCATCCAGTTGCACATGCTGAAACCCGCTGCAGGACACTGCAGCGTCGATTTCTTGCCGCTCCGGAATTCGGCCCTGCTTTCGAGCCGCTCTCCAGATGCCATTCAGAGCCCCTGCGGCGGGATCAAATCTGCCCCCGGTCTGCTGCCACAGTGTCTCGCACAACTGCAGCAGTTCGAAGAAATCGCCGCGGACCTGAACTGGCGTGTCTGCCGCCTCTCTGTTAACCCGTGAGATCTCACTGCCTTGCCGATACGGACTCAGCCAGTCTTCAATCGCCGCAATCAACTCCAGGGACTGTCCTGCCGTTTCCACGTCGATGGATTCAGACGGATTCATGATGACGGCAAAATCACAAGCCATAGCACGTACGGCCAGTCGCACTGTACTCTTCCCGCAAGGCACTTCAGGAGTTGCAGATTGCGGTGCGTCGGCTTGCTCAGCAGTCCGCTGCCGGAATCGCGTTAACAAGTCGCGCCGCGATGGATTTGCCGCATCCGACTGGTGATTCATCCCTGACCGCCTTGAAGATAATCGTTCCTGTGCGAAGTGCATTGCATCAGGGGATGCCTCCCCTGCAGCCGGCACAACTTGAATTTCGTGAAAAAAAGCCCACTGCAGAGCTGAAAATGCCGTAGACAACGAGGTAAGGCATGCGGGGCGGCAGGCACCACAAACCTGCAAATTCCAGCATGACCGAGCAAAGTGTTGCTGCCAGTCGTGCTGTGGTCAATTCAACCGAAAATCGGATCCGCAGGACGTTCAGAACGGACAGTTCCAGCGTTTCCTCAAACTCGGTCTTTCAAGGCCGAAAATCCATTCAGTCACATCAACAATTCCTGCCACTTTGACAGGATCTTCTGTCAGGGCATCTTATTCACACGAAACCTGCGCGTTATCCTGCTGCATTCCGATTTCATTTCAGAACCACGCGGTCCTGAACTCAGGCAACCGCAGTTCCGAACTGATCGGCAGACTTTTTTGGATTCAGCCATCTCACATCGGAAGCTCGCTCTGCTCAGGTCGCATCGCTGGCGAAGCAATCCCGCCCATTTCGGAATCGATCTGCAGCAAGATACGTTTTAACGCACAGTTTTCAGGTCCCCGGTCCACCTCAATCTGCATCACCAGAAACAGATCTCATGTCATCGAAATCAATCTCGAATCGCCCGTCTGCTCCTCGCGTCGCCACTGGCATGCCGTGGTGGATCTGGGCCTCCGTGATCCTGTTCGCACTGGTCCTGCTGGTCTCCATCGTACGTAACCTGATTCCGGAAGATCCGGATCAGCTTTTTGCAGAAGCAGAAGCTGCGCTCCAGCAGCAGCAGCCCGCAGTGGTGCAGGACCGCATTGAGAGGCTGCGCCCGTTTGATGCGTTTTCCGGCAAGGTCGCCTACCTGGAAGGAGCAATCTTTCTCGGTCGCAACATGCCACTGAAGGCGATCCCGCTGCTGCTGCAAGCATCGGAATCCAACGATATTCGCGGTAAGGCACTCGTATATCTCGGACAGTCGTACGGACGATCCGGGCAGCTTCCAGAAGCAATCGAAGTCCTGAAGTCTGCTCTGGACGATCCAGAGAGCGGTGACCGCTCGCGGAGCATCCTTGCCGGCATGCTGAGCTCTGTGCAGGCTTATGATGAAGCGATCGAACACCTCAACGTTCTTATCGAACGCAATGTGGATCCGGCTCAGATCCTTGCACTGCGAGCGGAAATCTACCTCGACACACACCGCTTCAAGGAGGCGGCCGCTGATCTGGAAGCATCAATCTCTGCCAACGAGGCTGATCCTGCCATCGGTTCAAAAGCGGTCAAAATGCTGCGTGCCAGAACAATGATCAATGACTTCAGCAGCACTGGCGGTGTTGAGGACAAGCTGGACAATCCCGTTTCTCAGAACCACTTCAAATCGCTGCGTTATCTTTCTGAAGGAAAACTGGAAGATGCACAGCGAGCGCTCGAACAGGCAATCATGGAAGGAGCTGACACTCCGATGCTGTCCGGCGTCTTCGGCAAGATCACTGCCGCACATGACAATCCACAACTGGCTCTTGACGGCCTTCCCCGCGTCTATACCGCATGTCTGACATCACCGCGAAATGCAGACCTGATGAGGACATTGCAGACGCTTGCCACACAGGCCGGTGAAAATGAACTGGCGGCCAGATGTGCGGAAAACGTCGACGGTCTCGAAGCCATACGCAGGCAGATGTTTGCACAACTTGAGGTAGTTGCACCAAACTATGATGACGTGGAGGGCAGGCTGATCCTGGCAGATCTCGCACTCGATTGTGGCGAGACAGAATTCGCAGACCGGATTTTTCAGGGACTGGTGCTGTTCTTCACGGACCATGAGTCTGTGATTCAGGAACGTCGAGCCAGCTTCGAAGCCCGTCGATTACCGCTCGTACCGATTCCCGCACCACCTGGATTCAATGTCTCAGTGGACAGCCTCACCAACGAAGAACCGCCGCCGATACCGCCTCGGTCACCAAAGTAATCTCCGCTGCTGCTGGAAAATAAACCGCACAGGACCGACTGCCGCCGTAGCCTGCTCCGGACGCGATCGCTGCAGGTCAAGGAACAGGCTTCCGCTGGATGGCCAGCCGCTCCGTTGATCGACAGGCTGCCGAGGATTCCTGCCAGTCTGGGTGCGGATGAGATGCGCCCGCTGACATCAGCGACAATCCTTGCCGAAGCCATGTTGTGGGGCAACTGTGCAACGGCCGAGCTTGCAACCGGCGGGTACGCAACCGGGCAGGTACGCAACGGGCAGGTACGCAACCGGCAGGTACGCAACCGGCCGGTAGCAACCGGCAAGTATGCAATCAGGGCAGGGGGGGATTGTGTGACCGCCGGATTGTGTGACCGCCGGGTGTTGCGATCCACTCAGTTGTAACGGCCGCTCTGCAGACTGCACATCAGAGCCCGCATTCTGCCCTGCGGAAGACTACTGGAAGGCAGACACGAGGGGCACCGCTTTGCCCGAGCGTCCGGCTCCAGCAGCAACAACGCTCCAAAGCAATCCACCGCTTCCAGGAAATCCTCTCGCTGCATATGGATCACAGACTGAAGCAGCAGCCCTCTGGCAATTGTACGGGTCGAGTTCTGCAGCAGGTCGCCGCAGTTGACAACTTCCTCAGCCTGCATCAAGCAGTCCAGAGCTTCTCCGAATCTCCGGTTCTTAATGGCAAGTATCCCATTCAACAGCAGAGCAAAGTGAATCGCCAAAGCGAGATCCGGGCGATCAACAGCAGCATGCCGTACTTGTGCGGTCGACTTCAGAATCTGTGCCAGAAATGACTGGCAGCCAGCATGATCGTCGGATAGCAGTCGCACCCGAGCCAGCAGAAGCCAGTCCCATGGCAGCAGGCCGGAGTGGTTGGCGTATGCAGAGTCACGAATGGCTCGCTGCAGAATCCGGTCTGCCTCAATAACCAGGTTGTCGCTCAGAAGCCGCCCGACGATCCCGTGCGGATCAAGCACAGAATATTCCGCAAACAGTTCTGAGACGTCCGGTCCGTCGTCCAACGCACCTTGAAGTTCCGGCGAAAGTATTGCCGCAGGCTGCTGCAGTTCGCACATGCAGACACCACCACGCACCAGCCACGTGACAGTGTCTGAAATGCACAGGGTTCGCAGTTGCTCAGACAGATGAGAGAGCGCCATTTGAGTCGCACCAGGGCCTCGACCAACGAATCGTCAGCAGATTGTTGACTCAGGCGCTTTCACCGGACGCAGAGCGACGCGGCGACAGCAACCTGGCGACACAGGGCCTTGCACCGAGAACACTGCGGACTGAGAAACCTGCCACCCGAGAACACTTGACGCAGTGGACAGGAATCCGCGCCTGCTGAAGAACAACGGCCGGCGTCCAGCCCGAATGCCACCAAAGAGAGTCAACGAGGGAAAGATAACCCTACAACGATAATGCGGGCAAGCAAGATAATCCGGATTGTTCCGGTATTTCCGATTTTTGCGCCTGAATCTCTGCCCCTGTGCTGCATGGAGAATCCGCTGCGGCAGATTCCTGCACTGCTTGCGACGCGCTGTTATGTGCCCTGAGTGAGCAGACGGTGTCCCCCCTTTACGAACTTCGGTCAGAAGTTGTCAAAACGGCAGTCACGGCCGCACAACGATCACTGCAGCACAACAGAGAATTGACATAAACCAAAACCAAAAAACAACTTAAGCACACACAGCAATTCTCGGCACGCGATTCGCTCAGTCAACTACTTGGTGCAATGCATCTGCCTCAATTGCGGTCGACTTGATCGATTACAGGCGGCGGTGATGGTGAGCGACTGACATTGGCGTTCAGGACAGTATTGCGGTAGCTGGTACGAACACAGTTCCGGCTGCAGCCTGTCAGTATGGAATACAATATCCAAAATCGAATGTTCTCTCGTGAATCAGTCACGTTGGAACAAGTTTGTCCGGGAAAGGTCAGGAGAGGGTCATGGCGAAAAAGGCTGCTGCGAGCGGAACTCGAATTGTGCCACTTGGAGATCGGGTTGTGCTGAAAAGGGCAGAGGCTGAAGAAACGACGGCGGGCGGCATTCTGCTGCCTGATGCAGCCAAGCAGAAGCCGCAGCGTGGCGAGGTTGTTGCTGTTGGCGACGGCCATGTTAACTCCAGCGGTGAGCGAGTTCCGCTGACAGTGAAGGAAGGGGATCGAGTGATCTTCAGTTCCTACGCCGGCGACGAAATCTCAGTGGGAGACGAGACGTATCTGTTGATGCGAGAGAGTGACATTCTCGCAACGATCTGACGTGTCCCGCGGTGTGCGGAGCAGTTTCTGCCAGTGAACCTTCAACTCGTTTTGGCGGTGGCGAACTGGATGCAAAGCTGGTTGTTTTCAGAACCGGAAACACCGGCCCGGAAATGCTCGGTAGCGGTAGTCTGATGATTCCACGTTTCAGGGAGTGGGCTCAGAAGTCGGCCAGTTGATTTCAGTTGACCCTGAAATACTGTTGACCCTGAAGTGTCTGAGCGATGATTCAGACGACAGCTGCAGAGGCGTGACTTCGGCAGTTTTTCATTTCAAACATTTCGAAACCCAGTATTCGAATCGAATTCATAAATCGGAGAGTGCTTACATGGCAGCGAAGATGATTGCCTTTGACCAGGAAGCTCAGGAAGCGATGCGACGTGGCGTCTCAAAGCTTGCTCGCGCCGTCAAGGTTACGCTTGGTCCTCGTGGTCGAAACGTTGTGATTGAGAAGAGCTTCGGTTCGCCAACTGTCACCAAAGACGGTGTCACTGTTGCTCGCGAAGTGGAACTTCCGGACAAGTTCGAGGACATGGGTGCTCGAATGGTTCGCGAAGTCGCCAGCAAGACGAGCGATGTCGCCGGCGACGGAACCACAACTGCAACAGTTATGGCAGAGGCGATTTACAACGAAGGCCTGAAGGCAGTTGTTGCCGGCGTGAGCCCGCTCGAGATGAAGCGGGGCATGGATCAGGCAGTTGCTGATATCATTGAGAACCTGCGTGGAATGGCTCAGGACTGCCGGACTCGCAAGGCAATCGCCCAGGTCGGTACTGTTGCAGCCAATGGCGACAGTGAGATTGGAAACATCCTCGCTGATGCCATGGAGCAGGTCGGTAAGGACGGCGTAATCACGGTTGAAGAAGGAAAAAGCCTGGAAACCAGCTTTGAGGTGGTTGAAGGTCTGCAGTTTGACCGCGGATACCTCTCCCCTTACTTCACGACAGATCAGGAGAGCATGGAAGTTGTTCTCGAAGACTGCTACGTGCTGATCCACGAAAAGAAGATCAGCAACATCAAGGATCTTGTCCCCGTACTGGAAAAGGTCGTCAACTCCGGCAAGGGCCTGCTGATCATTGCTGAGGATGTCGAAGGCGAAGCCCTCGCCACACTCGTGATCAACAAACTCCGCGGCACGTTCAGGATCTGTGCCGTGAAAGCGCCCGGGTACGGTGATCGCCGCAAGGCAATGCTGCAGGACATCGCCATCATGGTCGGTGGCACAGCAATCTTTGATGACCTTGGAATCAAGCTGGACGCGATCGGCCTTGAAGATCTGGGCAGCGCCCGCAAGATCGTGGTTGACAAGGACAACACAACAATCGTTGAAGGTGGCGGCAAGAAGGCTGACATCCAGGCACGAATCGAACAGATTCGTCGTGAACTGGCAAACAGCACCAGCGACTACGACCGTGAAAAGCTGGAAGAGCGAATCGCCAAACTCGCCGGTGGCGTTGCTCAGGTCAACGTCGGTGCGGCAACTGAAAGCGAAATGAAGGAAAAGAAGGCTCGCGTTGAAGATGCTCTGCACGCAACTCGTGCTGCTGTTGAAGAGGGAATTCTTCCCGGTGGCGGGGTTGCCATGCTGCGTGCCTCCACCAACGTGAAGCCCGGCAAACTGACTCACGATCAGAAGGTCGGTTACGACATCATTGTTCGAGCCTGCCGTGCACCGCTGACTCAGATTGCCAACAACGCCGGTGTCGATGGTGGAGTTGTCTGCGAAAAGGTCGCCAGCGGCGAAGGTAACTTCGGTTACAATGCCGCGACTGACAAGTTTGAAGACATGGTCAAGGCAGGCGTGATTGACCCAACCAAAGTGACACGCACTGCACTGCAGAACGCAGCGAGTGTCTCCACACTGCTGCTCACCAGTGACGCACTCATCGCTGAAAAGCCAAAAAATGGCAAGGGTGGCGGTGCTGCTGCAGAAGACATGTACTGAGCCCCGATTCAGGTTCAGTAGAGTCGTTGAAAACGCAGGCGGTATTCTCCGCCTGCGTTTTTTTTGTCCTGGACTGTGTCAGCTGGAGCGATGTTCGGAGCAAATTGATCAACTTACGCACTCGGGCACTGAAACTGCGCAATCCAGCAGTTTCCGCCTCTCCGGCAACGAAAACTGCCCTTTCAGCAGAAACGCGCATCCTGCTAAACTCTCCAGTCCTGTCGCCGAATCCTGTCACAGAATCCTCTGGAACGTCTCTCTCAGGGACTGGTTTTTCTTCCTGCCAGCAACGTCCGCAACGACGACGCCCACGTCTCGACTCTCTCCATGATGACTCAGTCAGCCGCAATCCACGTACCTGTGATGCCGCGAGAGGTATTGCGCCTGCTCCAGCTTGAGCAGGGGCTTACTGTCTTTGATGGTACTCTCGGCGCTGCTGGCCACAGTTCTCAGATTCTGCCCCGGATCCTGCCTGGTGGACTCCTGATCGGAACAGATCGAGACCCCATGATGCTTGGCTTTGCACGCGCACGCCTGAACCACCCTCAGGCGATGCTGTATCGGGCAAGCTATACTGACGCTGTTAACATACTTTCGGAATCCGGTGTCCGTGGCGTCGACCGAGTCCTGCTGGATCTGGGACTTTCATCAGATCAGCTGGCAGATCGTAATCGCGGCTTCGGATTCGATGCCGGCGGCCCGCTGGATATGCGATTCTGTCCCGACGAAGGTACACCTGCAGCGGAACTGCTGCTGCGGTCACAGGAGCAGATTGCGGCAATATTCACAAGCTGGGGAGAGGAACCGGCAGCCGATCGGATCGCTGCGGAGATTGTACGTCTGAGGAATTCCGGCGCACCCGTGCAGACCGCAGCAGATCTGGTTTCCTGTGTGGAAAGTATCACTGGCCGCAACCGTACTCCTGTGACTCGAGTCTTTCAGGCGTTGCGTATTGCGGCCAATGAGGAATTACAGCGTGTCAGCGCGATGCTGGAAACAGTTCTGCCGCAGATCCTGAACCCTCATGCGATCGCAGCAGTTATCTCTTTCCACTCGCTTGAGGATCGAATCGTCAAGAACGCGTTTCGTTCCAACCCGGGCTGGAAGGTACTGACAAACACGCCCGTTACCGCTCAACCAGCAGAGATCCGAATTAATCCCCGAAGTCGACCCGCAAAACTCAGAATCGCCAGGTGGGAGCCACAACAATGACTAACAGCAGCAGGATGCAACATCGGTCAGGACGACTGAGTCATGAAGCTCGCCTCGGGGTGATGCTTATCTCAGTGCTCGTCTTCACATTCGGCTTTATGGTGTATCGCCGTGTGGACCTGCACCATAGTTCTTTTCAGAGCGCTGCGATCCCATCCGCGGCGCCATCGGGTGATCATTCAGATGCAGAGCCTGCAGCACAGGATCCCCTGCAGGCTCTGACGGACAGTATTGTCTTCTCGGAACCCGCAGTTGCGTCCCCGTCACTGGATTCGTGGCGCGACGCTGAAGCTGAAAATTCAACCGCTGCGGCCGTCAGCTTTTCTCAGTTTCCTGAGGAGCCCGAGACCACTCCCGGGAACAGGCAGCAGAATCTGGTTGCAGCAGAGGCCGATACTTTTCTGGCGGCCACAGACACCGTGGATAACACAGATTCGGCTGCCATTCCGTTTGCCGATGTATTTGACGCCCAGCCTGTTCCGGATGGCCCCCCTGAGTTCGAGGCTGCAACACCTGCCGCCGCGACGGCAACCGTGAGCATGAGCGGTTTTGCAGAGTTTGATCAGCAGCTGCCCGCAGTTGACTCACAACCTGCACCGGAACTAACAGCATTCGATCGTGGTATTGCCGCCGCGGAGCAGTCTGCAACGGCATTCGCCGATTCTGCAGACACATCACCGAATCCATTTCCAGTCATCGACACCGTCCCGCAGGGCGATTTCGCTTCACCATCAGATCCCGCATTTCCGCTCCCTGAACTGTTCGAAACAGCAGATGGAGGTGCGGAAAATCCGTCGTCGGCTGAGAGCAGCGGCGGCGTGGAATCGTTCCCTGACTTCGATCGCGGCGTTCCGTCCGGGATCCCGCAGCCGGAGACTCTGATCGCTGCCGCAGACGAGTTCAACACATTCCCAGAGATTATCCCGGAAGAACCGCCGGCGGCTGTCCGACCAGCTCCGACGACAGGATTCCCGTCGGCAACCTTCGAAAACCCGACAGGTCCGTTTGGGCAGAATTCCTTTTCATCAACGCCCTCTCGGACGCCAGCCAGAACGGCCAGCGGTGCAGGCAGAGACGGTCGCTTCAGCGTGGCTGCATGGAACTACCAGAATTCAACCGTGATTCCGGAACCGGATCCGGACCGTACTTATAAAACGGCGAAGGTTGAGACTGGTGACAACTACTACACTATCTCTCGCCGTGTCTATGGATCCACCCGGTACTTTTCAGCACTCGCGTTGTTTAATCAGCACCGTATTCCGGACCCTCGTCGTATGCGTCCCGGCATGATTGTTCTGATTCCGGAAGCCAAAGAGCTTGAGCAGAAATTCCCTGAGTTCTTTGCGGAAAACAATCGACAGGCTCTGTCGCCCGGCTTCTTCCTGCTGGATGACGGTACACCTGCGTATCGTACTGGCGAGCGTGAAACACTGTCTGAGATCTCGCAGCGATTTCTTGGCCGTGCATCGCGATGGATTGAGATCTACGAACTCAACCGCTCTGTGATAAGTAGTCCGAATAATCTGCGTCCCGGAACAGTCCTTGGACTTCCCGGCGACGCTGTCGAGGTTCAGATTATTCCCTGACGACCCGCAACCGATCTTGTACACAGCGATGTCCTGCTGTGGAAGAACATCGCCTCTGCAACTGCCTGACGATTGTTCGGATCTGGAAAACGAAACGGTCTGTCGTGGTTTTTCGTTTTGTCGCGGGATTGCTGCTTGCACTGAGTGTTTCCCTCGCCGGTATCTGGCTGGAGAAGCAGACACTCTCGCTGCATCGTGAACTCAGCCTGCAGCATTATCAGGCGGATGTGCTGGAAGACTGGAAGACTCAGCATCTGCTGGCAATCAGACGAATTCGCACTGCGCATCAACAGGAACAGGTGCTCGCACCAGTACCTCGGCGAGACACGCAGCGACAGCTTTCAAGTCGTCAGAATGGCTCAAGGCAATGACCAGGTGGCGAGTGCCGAGACTGACCGGCCTGCGACGTCACTCGTTCCCGAATGCAGTCTTCAACCTGCACAGCTCAGATGCGATCAGTAATCGCTCGCGATTTGCATCTTCGCTGGTGTATATCGGCTGGACAATACTCATCTGCAGACTGGTGCATCTGCAGACCTGCGACTCCGAATCACTGACGGAGACTGTCGTCCGACAGAGCATCAGTGAAGAGGTTCTGCCAGCACGGCCCGGCGACATTCTGGATCGGAATGGTCATGTCCTGGCAATGACGGTGATGTGCGACAGTGTCTACGCTGTACCGGCACAGATTCAGGATCCACTGCGGTTCGCATGGTGCGCTGGTGAAATCCTCGACCTGGACACAGACGAACTCTACCGACGTCTGCAGCGGAATCCGGACGCTGGTTTTCTCTGGCTGAAGCGCCGAATTGATCCGCAGCAGACCATCCAGCTGCGTAATGCTCAACTTGAACAGGGCAGCTGGGGAATCCGCCGGGAGTACATGCGGCATTACCTGCAGGACGGGGCTGCCGCTCACGTACTTGGACTACGCGACATCGACAACAACGGCCAGGGCGGACTGGAGCAGTACTTCGACGATGACCTCCGTGGAAGTGACGGCGTCCGCTGCATTATTCGCGACGCTCTCGGCCGCGTAATCAGCGTTGATGAATCCCGCAGTCGGAAAGCATACAACGGGCGATCAATCATCTGCAGCATTGATCTGCCCCTGCAGGTGATCACCGAATCCACTCTGGATGAATTGATGCAGCATTGGCAGCCGGTGGGTGCATGCGCCATTGTGATGGACCCGCACAGCGGGGAGATCCTTGCCATGGCATCACGTCCGGCGTTTCACCCGGAGCGTTTGCTGCAGGTAACCCCGACCGCATGGAAGAACCTGGCCATCTCCGCCGTGTTTGAGCCAGGGTCAACTTTGAAACCGGCAGTCGCAGGCTGGGCGATTGATGCAGGCGTGGTGAATCGTGAGCAGTCGATACACTGCGGAAATGGTCTGTATCGAATGGGCCCTCGTCTGTTGCATGACCATCATCCTTACGGCGCATTGAGCCTGACGGATGTGCTTGTGAAATCCAGCAACATCGGGATGGCAAAAATCGGTGAAGCGCTGGGAGCTTCGCGTCTGTATGACACTGTCCGCGCATTCGGTTTTGGCCAGCGTACAGGAATTGAGTTGCCTGGTGAACTGGAAGGAATTGTCCATCCGCCCGAACGCTGGACGATCTACTCACTGGGTTCAGTGCCGATGGGACAGGAAATTGCCGTGACTCCTTTGCAGCTCATTACCGCTCATGCTGCAATTGCCAACGGTGGACTGCTGACAGCACCAACGCTGCTCAGACATGGAAACGGATCAGCGGCTGAGCAGCAACTGCTGCACCCGGGACATCAACTCCCCAACCGCGTGCTTGCTCCGGCCACAGCTGCCTGGCTCACGGCAGAGCCGATGCGGCAGGTTGTGGAGCGGGGCACTGCACGTGCGGTGCGAGTCCCTGACATGTCAATCTTCGGCAAGACCGGAACCGCACAGAAACTCGATGAACAGACCGGACGTTATGCTGCCGATGCATGGGTCCTGTCTTTCGTCTGCGGGACTCCTGCAGAGGATCCGCGACTGCTTACGCTGGTGATGGTCGATGCTCCATCGACACCGGGAAGCCACTTCGGAGGCACTGTGGCGGCCCCGGCTGCAGTGAACATCCTGCGTGCTGCAGCTGATCGGTTCCTGAACGATGGCGGCGATGAATCCGAACTCACTGGCTCGAATCGTATCACCACAAGCGACACTGATTCCCGCCGCCGACAGTGAAGCAGGGATTTTCCGAATCGACCGAACAGCCTGATTCGACTTCCGGAAAGTCGAGCCGCAGACAATCTTCCGTTACTATCTGCAGGCTGTGCAGACAGCATTCCTCAAGGGTGCCCGCAAGGACAACCAGATCAAGTGTCACCAAAGGCATTGATACTCCACCATGCAACGTACTGGACTCATCGGAAAACTGGCTCGCACCGCCTCCGGTTCCGGCACATTTCTGATCCTGCTGCTGCTGATGCTTGTCTTCAGCGTGCTCACGATCAGGACGCAAAGCTCGACCGGAACCGACGCCGGTTACTCATCCGCTCGCGAGGCATCACAGTCCCTGCCGAAATCCGCAACCGTTGTCATCATCGCCACAGCATCGCCTGAAGATCGGGAATTCACAGTCGGTGCCGCAGCCGGACTTACCGAGCAGGGGTTCACCCCGGCGGGAATTGTCAATGGCGGACCTCCGGATGCGCGTCGTCT
>JALQUR010000161.1 GCA_023260695.1 Planctomycetaceae bacterium
AGCATTGATTCCTGAAACAGCAGCAGGGAAAACGACGTCTCCGAAGTCTGTTTTCTGAGAGTGGAGGCGATAACGGCAAGGAACAGCAGAGCTGCAAGTGGAAGCAGCGGTGCGTTCAGCTCATCAATCACAAGCACTCCGGTATGAAACAGATCACCCAGAAAATCGAAGTGATCATGCGCTTCCCACGCATGCAGCATCGTAAAGTCAACTGCAGCGCCGATTGTTGCTGCAAAGGTCAGCAGACAGACTGTTACCGCAGCCTGCCACCTGCGTTCCGCGTCTTTAATCGCTTGCAGCAGCAGACTGCCGAGCAGCGGCAGCAGCAGTGAAATCACGTTCCATGGCAAGTGAAGTTCCGGCATCATTGCACCACCCCCGCTTCTGCAGGATGTTGTTGCGGCACCGATGTCAACGTGCAGCTGATCTCAGCCGGGGCTGCCGGAGTCGTCTCGCTGTCCGTGGCTCCCGCACCCTCCAGAAACCGCAGCCAGCGTCGTTCCATACGGTCGCACCAGCGGAGCGCACCAAGGAACGGTCGGACAATGAAATCGTCCAGAATCAGGTCCAGATAGCCGCGTTCAAAGGCAAACTGATACAGGCTCCACTGCAGCGGCGATGCCGGAACATCAGCAGCGGCAGATCGGGGCTGGTGCGAACCAATTGCGTTGAGCATTGAGTGGTGATCTCTGAGCAATGACGGTGCTCGCAGCAGCTGCAGAGTTCTCAGGCAGGCATGACCAATAATGTGCACCAGCGCGAGGTAGCGGAAACCAAGTCCGATCTCCGCGACAATAATGCCGACCTGAGTCAATGATGCGAAAGCCAGTGCACTCTTGATGTCACTCTGGACGCGGGCCATCAGTGCTGCCAGCGTCGCCGAACAAAGGCCGGTCCCCACCACGACGTAACTCAGCAGCGGGGAGACTTCCAGCAACGGGCTTACTCTCAGCAGCAGAAACGCGCCAAGATGGACTGACAGTGAACCATAGAAGATGGCACTGGATGGAGTCGGTCCCTCCATGGCTCGAGGCAGCCAGCCGCTGAAGGGGATCAATGCGGACTTTCCGGCCGCTGCTGTGAGCAGCAACAGTCCCACCAGAAAAGCCGTGTCTTCAGAAATGGCGGCCACGCCTTCAGGCCACGGCCCATGCCCCATCAGTTCATCAAAGTCTCCCGCACCTGTCACATGATGCAGGACCAGTGCCGCCACCAGAAACGCCGCGTCAGCAACGCGATATACCGACCACACTCGCAGGCCATTCCGTACGGGATTGCGGCGTTCGTGAAAGAATGCCACCAGCAGCGCAGATGAGAGGCCCACAAGTTCCCAGCCCAGAAACAATGTCTCGATCGTTCCTGCCAGAGAAGATGTGACCATGCCCGCAAGGAACATGGCATAGCAGAAAAAGAACCGCAGAAATCCAGGCTCACGGTGCAGGTAACGGCTGGCAAAGGCACCGATGGTGCCGCAAAGTGAGTAGCTCAGAATGACAAATGGCACCGACAATCGGTCAAACACGCATTTCAGATGGAAATGGAAATGCTGCTGATCAATTTCAAACCAGTGGCCGGGATCTACCGACACGAAGTACATGTTGTGGTTCAGCATCAGGATCAGAATCAGCAGCGCCGGCAGCAGTCCCAGCGTCACCGCCACCTGATTCAGCCGAGTCAGCAGTCGCTCTGATGGCGATTTTGCCAGCAACGCGTAGAGTGCTGTCACGGCCAGCAGCAGAAATGGCATTCCTGCTGTCAGATAACCAGCGTATTGCATCACATCGTTGAAGTTCATTTCAGACAGTCTCCCCGACACAGACCATTGCCGGCGGCAGGTGTTCGTGATGTCCCACGAACCAGTCGGCCGAATTAGTCACTTCCGCCAGACCGCTGTCCGCTGGGGTCCAGACAGCAAAATGATCGCGATTCCACAGATGCACCGTTGCTGACTGTGGGTCAAACGCTGCCACCTGAATCCATGATCCGTTCAGCAGAGCAGCGGTCTGAGGCATGGAATTCAGAATCCGCAACAGCTCATGCGGAGCAGACTCCACAATGAACAGCAGCCGCATCGGCTCGTGGATTTCCACCATCTGAGCAGCCAGTCCGGGACGCAGATCACTCGCCGCTCCCGCCATGACGCCGATCAGTGAGGTGAGATTGTGAGGCAGTTTGTTGCCGCAGCCGTAGTACTCGTTGTCAACCGCCGAGAAGTAGTATTCAAGACTGATGCCGGAACAGACCGGAATCACTGCCTGCAGGATCTTTGCCAGTGTCGCTCCGTCCGGCGTGTCTTCCTGCCCGTCGTAGGATGTCAGAAATGCTCGGCGATCAAGAAACAGACCTCGGCTCCAGTCGCGACTGCCCACCAGACACAGTGCTGTTGTCGCATGATTGTATTCGGGGCGCACCTGCGAGAGATCTTCTGCGCGTGCTTCCACGTGCAGCAACGCGTCTCGTGGAGTAATCCGGGCTGCTGCCGAATCGAAGCGACGACATCGTTCCTGCGCCGATCGAGCTCTTGCTTCGTCAATGGCCAGCTGGGCCTGTTCATATTCGGCACGCAGAGCAATCGGCAGCCGGTCAAGGTCATACCACGTAATACTGTCGTTGCACGTGTCGTGATAGCCGCCGATGAACCAGGTGTCCTCCGGAATGCTCAGCCCCTGTTCCTGCATCAGGCTGCGCACCCGATGATCATTGGCCATCTGGGAAAATGCCCGCGCGTTGGGCCCCCCCTGTCCACCGCTGCAGGCTCCGCAGTTATAGGCCGATTCATGGGGGTTATTGACGCTGCCGGATCCATGACCGCAGATAAAGACCAGACGCGAGATGCCGCGAACCGGGGTCAGTCCGGTGGAACGCATTCCTGAGATCACGATGCTGGCCATCTCCTCAATTGAAAACCCCAGACCGTCAGTGCTGGCGGAAGGAGATTCACCCACGCGTTCAATCCGCAGCTCCGTTGATGACGGGACAACGATGCTGCCCGCCAGATCGCGAATCCGCGCGGAAATCCATGGAAAGAGGATTCTTGCGACCAGCGGAACGGCCGCGAGTGAACCAAGCAGCCCGGCAAGAACTCCGCCAAGCACCGTTCGCGAACCGATCCTCGCCTGCCGTGTTGCGTGACCAAGCCCGCGTCGAGCTGCCGCCTGCCAGCGGCTGATCCGCTGCTGTGAATAAAGTGGCTGCTCTGCCACGAAATGCTGCGGCTGCAGGTTGACTGGACACAGCTGACGAAATCCGGCATCGGCTATCCCACGGTACTGCATGGCGATCCCGTAGAATCCAGCCATCCCGAACGTGCGGGCACGCGGCTCCACTTCCTCAATATGCCGACGCAGCGATTCTTCCCGATCGTCGATGCAGCAATAGAACTGAAACGGAGGTCGCTCTGCTGCACCGTATGAACCGGTCTCAGAGCCCTCCCCGGAAAGTCTCGAACGCAGTCGACGACGGGTGTGCTGCACAATCGCTGTAAGCACTTCGTCGCGATACTTCTTTTCGTAGGCGAGATGAAAGACACGGCGGCGTTCCAGGTCATCAAACCCGAGGATCTCTCGAAACAGCAACTGCCACTGCGGGGCGGAAAGTCGCTGCAGATCCAGCGGATTCCAGCCACGAATCTGTGCCACCTGAAAAATTGTGAACGCCATCTGCAGCTGCCGATCATTGCTCCGGGCGGGAGCAGGGTGTTCAGAGAAATCGGTGCACAGCGTTCGTTTGAGCAGCAGGCGAACAGCAAGGTATTCCTCCAGCTCCAGCTCCGGAGTAATCGCAGGTCGAGTTGTCGCTCGCCTGCGAACTTCACAAAGCATGCCGGCCCAGCCCGGTAATTCCAGGAGCTCCTCCTGCAGGCGTTCGGCCGCAGCTTCTCCTTCCAGCCCGAGCAGCTGCAGAGACTCCTGCAGTGCAGCAATTGCAGTGCAGCCACTGGCCTGCAGACGTCGCACTTCGCGGCGAAGTCCGGCAAGGTGTGCCGCCGGACCGCGACTCGCCGCCTGCAGGCTGAGAAAGCCGGCAAATAACCCCTGCTGCCGATCAGGCATCGACCAGTTGCTGATTCCGTGGTCGAGATAGGCTGCACAGAATGGAATCAGCAGATCGTTCACCTGCTGCGTCAGTTCCGCCTGGTTGTTCGCTGTACTTCCAGCGACCCGCAGCTGATCTTCGTGACGAAAATGCGTCGCCGCCTGCCTGGAAACACTCCAGAGCAACTGCAACAGCATTGCATCCCTATCCGCCGCTGCCCCATTGGAAGCCCGTCGCAGATCCGCAGTATCGTGGGCTGTCGGTTTTTCCGTGCTGCGTTCCAGTTGACGCTGGAAGTCACGCCGCATCTGCTCCTGACGGGTTTCCGGCACATGTGGCAGAAACGACCGAAGACTGTTTTCTTCCTCCAGCATCCACTCCAGTTCCGCGGCTGAACCTGCAATCAGCGGGGTCTGCATCAGGGCCAGTCGCAGTTCGTAACGTGTTCCCAGACTGGCGATGAGCAGATCCGGATACTGTCCCGGTTCATCTCGCAGAATCTCTCTGAGGTCCTGCCAGAGAATTCGCCCGGCCTGCAGTTCATCCCGGTATCTCTGTTCCGCCAGATAAGGATTCGCGCCGTAGATGCGATGGGCTGCTACCACAGCATCCTCAAACGGAAGATGTTCAAACGCATGCAGTGTGTTGTGGTGAACAAATACCTCAATCGGTCCCTGACTGGGGAGCAGGTGGGCAGCGTGCGCAATCGCGGCGCGGATTCCTGCTGCTGAGCTGTCAGCCGGTTGACCTGGCTCGGTATGCGTTGACACTGAGCTGAGATTTGTTGTAGCCACCCTGTCGCTCCCTGCCGATCCGGTCATCGCAGTCAGGTGCTGATCCTGGTGCGGTGCCTGAGAACAATTCCAGACCGGAGTGTCCGGCTGGAAACAAGCGAGTAGATCAGCTGAAAGCCATGGTTGCGTATGGCAACCGGAATGCTGCAGACGAAATGCATGCAGCTGCACGGGCAGTTCCGGACACGGAACTTTCATGACGGCAGCGATGACATCCGCAGCTGCAACAGCTGATCAGCAGACCGGTGGTGGTCGGCTGTAGCGTTCGTCCACCCGGAGCGGCATGCCGGGGAGCACGTTTGGCGTGGAATGGAAATCCACGTGGATAAGCAGACTGACGCATCCGCGGCTGCAGCTGACGTGCAGGTCGTCTTCTTCAACTTCCAGCTCGATGGCCGTTCCTCGATCGCCGATTGCCGGCGCGGAAACATCGTCGCCAGCACGCTTGTCTGCGTCCTGACTGAAGACGTCGGGCAGAATCGGCAACTGCGCGAGTACGAGAAGTAAAGTGAATAAACGGATCGCCATGTCCAGAAAACTAACTCCGAAATGCAGGCCTGTCAACATGCAGATTCATGCTCGTTCGGGAATGTCCAGGTTGCAGCTGCGTGTCCTGAATGCCTGTGGATTACGGCAGCGTCTGAACAGTCTTCAAAACCCCGGGCTGTGGCCGCAGATCTCTGAAACTTCGCTGCGTCTTCAAACTGATGTCAGCAGCTGTAATTCGGATAACACTGAAGTGTGGGACTGCACACCGAGGAAAAACTGAAATTGCTTCCGTGTTGTGCAGTTTTCTGGTTTTCGGTGTCGTTTTTCACCGACGGCGGGCCGTGGCACAGATTCTGCACCATGACGATCGTGCGACCGGAAGTCGCTGGTCCCGGCCTGCATTTTGGCAGCGGGAGCCTGAAAGCAGGGACAGGACTGTCAGCGGAATCTGATTTAAAGGGTGTATGGATCATGATGCTGCAGCGAGAATCAATCCTGAAACTGATGGATACAAGCGCCGGAGAAGCGGTGTGCGACATGCTGGCTCAGGCGAATATTCAGGTCCACGATCTGCCATCAGAACGCCTTTATGAACTGCTGCTGACAGAATCCCGGCGACAGCGTTGTGGCGTGATCCGGCGTCCCTGTTCTGTGGCAGATTGCACTGCCGATTACCGAAATTTCGCAGTGCTGCTGTTTACTGATTCAGCCGATGTGAGTTTTCAGCACTGAGAGCAACGGCCCGCGGGGTCGACTTGTGCTGCCTGCCGTGTACTCTTTCTGTTCCACGGAGATCGCGGATTGTCCGGCGATTGAACACTCGGGGCAGAAGCAGGCAGAAGGCTGACCATGCTGGGGTTGCGACTTGCTGCAGCGACAGAAGATTTCGGTACAAATCTTCGGCAGGCGATTCAACGAGCAGCGCAGAATCGAGTTCGCGGTCTGCGTCTGAATGTGCGTCAGGAGGTCCGCGCCGAGGAATTCTCGGCCACCGGTCTGAGACAGCTGCGTCATTTTGTGGAAGAGCATCAGTTGCGGGTGGCCGGGTTGCTGTTTCCGACAAGGCATGCACTGGCAGAACCGCAGTATCTCGATCAGCGGCTGGACGGGCTGCGGGCCGCGATTGGTCTGGCACGACCGCTGGGAACTGAAGAAATCCTGGTCCGGATCGGGCGGATTCCGGATCCGGATGGGCAGGCCGAGTCTGTTTCGCAGTCTGCTGTCAACGACGACGTCAATTCCCTCACCAACCCATTCTCATTCGCACCATCAGGCGGCGGAGCTTCACTGCCATCCGAGGCGCAGCAGTATCGACATCTGCTGGAGGTGCTGACGGATATGGCTGCTGTGGCAGGGCGAGAGGGTGCATCGCTGCAGTTAATCCCGTCAGCTTATGATACCGGACGACTTCGACGTCTGCTCACGGATGTCAAATCCGGACCGGTAGGGCTGGTATTCGATCCTGCGACCTGTGTGATGTCGGGACGAAATCCGGTCGACGTGTTTCGTGATCTTTACCAGCATGTAGGATATGCTCGCATGCGTGATGCACGGCGGGATGTGGACGGTGGCGGCATTGAGGTGACGCACGGTGACGGAATTGTGGACTGGAACGAAGTGCTCGCCGTGCTCACTGAAGCGGATACCGCAATGTGGGCCTGCGCTGAACGAACTGGGGGCGATCAGCGTGGTGAAGATGCTGCTCGAGCAGTACATCACTTCAATTCACTGTTGCCGTCCTTCTGATTCAGATCGACTTCGTTCTGAAACAGGCTGAGCATGCCACGCCGGGCCAGAGCCATTCAGGCTGACTTGAGATTTCTTCTGCAGGAGCTGACTCATGCGTTACTCGTGCCTTTTGCTGGCGTTGTTGTGCAGCGGTCTTCAATCGGGAACGCTGGTGGCCGAGGAGCCGATGCCGATCAGAGCTGGCGTCTCGCGTGCCGAGATTACACCTCCGGAAGGCTACCCGATGGCCGGCTATTTTCACGAGCGGCTGGCAGAAGGGGAACTGGATCCGCTGTATGCTCGCGCCCTGGTGCTCAGGCAGGGACAGACCAGTGCCGCGCTGATCGTTTGTGATCTGATCGGAGTGACCACGGATTTTTTTGAAACCGTGCGGCATCGGATCGCGGAGCAGACGGGGATGTCTGCAGATCACATCGTTCTGAGTGCGACGCACACACACACAGCGCCCGATTATGCCGCTGCATTTGCAGCATGGATGCAGGCGGGCCAGCCACCGCTGGTGCAGATCCCGGAAACGCCGGAGACATTTCGTATTCGCTGGATCGCCACGCTGGTCGAACGTACGGTGGACTGCGCTGTCCAGGCGTTTTCCTCCGCAGTGGAAGTGCAGCTGGTCTCCGGCTGGACGGAACAGCAGACGCCGGTAGCCTTCAATCGTCGTTTTCTGCAGCGGGATGGTTCTGTTCGCACGTGGGTCGGGCTGAAGCATCCGGATACTGTTCGTTCGGCAGGCCCGGAGGATCCGCAGCTGCCACTGCTGCTGCTGCGACCGGCAAACGGCGGACCACAGACTGTGCTCAGCAATTTTGCATTGCACCTGGATACTGTCGGGGGGAATCGCTGGAGTGCAGATTTTCCCGGGGCAATTGGCGGAGTGCTTCGCGAAGCGCTTGGGCCACAGACCATCTCACTATTTGGCACTGGCTGCTGTGGTGATATTAATCATGTGAATCCGGAAGGCGGCGAACGCAATCAGACAGGGATGATCGGGGAATCTCTGGGGCAGACGATTGTTGCCGGCCTGCAGCATCTGAGTGAACCGGAGGATACGGAACTGCGTGTTGCCAGTCGGGTGGTGCACCTGCCGCTGCGTCCGGCAGACTCCCGGCTGGTGCAGGATTCACTGCAGATTCTGCGTCAGGTGGCTGCCGGCGAGACAGTCAGCTTTGATGATCACGTGCGTGCCCGCAGGATCATGATGCTGGACCAGCTGCGGAATGCTCCCCGGCTGGCATCCGATGCCGGGGCACTTTCACCCGCGCTGACCAGTACGCTTGCTGGTGTTGGCGAGTCGCTTCCGGTGCGAATCCATGCCATCGGTATCGGTCGAGAGCTGGCGATTGTCTGCCTGCCGGGTGAAGTATTCGTTGAACTGGGCCTGGCAATTCGTCGGGCCAGTCCGTTTCGGACGACGATGCTGATCGAACTGAGCAATTGTGTTGAAACCTATTATGTCCCAACCAGAGCCGCATTTGCCGGGGGGGGCTACGAACCCAACAACAGCACACTGTTGCCGGGTGGCGGGGAGCTGCTGGTTGAGGAGAGCATTCGGCTGCTGCAGCAGCTGGTGGCCTCGCCGGAGCAGCCCTGACGAAGAATGCAGCTGGCCGGGTGATTTCAGGAATAAGGGATTCGCATGCACCTCCGCGAGGATGCTCTGAAAATCTGGAATGCAGCGGTCGCTGCGGCCGATTCCATTCGGGCTGTTCAGTCTGCCGTCAGCGTTCGGAATGATGTGCTCAGCATCGCCGGGCGTGAATTCAGATTGACTGAACAATGTCGGTTGCTTGTGGTGGGAGCTGGCAAGGCTGGTGCAGGAATGGCTGCCGGTGTGGAGCAGGCGCTCAGAGACACTTGCTGGTTCGACCGGCTGCAGGGGTGGGTCAATATTCCGGATGACTGTGTGCGTCCCCTGGAGCGAATTCATCTGCATCCGTCGCGTCCGGCCGGGCTGAACGAACCCACTGATCGCGCGGTTTCCGGAACGCAGGAGATGATTCGTCGGCTGGAATCGTGTGGTCCGCATGATGTGTGCCTGGTGTTGATCTCCGGTGGTGGCAGTGCCCTGCTCTGCAGCCCGGTTGCTGGTATTTCACTGGAAGAAAAGCTGTTGATCACGCGCGCGTTGTCGCGGGCGGGGGCGACTATCGACGAGCTGAATCTGGTGCGGACACATCTGTCGCTGGTGAAGGGCGGCGGGCTGGCTCGTGCCTGTCGCGCTGGCTTCCTGAGTGCCCTGGTGATTTCGGATGTGCTCGGGGATCCGCCGCAGACCATCGCTTCAGGGCCGGTGACAGCGCGCGAACCCGATCCCGAGCATGCGCTGCAGGTGCTGCATCGTTATCTGCCGCCTGAGCAGATACCAGCAGCGGTGGAGGCTGCAATTTGCGACTATACTGCTGCAGCAGAATTACTGCAGCTGGACTACACCATTGTGGCCGCGAATCAGCTTTCGCTGGTTGCTGCATCCCGAATGGCCGAATCGCTGGGGTATCGCACGCTGGTTCGGGAGGAACCGTTGCGAGGAAGCGCTGCAGTTGCTGGTCGGGAGTTTTTGCAGCAGTTGAGGGAGCATCGCAAGGCCGACAATCATCCGTGCTGCCTGCTGGCCGGCGGAGAAACAACGGTCAATCTTTCTGATGCAGGTGGTTCAGCAGGAAAAGGCGGACGCAATCAGGAATTTGTACTCGCGGCGGCAGATTCGGCGCGGGATGCTGATTTCTGGCATGAGCAGTTGCTGCTCAGCGGAGGGACCGACGGAGAAGACGGTCCGACCGATGCTGCTGGCGCATTTTTCGACAGTGGGGTGCAGCAGCAGGCAGAACAGGAATCACTGGATTCAAAGTCGTTTCTGCAGCGGCACGATGCCTGGAATTACTTTGCTCCCGCTGGCGGACTGCTGCAGACCGGGCCGACTCACACAAATGTCATGGACATTGCAGTGGGGCTTTGTGGTCAGACTGCTGAGTCCGGGGAATACTGAAACGTCAGCGGCGGCATACGGGCGGCGGCATACAGGTGGCACGTGGCTGTCGTGATGGTGCAATGTTGTCGTGCAGAGATCTGTTGTGGTCCTGATCTTGCGGCGATGTAAGTTGTTTGCACGCGGCCGGGACACACACCGCATCCGCGTATACAATCTGGTCAGTTGCCTCCATGCGTCATTTATGAGTCTGGGAAGTCGTGTCTGTCAGCGTTCTGGAACTGAACTCAACGTACACCGTCGAAGAGATGGTGGCTTGTTTTCGCGATGTGCCGTTTCTGCTGCTGCTGGACAGTGCTGCGCATCACCGTGCTCGGGATGCTCGGTATTCGATTCTGACTGCTGACCCGGTTGCTGTTGAACGGATTGATCGAGCTGAGTTTGGCAGCGCTCCGTTTGCTCGGTTGGCAGAGTGGCAGTCGCAGCTGCAGACCCTCGATTGTCAGGGATCCGGTCTGCCACCGTTTTGTGGCGGCATCGCAGGTCTGCTCAGTTATGAACTGGGAGAAGCGTTTGAACGTCTGCCGCGTCCGCAGCAGGATCATCTGCAGACCCCGGCATTGCTGGCGGGACTGTTCGACTGGGCTTTGATTCTGGACCATCTGCAGGACCGGCTGCTGCTGGCAACTTTGCAGCTGCCAGGTTCGCTGTGCGGACCCATGAGTTCGCCGCAACGACAGGACTGGGTTCAGCAGCGGCTCCGGCTGGGCCCCGTTGCTGCTCCGCCACCTTTGCAGCCAACTGCCCTGCCGGGAGCGGGATTTCAGAGAATTGAGCCGACGTCGCAGGTCTATTCAGAGTTCAGTCGCGATGAGTATGTGGCGACCGTACAGCGGGTGATTGAGTACATTCGTGCGGGAGATATTTTTCAGGCAAATCTGTCTCAGCGACTGATTGCTCCGTGGAACAGCGATGCGGTGCAGTTGTATCACAGCCTGCGTGTCCAGAATCCAGCCCCGTTCTGTGGTCTGCTCGTGCATGACGATGTCTCAGTGATCAGCGCCTCACCGGAGCGATTTCTGTACGTGAATGCCGCTGGTGGTGTGGAGACGCGTCCGATCAAGGGCACACGGCGTCGGCTGAAGTCTCCGGTGGCGGACCTGTTTGCCGGGGATGCTCTGCATGCCAGTGAAAAGGATCGCGCCGAAAACGTGATGATTGTCGATCTGCTGCGGAACGATCTTTCACGATCCTGTGCCGTGGGTTCGGTGCGGGTGACTGGACTCTGCGAGATCGAGCGGTTCGCCACGATTCTGCATCTGGTTTCCACCGTTTGCGGACAGCTGAGTGAAGATCGGACGGTTTGGGACCTGCTGACGGGAAGTTTCCCCGGGGGGTCGATTACCGGTGCGCCCAAGATTCGGGCCATGGAGATCATTGCGGAACTGGAACGGTCCACGCGTGGAGCCTATTGCGGGAGCCTGTTTTATCTCGGGCCGCAGGGGGATTTTGACAGCAGTATTCTGATTCGCACGTTTACGCTGCGGCACGGCTGGCTGCATTTCCCGGTTGGCGGGGGAATTGTGGCGGATTCGGATCCGCTCGACGAATATCGGGAAACGCTGCACAAGGCCTCGGGCCTGATCCGGGCCCTGCGAGCGGCTCAGGGCTGAAATTCCTCCCAAAAACGCCCTTCTGGCGAGCGTCAGAGGCGACCGCGGATTGCAAATTCAGGGGGAATCCCGTTAGCATTCGGCTGCTCTTAATACTTTCTGCCTGCCCTGCTGCAGCGGAATTCCTGCGGCAGCCGTTCTG
>JALQUR010000098.1 GCA_023260695.1 Planctomycetaceae bacterium
GCATGCCTGCTGAAACCACAAACATCACCAGAAAGAACGGCACGCCCAGCGACAGGAACGAAAACAGTCCGCGCACATTCGAGCGATGCTGCAGCAACTTCACCAGCCAGATCAGTGCGGGCAGCAGCAGGACAAATACAAGCAGTTCCGGAATACCGAAACTCAGCAGCCCTGCCGTTGTGGAACACCAGTCAGTCAGCACCGCCGCAGCAGCCGAAATCCAGCCCAATACACTCAGCCGATGAATCCACATACCAGTCCGCAGCCAGCCGGACAGAGCAGCTCGATGCGCCAGCCACCACGGCAAAATCGGCAGCAGTGCCAGTAACAGCACGATCAGCAGCAGCGGTGCCGCAGAGATCTGCTCCTGAATCAGGAATCTCGGATTGTGACTCAGCGCATCAAGAATCGGCTGCAGCACTGCCATGCCATGCAGCGCGAACAGCGTTGACAGGTCCGCACGCAGCGGTTGCGATTTCATGGCATCCCACACCAGCAGAATCTCAATGACCTGGCCGCAGCCAGAAAAGTTCACGCGTCGCGGAAGGCAACCGCTCCCGCGACAGAATCTGAAATCTTCGCTTTACACACTGTTCAAACGCATCTGCCTGATAATCCCGAAAAACATCCCGGCGGTGCTGCAGCATCTGCTCGATCATCGGATCCCCGCGATCCACCCACTCAATCACCACATCTGCCTGCAGCGAATGCAGCCAGTCAATGACGTCATCCAGAAGCAGATTACTTCCGATCACCAGGTGGTGCAGCACAGCCAGACACAGCACCAGATCGGGTGAACTGCGCGCCTCCAGAGCAGGACGCTCACTACATCGCCAGCCGAGTGCCGGTGAGGGATCAGCCGGGTTCATCACCAGCGGAGTGATCCGGTCGCGAAAGTGTGATTCCTGCTGCAGCGAGAGAAACAGGCGATCCACCGTCAGATGATCGGCGTCCATGGCAACCACCTGACCGTACTCAGCTGCAATCCGGGAATACACACCGTCGTTACAGCCAATGTCCCATGTACTGGCAGCCCGCAGACTGCCGCAGACCCGGTCGACAAATGCCGATTTCTGAGGACGGTCCAGAATGGCATGCGGCGTTTCGCTGGAATAGTTCGACCATTGGGACCTTGCCGGAGACCAGCGGAGGGATGAAATCAGACGCAGCAGCCCCTGCACGTTGTGCCGAATCAGGTCACTGCTGAATTCATTACCTGCCACTGTTGCGGAAAGGCGCCCCTGCTGCGGACGTCGACTGATCAGCCGCGGCAGCAGCACGTGTGACACGGCGCCCCGACGAAACCAGTCCCGCACTGACAGCAGACCAGCAAACTGCTCCGCCGAAATCCCATCGCTGCTGCCCCGCAGCCACGGCTGGAAATCCACCTGCTTCCATGCCTGCAGACACAGTGGATATAACCACTGCTGGCAGAACTGACGATAAGCTTCCCAGACCTGCCCCGCCGGTCTGCGAACAACAGAGCCGATGTCAATGTGCACCGGGATGACACCACGAAACTGAATATTCAGGGGAGTCGCATCGGTCAGAATCAGACCCGCAGACAACGCTTCGTCAAGCAGTTGCAGGTGCAGCTGAGCTGCTTCACGGAGCATCGACCAGCTCCATTCCCACGGCCATGAAATCAGCGGCAGCAGTTCATGCTCAATTGCTGCAGTCCATGGCGAAGGAACACTGACGTCAGCAGCATCAGTGGTCGACACAAACCTGCCCGCCGCGACCGACCGCTGCCAGTAGTCCGTGGAACTGATAAACTGCCACTCCTGCCACGCTGCAGCGTCCAGCAGTCGAATCACCCGCTGTCCTGACCGAGCGACCCGACTGGATCGGTCTCGGTATGAGCCGGGTACATACTGCAGCTCATGCTCTGCAGTTTCAATGAGCCGGCTCAGCATCAGCAGGACCACCTTCCAGGGGCTGCAGAATCCGCCCGGCTCGGAACGTTCGCCATACGTGCCGAATCAACATGGCCAACCCGGCACTGCCACCAAGAATAGCCTGCAGCAGCAAACTGCCCGCGCCCGGATCCAGGTAAGCAAACAGCACAACACTCATGTCAATGGACTCCCGGAGGAGATCGTTGGAATCTGCCGACCGATCACATACGGCATGTCCGCTGTTCGGGTGGCTACAGCTGATCAAACGAAGGCCGCTGCCAAAAGTTGCGGGGAATTCGGACAGAATCTCAGTTCGTATCAAACATGTGATTCTGTGACAGTCAAGGAATACCGCAACTGGCATTTCCATGCCAAAAAACGGACATGAGCACCCGCGCCGAAAACAGACTGGAGTTTCAGATCAGAACCGACCATCATTCTGCAGATGTTCCGGAAATCCGCTCTGGATCTGAGACACACTGCCGACGCCATTCACACTGCCGACGCCATTCTCGGGGAAACTCCATCATGCTCCGCCCGCTCAGCAATACCGCCCTGTCTCTCTCTGCCGCTGCAGTAATCACAGCAGTGCTGGCCGTGGCTCTCACTTCAGGCACTTCAGCAACAGCCGCAGAAACTTCGCAGGACCAGGCGGCTGCCGACGAACAGCAGGCAGCCGCTGAGAAAGGACAACAGGAAGAATCGGCCACTGAAGCACCAGCCTACATCCGCATTCGCCGCAATGAACGCAACCTTGCCGTGGCGATGGAGACCTCCGTGCTGACCTTCAGCAACTCAGAAGAGTTTCCCGATGCCAGTGTGGATCTGATCGGAGCGGTGCATCTGGGTGACCCCGAATACTACGACCAGCTCAATAAACTATTCCCGGATTACGACGTGGTGCTGTTCGAAGCAGTGATGCCCGAACGTGCGGTCAGACTGGGAATGCGTCCGGGGGGGAAGTCTGCCGAATCACGGCCGTCACTGTCAGACGAAGAAGAGTGGAATGATGCGAAAATCGGCTTTGCAGCAATTTCTGTGCTGCAGCTGGGAATGAAGGACGTGCTGGGCATGGAGTTTCAGCTGTCGGCGATCGACTACACCCCTGACAACTTCGTACACGCCGACATGACTGCCGAAGAATTTGAAGCCACAATGAAGGAACGGGGAGAAAGCTTCTCACAGATGCTGCTCAGCGAAATGGGGCGCTCACTCTCCAGTCAGCAGCAGCAGAACCCTGTGGCCATGAACCTTGATCTGCTGCTCTCCGCGTTTTCGTCAGACCGATCCTGGGCCATGCGGCGAATCGGCGCCAACCAGCTGATCAAGGCTGGAGCAGGAGAGGCCTTTGCCAGTGCTGACGGCACCTCCACAATCATCACTGAACGCAATCGTAAATGCCTTGAAGTGCTGCGGGAACAGCTGCAGAAACACCGCCGTATCGGGATCTTCTACGGTGCCGGACACTTCGCCGATATGGGCCAGCGCATGCAGGACGAGTTCGGTTTCAAGCCCGGCAGGGAAATCTGGATCCCGGCCTGGCGGCTCCGTGCTCCGGCAGAAGAATAGCTTCTCCAGGGCGCTGGATTCCAGACTCGGAACTGCCACACGTTGCAGCCGGAATTGAGCTGTCTTCAGGATCAGATGCTGTGAGCAGGGACAATCTTTACTCAACACTGCTCAGTCAGATCGGGGACTTTCGCTTCGACGAACAGGTCGTCAGAGTATTCCCCGACATGATCGCTCGCTCAGTGCCCGGATACGGCTCCATGCTTGCCGTCATCGGACAGCTGACCGAACGCTTTGCTCAGCCCGGCAGCTCCGTCTGGGATCTGGGCTGTTCACTCGGAGCCGCTACTCAGCAGATCTGTGAACGTGCCCCGCATTCGGTCACAGTGCATGCCGTCGACCAGTCAGCAGCGATGGTCGACGGGATTACTCAGAATTCACGCGACTGGTCATTCCAGTGTACGCTGCAGATTCATCAGCAGGACCTGCGACTGCTCACAGTTTCCGACGCATCGCTGGTGGTTCTGAATCTGACCCTGCAGTTCATTCCTCCTGCAGAACGGACTGCTGTGATCTCGGCAATCGCCGCCGGCATGCGCAGTGGAGGAGCACTCCTGCTCTCAGAAAAAATCTGTTTTGAACAGCAGGCAACTCAGGAACTGATGACCGGGCTGCATCACGACTTCAAACGGGCCAACGGCTACAGCGACCTGGAAATTGCCCGCAAACGCACCGCCATCGAAAACATGCTGGTGCCGGAATCCCTTCAGACTCACTGCCAGCGTCTGCTGGACGCCGGATTTGGTCAGGTAATTCCCTGGTTCCAGTGCTTCAACTTCTGCTCAATCCTCGCTATTCGCTGAACACCCCGACAGCTGTGAACTTTCAGGCTCCACCTGTTCGCTGCAGCAACGCTGCGTTTTCAGATGAGGGACGAATCCACCCGCGGCTAAGTATTGCCGGCGCCGTGGGGAAGCGGCAGATCACGGTTCGCCTGCAGATAACGCGGAAGTACCGCTTCCCAGTCTGCCGTGCGGCGGATGCTGATCAGCAGTCCCAGAGCTGCGTAGCTTGAAATCAGACTGCTCCCTCCATAGCTGCACAGTGGCAATGCTGTCCCGGTAATTGGCACCAGCCCCACAGTCATGCCCGTATTCAGAAACACCTGGACACCCAGCAGCGTCGTGATCCCCACCGCCGTCAGACGGCCCCACGATTCCTGGCAGGACAAGGCCGTCAGAGTTCCCATCAGTATCAGCAGCCCATGCAGCAGCAGAACCAGACCACAGCCGAGCAGCCCGAAGCGTTCGCCAATGATGGTGAACACAAAGTCCGTCCGAGCCGCCGGCAGGCGATAGGCCGCTTCGTCAGCAATCGGTGGTTCCCCGTCAATCAGACTGCCATTGATGCCCCCCAGAGCCAGAATCTGCTTCGCCTGATGCAGATGATATCCATCGCCCGCTGGTGTCTCACCGCCATCCTGCTGCATGATCACAGCAACAATTCGCGACTGCTGCTCTGCTGACATCTGTGTCCATAACAGTGGCAGACTGATCAGTATCACCACAACAGCTGCAGACAGGTGCCTTACCCGGGCCCCGGCGGCAAGCAGCATCCCTCCCAGAACTGGTGCGAAAAGCAAGGCGGTATCAAGATCCGGTTCCCGAATAATCAGTACCATCGGGATCAGAGCCAGCAACGCCGGTACAAAAAGACCTGTCAGCCGTCGCTGACTGTCACGATGCATCAGCCACGTCGACAGCGCGAGAATAAATGCCAGCCGCGCCGGTTCACTTGCCTGCAGATCGAACAGCCCCAGCGGGATCCATCTTCTCGAACCATTAATCGGCGGCATGAACAGAGCTATCACCAGCAACAGCACGCTGCCGCCCCAGAATAGATATCCCGAGGAACGCAGCAGCCGATAGGGGGTGACCGCAGACAGAGTCATCACCGCAAGTGCCATCGTAAACCAGATCAGCTGACGCTCAACAAGCTGCTGACGGCCGTACAACTCATCGGCGCGAACCAGTCCTGCCAGCCCGAGCAGTGTCAGCCCGGCTGCACAGAAGACAATCAGCCACAAATCCAATCGAAGCCCCCGCATAACCCGCTGCCACCCGACTTCGCAAACAGCACTGAACATCCGCACCCCAAAACACCAGCGATGCTCCCATTTTCTGCGGGAGAGAATAGTCGACTGTCTAAATTGCTCCCAGATCAAATCAGCAGTGTCTGAACGACAAGTGGAGTCAAAAAAAACCATGAATTCAGCTTTTTATCAAGTTCATGATATCATATTAGTATCTGTTCAGTATCATCTGTGAGGCGTCTGTATTCCCCGATAGCGTTCCCCGGAAAGGTGATTGCTCATGCTTGAAACCTCGTACAAGCCAATCTCTGGCTGGCCTGTTCTGCTGGGTGTCACCTGTATCATCCCGTTCAACATCTACCTCTTCATGCAGGGTCAGCCAGCCTCGATTTCCATAGCAGTCATCCTGACGGTACTGACCCCGGTCATCGCGGCAGGGTTTCAGGCTGTTCCGCCCAATCAGGCGAGAGTTTTTCTGCTGTTTGGAAACTATCGGGGGACAGCTCGTGACTCCGGGTTCTTCTGGGTCAATCCATTCTTCAGCAAACGCAGAATCTCACTGCGGATCCGCAATTTCGAGACGGGTTCTCAGGTGCAGCATGAGGTCCGCAATCAGGCTGGCCAGGTCATCACTCCGGCATCCAGAACTGCTCCAAAACCATCGAAAGTGAACGATCTGGATGGCAATCCGATTGAGATTGGTGCGGTGGTCGTGTGGCGGGTGGTGAACACGGCCGAAGCGATGTTCGAGGTTGATGACTACGAGGACTTCGTTGGTGTTCAGAGTGAAGCGGCTCTGCGAGCACTTGCTTCTCGTCACCCGTACGACTCGGATGACAGCCAGTGCAGCCTGCGGGGCAATCCGGAAGAGATTGCCGATGAGCTTCGCCGCGACGTTCAGGACCGTCTTGAGAAGGCCGGGGTGGAGGTCATTGAGGCACGCATTTCCTATCTGGCATATGCACAGGAAATAGCGGCCGCGATGCTGCAGCGACAGCAGGCTCAGGCGGTTGTTTCAGCACGCTCCCGAATCGTGGAGGGTGCTGTCGGCATGGTGCAGCAGGCACTCGATCAGCTCTCCCAGCAGCAGATCGTTGAGCTAGACGATGAACGCAAGGCGCAGATGGTCTCCAATCTGCTGGTTGTCCTTTGCAGTGACCGCCATACCCAGCCGGTCATCAATACTGGAACGCTGTACTGACTGCCCGGATCCCGGCATTCCTCGCCTCCATCAACAAGGGAAGAACAGTGTCCAGGCGAGAACACTTTCTGGTCAGGCTGAGCCCCGGACTTCTGGACGGAATTCGCCGCTGGGCGGACGATGACTTCCGCAGCGTCAATGGGCAGATTGAATACCTGCTCACGGAAGCACTGCGAAGTTCCGGACGGCTGCGTCAGGAATCGACCGGAACAGTTTCCCCGCCACAGAGCTCTGCGGCAGAATCAGCAGCTACGACAATGCCGCCAGCAGCAGCACCAGGCCCGCCAGCAGGCATCCCAACGTCAGTCCCCGATAGCGTCGACGCAGTTTCTGCCTCGACCTGTTCAGCAGACTTGACCGACTTGCCACGTCCACCTGCAGAAACCCTCGGGCACCCGCAGCCGCAGAAGTCGCCGTTACCGGAGACCGAATCGCCCAGTGATTCCTGATCACCATCATCGCTGTACCTGGCCGCATAATGGTCAGCCCTCCGCATGCGGATTCTGATCCGCGTAACTTTCAACCATCGCCAGCGGCACTCGCTTGACGAACCGCCCGGTGGCACTCGACACTCGCCCCACTATTCATTTCCAGAATCGCACTCCGGCAAGCCGCAGGCTGAACGCGGCCGTATTGATTCTCAACACCCGGAGAAGATTCTCAGACCGATTGGAAACCCGGATGGACCAGCAGCACCCTCTGCTCAGAACGGCAGTAATTACCGGTGGCGGATCAGGCATCGGACTTGGGATCGCCCGCGAACTGCTCCGCAACGGCAGCCGGGTGGTGCTCTGCGGCCGTAACGAAGGGCGTCTGCTGGCGGCCGTGGAAAGTCTCGCCGCGAGCCCGGATCAGCTGCGTGCCGTGGTGGCGGATGTTTCAGTGGAAGACGCTGTCGACAGGCTGTTTGCAGTCGCCGATGAACACTTCGGCCCGGTCACGACGCTCGTGAACAACGCCGGAAATTTTGATGGTGGCCCCGTGCAGGAACTCAGCCTGCAGGCATGGGATAATGTCATCGGTGCGTGTCTGACTGGCGCATTTCTGTGCACTCGCGCCGCTTTTCGCCGCATGCAGACCAACGGTGGCGGACGCATCCTCAACATCGGATCCATCTCAGCGCAGCGTCCCCGCATGCACTCAGCCGCCTACACGTCCGCAAAGTTCGGAGTTCAGGGGCTGACACACGCAACGGCTCTGGAAGGACGCGAACTGGGGATCAGCGTCAGCTGTCTGCATCCCGGAAATGTGCTGGTGGAGCGTCGTGAGAACTCTGAACTGGATTCTGATGCAGAACCTATGATGCCCGTCTCAGCCATCGTCAGTGCAGCCATGGCGATGCTGCAGATGCCTGCAGATGTCAATTTTCTTGACGCAGTAGTCCTGCCGCGTGATCAGGCTTACGTAGGTCGTGGCTGACACGTGAACAGCCTGCTACGCAGCACGTTTTGTCTGTTTTGTCAGGATCCGCTGTTCAAATGCGGCAAAGTCTTCCGGCGTATCGATCCCGGCTGCCGAATGCTGTACAACTGCCACAGCGATGCGGGCTCCGGACTGCAGCGCCCGCAGCTGTTCCAGCTTCTCCAGTTGTTCCAGCGACGACATCGGCAACTCTGTCAGCCGCAGCAGAAAGTCACGTCGAAACGCGTACAGCCCGATGTGCATCAGCCATGGAGACTGCTCGGCACTTTCCAGCACTTCTTCAATCGTCTGGTCACGACAGGCAGGAATCGCTGCGCGGCTGAAATAGATGGCGTTGCCATTGTCATCAAGGATAACTTTGACACAGGCAGGATCACGCACCGCCTGCGCAGTTCTGATGGGGGCAGCAACTGTGGCCATCTCCGCCTGACTTCCCCTCATCTGCTCAACCAGAGCAGCAACAACCTCGCCCCGCAGTTCCGGCTCATCCCCCTGCAGATTAACGATCACGTCCGCGTCCGGACAGCAACGTCTGACGACTTCGGCAATGCGGTCTGTCCCGCTGGAATGTGCGCCCGTCAGCTCTGCACGTCCACCAAACTGGCGGACCGCCGCGGCAATTTCTTCGCTGTCAGTTGCCACGATCACTTCGTCGAACTCAGGACAGGCAGTTGCCGCTTCCCAGGCATACTGAATGAGAGACCTGCCAGCCACCTGCAGCAGCAGTTTGCCGGGCAGACGTGAAGACTGCAGTCGCGCCGGAATCACGCAGATGACGCTCATATTGACATCCATGAATAAGGAGCTGTCCGGAAGAAACAGTGAGCTGGCCTGGGTGCGGTCCGCTGCAACATGCACTGGCAACATGCACTGGCAACATGCACTTGCTGCATGCACTTGCTGCATGCAGCTGTCTGCAGCTTCTCCCTGCTCGGCCGGCCGTCCTGCCTCCTGCAGGTGATTCTGCCAGCCGCCCACGCCAGCAAGTCTAGACCTTCCGGGGGGATCCTGTCAAAATCGGTCGGCAGCTGGTCTCGACAGTTTTTCAACTTCACAGCAGGCAGACCAGCGACACCAGCGACGGATCCGGGTGGGGCGATATGAGGATTTTCTTTTCAGCAGGTGAACCAAGCGGCGACCAGCATGCGGCTCGCCTGACCACCTCTCTGCAGCAGCTGCACCCGCACCTCAAATGCGAAGGGTTTGGCGGACCAGCAATGCGCAAGGCCGGCGTGCACCTGTTATTTGAGCTGACTGAGCTGGCAGTGATGGGTTTTTTGCGAGTACTGCCGCTGCTGGCAGAATTTCGTCGTCTGGTGCAGCAGGCCGAGGCTCACTTCGACAGGTCGCCACCGGACGCCGTCATCCTGGTCGATTTTCCTGGCTTTAACTGGTGGATCGCGAAGGCAGCCAGACGTCGCGGCATCCCGGTGATCTATTACCTCCCCCCGCAGCTCTGGGCATGGGCTCCGTGGCGACTGCGCAAAGTTCGTCGCTGGGTCGATCATGTCCTCTGCACACTGCCGTTCGAGTACGACTGGTACCGTGAACGTGGCATCAGCTGCAGCTGCGTCGGACATCCATTTTTTGATCAGGCCGCCGAATACATTCCCGATCAGCAGCTGATCGATACTCTACGCAGCACACACCGGCAGCCGACCGTCGCTCTGTTACCGGGATCCCGTGGTCATGAAATTGAACACAACTGGCAAGTCATGCTGCAGATTGCTGAAAGAATCAGCCAGCAGGTTCCTGCAGTTCGCTGGGTGGTCGGAAGTTATCGCGAGCGACAGCTGCTGCGTTGTCGCGAGATTCAGCAGCAGCAGGCGCCCTCACTGCAGCTGGATTATCAGCTGGAACGCACTCCGGAGGTCATTGAATCGGCAGACTTCTGCCTGCTCGTCAGTGGATCGATCAGTCTGGAACTGCTTGCCCGCCGTCGCCCCGGCATTGTGCTTTACAGAGTCTCCCGGCTGGGTCGATTTCTGTCGCGGTTCCTCATGCACTGCCGGTTTATTACGCTGCCAAATCTGATTGCCGATCGGGCCATCATGCCGGAATTCATTTCCAGCGGAGACCCGTCAGCAGATATCCGGACCATCTCCGAGCTGGCTGTACGCTGGCTGCAGCAGCCCGATGTCTTCGCCCGGCAGTGTGCGGAACTCAACGCACTGACTGAACGGATTGCCGTTCCCGGAGCCAGCCAGAACGCAGCCGAAACCATCCTGCAACTGCTGTCGGACCGGACACAGCCATCAACTGCAGAACAGCATCGGGCTGCCTGATCCGCAACGGTGATCGCATGCGTCGTCCATCTGGAACTCCGTTACCAACGATATTTCCCGGTTCACATCTGCTATCTCAAAAGTGTTCTCTCAGAAGTCACTGAAGGCTCCCCCCGAAAATGTCCGGCTCACCACTCAGAATTGTCATCGTCGGCGGAGTTGCCGGCGGCGCATCCGCAGCTGCTCGTGCCAGACGCTGCAATGAAGCTGCGGAGATCATCCTGCTTGAACGCGACGGCGATGTTTCCTTTGGCAACTGCGGGATGCCCTACTACATCGGTGGAGAGATTCAGTCCCGCAGCAAGCTGCTGGTGGCCACAGCAGACCTGCTCCGGAAGCGTTTCCGCATCGATGTCCGCACGCGGTCGGAAGCTGTGCGCATTGATCGAAACCAGCGTTCGCTGCAGGTGTTCGATCACACGCGGGCCGCGGAGTACTCGCTGACCTGGGATCGACTCATCCTCTGCCCAGGCGCCAGGCCGGTTCGGGACAGGATTCCGGGGGCCGATGCCACGGGTGTATTCGCCCTGCGGTCACTCGCCGACATGGATCTCATTCATGCCGCGGTCAGTGCTCAGCCGGATTCCGCTGTCATCGTCGTCGGCACCGGATTCATCGGACTGGAAATGGCCGAACAGCTGGCAAAGAGAGGCCTCCAGGTGCAGCTGGTGGAACAGGCTGATCACGTCCTGCCTGCGCTCGACGCGGAAATGACTTACCCGATCGCAGCAGAACTTCGGCAGGCTGGAATCATGCTGCACTGCGGAAAGACGCTGCAGCAGATCAATGCAGACGACGGAACAGTCACGGGAATCACGCTCGAGGACGGGACTCTGCTGGCCGGCAGCATCGTAATCCTCGGCATCGGAGTCGTTCCGGAAACGACACTGGCATTGACCGCAGGGCTTGAGCCGGGACCGTTGGGCGGAATTCGCACCAATCAGTTTCAGCAGACCTCGGACCCTCACATTTACGCGGCTGGCGATGCCTGTGAGTATCCCTTCGGGCCGACCGGAACGACTGCTCTGGTGCACCTTGCCGGACCGGCAACCCGAGCCGGACGACTGGCGGGAGAGCACGCCGCCACGGGCAGCTCCGCACCTGCAGGCGCTGTCTATGGCACAGCAATCATCAGAGTTTTCGAGCAGACGGCAGCGTGTACCGGAATCTCAGTCAGAAAGGCCACCGAACAGGGCATTGCTGCTCGCAGTGTCACCGTACTCGCAGCCAGCCATGCCGGCTATTACCCGGGCGCATCTCAGCTGACACTCAAGATTGTATTCGCTCCGGAAGATGGACGAATCCTGGGTGCCCAGGCAGTGGGCAGGGATGGAGTCGATAAACGAATTGATGTGGTAGCCACAGCAATGGCGCTGGGCGGGACCGTCCGAGATCTTGCTCGCCTCGACCTCGCCTATGCGCCGCCCTTCGGGTCGGCCCGGGATCCGATTCATCAGGCGGCCTTCACAGCCTGCAATGAACTCGATGGGATGGGTGCCATGCTGGATGTGGACGCGGATCTGAACGGCTGGCAGGTTGTCGACGTACGAACCGCTGCTGAGATCGAAAAGACACCACTGACTGATTGCCCGGATGTGATCGCCATCCCGATCGATGAGCTGCGTGATCGCATCGGAGAACTCAGCCCGCAGCTGCCCACCGTGGTCAGTTGTGGAGTGGGAATCCGTGCTCATGCAGCTCAGCGAATCCTGCTGCAGAACGGATTCAGCACGGTCCTGAACCTGACTGGCGGAGCCACTCTGCGGCGTCGCGCCATCCCTCCACAGGAAAGCTGAACACAAATGCCGGACCTGCCTCCAATACAGCTGCAGACGTCACTGCCCCCGTTGCCCGCACGGCCTGCTGATGGCCACAAGGGAACCTTCGGGCGAGTCCTGCTGATCGGTGGCTCTCCGGGAATGAGCGGAGCACTCCGTCTTTCCGGGATCGCCGCACTCCGCTCCGGATCGGGTCTGGTGCAGGCCGCCGCTTCCGAACAGACCATCTCGTTGATTGCCGCGAGCGAACCCTGTCTGATGACTGTCGCGCTGGCAGCAGACCTTCATGGCTTGCGACCACCGGCGGCGGCAGAGATCAGCACACTCCTGAACAGGCAGCAGGCTGTTGGCTGTGGACCAGGGCTGGGCACCTGCCGCGGCGCACAGGCGCTGGTGCAGCAGTTGTTGACGCAGGCTGCTGTCCCCCTGGTACTTGACGCTGACGCGCTGAATCTGTGTGCCGAACACAAGCTGCTCCCACTGCGCAACAAGGAGATCCCCTGTGTGATCACTCCGCACCCCGGAGAGTTTGCCCGATTGACCGGCCACACCACGGCTCAGATCAGCCAGTCACGTCCTGAGCTGGCCAGAGAATTTGCGTTGCTGCACAAACTGGTCGTTGTGCTCAAGGGACCGCAGACGATCGTCACAGACGGGACCCGATATTATCTCAACCAGACTGGCAACTCCGGCATGGCCACAGGTGGCAGCGGAGACGTGCTCACCGGGATCACGACATCGCTGCTTGGCCAGGGAATCGAAGCATTTGCTGCTGCGGCCATTGCCGTCCATGTGCATGGGATTGCGGGTGATCTGGCGGCACAGCAGCTGTCGCCACGCGGCATGATCGCCTCTGACCTGCTCACCTGGCTTCCAGGTGCATGGAAGCAGATCCCGGAGTGCTCAGAATCTCGCTGAATCAGATTCTGAGGGCCGTTTGCTTCCCCGGAATTGAGACGAAAATAATACGTTCATAACCGGCAGAACCGGCGAATCAGACTGACCGTTCATTCCACTGCGTTGCAATGGCAGAAAAAATGTGAACTCAGGCATCCCGGTTCGACCGGATAGAGCGATCAGGGACAGTTCCTCAGTTGAAAACAGACTCGTCTGTACTTCCTGCCTTCGAGAAAAGGAATTGGGTATTGAGGCACCACCTTGTCAGTCCGAAACTCCAGTCACAGAATCCGGAGAGCGCTTTCCCAGGTGTCGCGAATTTCGCTGTTTGCGGGCTCCCTCCTCACCGGCGAAAAGCTTTCCTTTTTTCAACGTTATTCCTCTGACTGCTGGCAAGGTTAGAATGTCCGATTCCACGCCGTCAACGAATGATATTCTCGCAAAGATTCGTGCTCAGAAAGCTGCAGCAGCCGGCACTGCTCCTGCCGCAGAAACCCCTGCCGAATCAGCAACCCCCGCCCCCCCCGAAGCCCCCACCGCACCAGCGGCGGCTCCTGCGGGCACTGCGGACATCCTGGCATCGATTCGCAGCAAGGCTGGTGCAGCCCCTGCAGCAGCGCCTGCCGCGAAAGCTCCGGCTGCCGCAGCAAAGCCTGCCGCAGCTCCCGGGGGAACAGCAGACATCCTGGCGTCCATCCGTGGTGGTGGTGCTCCGGCAGCTGCAAAGCCCGCAGCTGCTCCCGGCGGAACAAGCGACATTCTGGCGTCCATCCGCGGTGGTGGTGCTCAGGCAGCCGCAGCGAAGCCCGCAGCAGCAACTGCTGCCCCGGCAAAGCCTGCTGCAGACCCGGGGGCAACTGCAGGCATGTCGCCTGCAGAGATGATCAGAGCAGCCCGCTCCGCTGCAGGTGGTGCTGGAAAGACTGCTCCGGCGGTTGCCTTACCTTCGAAACCCCTTGCGGGCAGAGTGACGGCTGCGGCTGCCGACGTGCCGCGTCGCTCTGTGCTCTCTACCGTAATCTCAGCGCTCTGCACTCCGATTGTCCTTGCCTGGACATCATTCGCGGCCACAACAGCAGCATCCACGCTTGCACTTGCTCGCTTCATGATGCCGAACGTGCTGGTGGAACCACCAACGAAATTCAAGATCGGGCCACCAACCGATTACGCTCCAGGAACCGTCTCCACCAAGTGGCAGGCTCAGTTCAACATCTGGGTTGTGAACAATACCGTCGACGGCGTCAGCTGCATTTATGCACTCAGCACCGTATGTACTCACCTTGGTTGCACACCAAACTGGCTGGAAGGCGAACAGAAATTCAAATGCCCCTGTCACGGTTCTGGTTTCTATAAATCCGGTATCAACTTTGAAGGTCCCGCTCCTCGCCCGCTCGAGCGTGTCGGACTAAGACTTTCCGAAGACGGCATGCTGGAAGTCGACAAGAGCATCAAATTCCAGCGCGAACTGGGGCAGTGGGCCAATCCATCCAGCTTTGTCGGTGTCGGCTGAGCAGCTGGTTGGTTGTGTCCATTCATCAGTTCCACCCCCATATTTCACCATCTCCCGCCAACAGCTGAGAGGTTCCCGTGTCAGTCGGCGATTACATCAGAAACTCACAGATCTGGAAAAGTGTCTTCAGACACCCAGCACCGACGGATCGTCGAAAT
>JALQUR010000254.1 GCA_023260695.1 Planctomycetaceae bacterium
GTGAAATGAGCGGAAACACAGTGAAGGCAGTCATTGACTGCGACTTCTCCAAGGATGGTTCAATGCGGATTCGGCATTCCCTCAAGGCGATCGTGCCATTTGTTCTCACGCTTGCAGCGGGGCAATTTGTGTCCGCCCAGGATGCAGCCTCGTACCCTGGTGTACCAGCGGGATTTCTGCCCGCCCCCGGGTCCGGCTCACCTTATTCTGCGGGCTCCGTTTTTGATCCCAGATTCTCGCAGACATATAACGACGAAGGGATGTGGTTCCAGCGGTCACAGAACGGGTTTGGCCCGAACAACAGGCCACGGAAACCGTTTCTGACGCTGGACTACACCCACAGCCGAACGCGTCAGCTTGGTGGCATCTTCGGGAACGCTTCATCGCAGAGCTATTACCAGCAGAATGACCCGAACAGCGACGGCATCATCGACGACCTCGCATATTTTCGTTACTTCGATGCGGCCAGAGGTTCGTTGATCCCGGAACTTCACAACAACGGACTCAAGGCCACCGGGGGCTGGTGGAATGTCGATGGCAGCGGGTTTTTGATGGACATCGGCTGGCAGAGTGACAGCACTTCCAGATTTGACGCCCGCGCTGGTGTGATGTCCCAGCGAATCGACACAGCGACTGCCCTCGCGATGGCCTCCAACGGAGGTAACGTGATTGCCAAACCGTTTGCGACAAACGGTGGCAGCGACCTTGGCATTACCCTTGGGTACATTCTTGCCCCGGGTGTTCCTTTCGATGATACCGATTCAGTGAATTATGGATCGTGGGGAACGACTTTCAGCATTCTGGATCGAACTCTGCTTAATCTGTACGGGGTTCCGATCGATGACGGCAGTCTGCTCGGGGCAACGATTCCTTACGACCTGCAGTTCCTGATGGGACACAGTCTGAGCACGATCGGTTCCAGCGCTGCCATTGCTTTCGCTCCGATTCGCGACTCCGGCGGAATCCGCATCAATCCAACATTCGGCGGTCGTTATCAGAAAGTAAAGGAAGACTTCTTCTTCTTCGGGGCAGACAGCGGTCTGGCTTACATCGGCGGTGGCGATGCTGATACGCCCGAAAACGCCAAGGTGTTTCCCCCTTACAATGGCATTGACGATGACGATGACTTCATTGTCGACAACATCGCAGAAGATACCGACCCTGAATTTGTGCAGATCAACCCTTACGACCCTGTAATGGTGCGTGCCTATCACAACACCCACGTGATCAGCGATCTCTCCGGTCCGGAATTCGGCCTGCGGTATGTGCTTGGTGATGAGGACGGGATCAGTATCAGTGGTGCATCAAAGCTGGCCCTGATGTTCAACAACGAACGGGTAAGAATCAGTGGAGACAATCTGTTCAATCACATGAGCATCTCCGCCACCCCCGATCCGGTGACAGGACTCTTCCCGGCTCTGGATGGATTCGACACCAACAACCTGAATGGCCCGTCCGCCAATGCCTACTCTGACAGCAGAAGTAGTCTGCATGTGTCGCCGCTGTTTGAGCAGTCAATCGTGGCGGAGATCCCACTGTTCGACAACATGCCTGTCCTGTCTGACATTGCGATCCTTGATGGAGCCCGGCTGCGGCTGGGCTGGACATTCCTGATCATCGGGGAAATTGCTGATCCGCTGCAGTCGGTGTACTTCAGCTCCAACCCACAGCTGAACATGTACCCGAAGGCTCGACCCAACCGAGACACCTTCACTCAGCACACTCTGAATTTCGGTCTGGACTGGAGCTACTGAGGTCCGCCCGGCGTTCGGTAACAGAATTCAGAAACAGGCCCGACCATTTCCAGGTGCGGGCCTGTTTTGTTGTTCACTCTCTGTAACCAGCCAGATGCTGGAAGAGCAAATGCCCATGACCCTCGACGAATTGCAGCAGATGATTGCTCAAATGTACTCCCGCAAGGACGAAGCCCGCGGAGTTGAAGGCACATTCATGTGGCTGATGGAGGAAGTCGGCGAACTGGCCGCGTCCCTGCGGGATAACTCACCAAAGGAAGAAACCGCTCGCGAGTTCGCCGATGTGCTGGCCTGGCTGGCTACGATCGCCAATGTTGCCGGAATTAACCTCACAGAAGCAGTCCAGCTGAAGTACGGAAATGGCTGTCCCGGTTGCAGCCAGATGGTCTGCGTCTGCGCTGACTCAGAAAAACCCTGATGCCGCTCAGACCCGCCGCGGACTGAGCGGTGCCGAAACTTCCAGCAGATCAATCGCGGGCGCTCCGTTACAGAAAATCGTCGCCAGTCGCCCGAAGGTAACTTCGCCGCTCTGCATTGGCAGGAATCTGTGCAGCCCCGGCCCGGCAGTGAAACGCAGAATGGCCCCCAGATCAACGTGACGGAATACGTTGTGCTGAATCAGAATCCTGCCCAGCGGTATCTGTTCCGCCTGAATCTCATGCCGCACCCGCTCTGTCACCAGATCCAGATTGAACCGCACGTAACCAAACTGCACGACTTCCTCAGAGCCACTCTTCAGCAGTTGAATTCGTCGGCAGTAAAGCCCATCAACAACGCGGGAATCAAGTACGCGCACATCCACCGAACACTGGTGCCACGATTCCATGCTGATGGTCATGTGATGATCATGAACCAGCATGCTGTGATATGGTTCAGGAGTTGTTTCCTTGGCGATGTGTTCCGCACGCTGAAAGAGCTGATTCTCGGGCAGCTCGGGAAACAGTTCGAGAAGCTCATCAAGTTCTCTCAGAGGATTCACAGTCAGCACTCCGGTGTCGATCAGATCCGGATCGGGATCAGATGCGTGTTGGCAGATCAGCGGGTCGGCAGTCCACTGAACAGTTTTTCGACTGCCGCATTTTTGACACAGTCTAACGCCCCAGGAATCGATGGAAAATCCAGCAGCGCAGGACTTTTCCTGATCCATGACTTCGCAATTCGCTTTGTCCGCCGAGTATCCTGTAGTCTGATCCTGCAGACCGCGGAATCGTGGACAACTGTCGTCGTTCAGAAGCAGTGCTTCGGCAGGCCCGGTGCGCCGCATCCTTACCTCCACACCGCCGGGCATGCAGCCGCTGTTGCCAGGACCAGACCGTTTCAACAGGGGACTCCCGGATGAGAGCAATCACTACTGCGATGCTGCTGATACCGCTGCTGGCAGATTCCAGCTCTGCTCAACAGACGCAGGCCGTCTGGGGCATGAATGTCGGCGATCGGTTTGTCACACAACAAAGCCACCAGCGTCGGACAACTCTGACGATCGAGGATCGACCGGAAACAACAGTGAGCAGCCGTGATTTACTGCTGCTCAACTACACAGCCACCGCTGTCGATGCAGACGGGACCGTTCATCTGGCAGTCGAAATCCTTCAGGCCATGCGTGAAAATGGAACCAATACGACGCTGCCGGACTCTGAGGAAGTCTTCGCTGGACTCAACGGACTGACTGTGAGGATTCGTGTGGAACCGGACGGCCATGTCGCCCCGGAATCACCGGACACACATCTCGCTTTCCTGCAGCAGCTTTCCCGAGGCGACCGACGGTACCTCACATTCCTGAAACAGGCCTGCCCGCCGGAAATCATGACAGCCTGGTTCGGCAGACCATTTCTGATGATCGGACTGAATCCGAACGCCGGGAGTGAAGATACGTGGGAATCCACACTCACGGAAAGCGCCGGAAACTGGGGGCAGCTGACCACGGAACTGCGGGTCCAGCCACAGCTGGATGCAGGAAACAACCGGATCAGGCCCATTGCAGGCAACTGCACGTTTGCTCCACTTGTCCTTCCGGAATCGTCCGAGCCGTCCGGGGACAGAACAGAACTTCCCGTCAGCGAACTCAGAATCACGGAAACCAGCGTTGAGGGCAGAGTGATCGTCGCTGATTTCAGAAGTCGCCTGAACAGGGCCCCTTTTCAGGAGTTCAGTATCGTGACTACCGTCTCCGGAGAGGCTGTTCCTGATGAATCAGCCTCGCGGAGGATGGGTTACGCCAAAGTTCGTATCAAACAGCAGCACGACAGCTCAGTGTCGATGCTGCGATTCCAGGTCAGCAATGACTCTGAGCTGCCTGCTCCGCCGGCAGGGGCCGCGCAGCCATTGCCCAGATAACAGACAACGGCATCACGATGACGCTGGAATCCTCAGGAACCAGCGCGCTCTGCCGACTCAAAATTGCAGTCCCGATGGGCACCGTCACAGAAAGGCCGGTTTGCAGAAGCACCGCAGCGACACAGCGCAATTGTCTCTTTGCCCTTCAGATCAAAAGTATTGCCTTCACCATCGCTGACCTCGACAGGACCGGTGACCAGAAACGGACCGTTGTCACGAACGGTGATTTTTACGTCAGCCATCTTCATCTGTTCCTTCGTGTGGAGAATCTGTTGCTGTGGTGATGTTGCTGCTGTAGCGCAGTGACATCCACACGCAGGGCTGTTCCACCCGGTGGACCAGCATCTGGTCACCGCGGCAGTAACTTTCCTGCAGTGGCTGCATCGTAGTCGTCAGACGCCAGCGGGACAATTCGAGCTGTGACCGGGACGCTCTGAGTCGAGCTGCAGATTCACCTGCAGCGGCGGAACCCGCGATCTTTCGCTTGTATGCAGCGACACGCTCCGCCGCCGCGATCCGCTGCAATGCGGAACACCCCGTTCCACGCCCGGGGCCAGCCCTGCCGGTATCAGAATGCCGCACCGCTCGACGCAATCAGCGGGAACTCGTATTCTGTAGCCAGCCATCGGGCGGCCTGCCCGCTGCTCAACGATTCCAACACGCTTCGGAGCCCTGCAATGCGACTGTTCAGAATTCAGCTGTTGCCGATCCTTCTGCTTGCCGTCTGCTCACCAGCACCAGCCCAGCAGGCTGATGACAGTCCCGAAGCAAAAGGGAATTCTCCGGATTATCCGAAGACGGTTCTCAGTCCGTGGTACACCGTTGACCCCGCCTGGCCCCGGAAGCCGGACGATTTTGTCTGGGAGGCAATGCCGGGGATTGCAGTCGACAGCAAGGATCAGGTCTGGACATTCACCAGATCCACTCCGCCCATTCAGGTTTACTCCACTGCCGGCAAACTGGTTCGCGCGTGGGGCAGTGATACGATTCGCACCGCCCACCATCTGAAGATTGATCAGGAAGGCAACATCTGGGTGGCAGACATCGGCCTGCACATTGTCCGCAAGTTCAATCCCTATGGAGAGGTCCTGCTCACGATAGGAACTCCCGGCGAACCCGGAAACGACCGGACTCATCTGGACAAACCCACCGACATGGCCATCTCACCGGCCGGAGATGTCTTCGTCTCAGACGGCTACGGAAACAATCGGGTAGTGCACTTCGACGGGGGCGGCCGATTCGTCAAGGCCTGGGGCAGCCTGGGCAGTGGCCCCGACCAGTTCAGTCTTCCCCACGCCATCGCAATGGACTCTTCCGGGCGACTGTATGTTGCTGACCGCAACAATACTCGCATACAGGTGTACAACCAGAGTGGCCAGCTGCTGGACAGCTGGGGAGATGTCATCATTCCGTGGGGATTCTGGATGACATCCGACGACCAGCTCTGGGTCTGTGGGTGTTCTCCCATGCCCTGGCTGGAACATCCGGACTACCCCGGGGCTCCGCTGAGCTGTCCGCCGCGGGATCAGCTTCTGGCCAGATTCGACACAAACGGTCGTATTCGACAGATCTGGACTCTGCCCAAGGGCATCGATGGCAAGGAGCAGCCAGGCGATGTCAACTGGCTGCACGCGCTTGCCCTGGATTCGAAGGGAAACATCTACGTTGGCGACATTATCGGCAAACGTGCGCAGAAGCTCGTAAGACATGAGCCTGCGGCGACAGCCAGCCCGTGATAAGACTTCCGGAACAGAACTGTCAAAACAGAGAATCTGTACGCGTGAGGCAGGACTGTCATTCAGAGGATTGAGAAATCCCGGGCTGACCAAAGCGGACTTAAGGGCTGCGTTTGCATTTCCGACAGTGTCACTGAATACTCCGCTTCAGTTTTGATCGAGCTGAATCGACTGCGCAGAGGTTCTGCGCTGAAGTTAAGAACAGCTCCTGGGTCTTGCGCAGCGGTGTTTCAGCAGCGACTGAAGCAATCGCAAACGACGGAGAACATAATGGCAGTTCAGGCTGACTTTCCGATTCCCCTGCATCAGTTCAGTCCAATCGCTCTGGATCCATCCAGCCCTGAGCTGACTGCGGAACAGAAAGCAACGCTGCAGAACAACATCGACATTTGTCGCGACGCAATCATCTTCTTCACAGCCATTGCCGATGCCAAAGGGCTCGGGGGACACACCGGTGGACCATTCGACACGGTGCCTGAAGTCTGCATCATGCATGCCTTTATTCAGCATGCTGCTGCCGGTGGAACTCCGGACATCCTGCCGGTGTTCTTTGATGAGGCGGGGCATCGTGTTGCAACCCAGTATCTTCTTGCCGCACTGGATGGCGACCTTCCGGTTGAGAGACTGTATCACTACCGCGAGTACCTGTCGCACCTTCCGGGACATCCGGAGCGTGGCTTTACTCCGGGCGTGAAATTTTCATCGGGTCGTCTGGGTCACATGTGGCCGTTTGTCAACGGTGTGGCGATTGCCAACCCCGACAAGGTTGTGTTCATGCTGGGATCCGATGGATCTCAGATGGAAGGCAATGATGCTGAAGCAGCACGTCTGGCCGTCTCACAGAACCTGAATGTCAAACTGCTCATCGACGACAACGATGTCACCATCGCCGGTCATCCATCCGATTATCTGCCCGGTTATTGTGTGGCGAAGACTCTGGAAGGTCACGGCCTGTCCACAGATATCGGTGATGGTGAAGATCTCGATTCACTCTATCGACGCATGTGTGCCGCAGTCACTGCTGACGGGCCGATTGCTCTGATCAATCGCCGCAGCATGTGCGTGGGGATTGCAGGTCTGGAAGGCAGCGCACACGGTCACGATGTGATCAAGGTTGGCACTGCAAAGGAATACCTTGCCAGCCGTGGCCATACGGCAGCGGTCGAATACCTCGAATCTGTCACAAAGGGACCATCCGGCCCCACACACCAGGGTTCAGATGCCGGCAGTGTCGGCAAGAATCGAGATCTCTTCGGCCGCATCCTGAATGACATTCTGGATGAGATTCCGGAAGAGCAGCGGATCGCAACCGTGCGTGTCTTCGACAGCGACCTTGAGGGATCCTGCGGACTGAATCATGTCCGTGCAAAGCACCCGGAAGTCTTTGTGCGTGGTGGAATCATGGAACGCGGAAATTTCTCCGCTGCTGCCGGGTTCGGATTCGAAAAGGGACGGCAGGGTGTCTTCGGGACCTTCTCAGCATTCCTTGAGATGGTTGTTTCCGAGATCACCATGGCCCGCCTGAATAACTCCAACGTGCTTGCACATTTCTCACACGCCGGCTGCGACGATATGGCAGACAATACCTGCCACTTCGGACTCAACAATATGTACGCAGCGAATGGACTCCCCAACGAAGGCAAGGACACGACGCGACTTTACTTTCCGGCAGACCAGCATCAGTTTCGAGCCTGCCTGACAAGCATCTATGGGGACGAAGGCCTGCGATTCATCTTCTCTACCCGCTCTGGTGTCCCCGATCTGCTTACTGAGGATGGTCAGAAATTCTACGGCGATGACTATGTGTTTGAATCGGGTCGCGACGATCTGATTCGAGACGGATCTGACTGCTATATCGTTTCCTTCGGAGAAACCACATATCGCGCACTGGATGCCGTGATCCAGCTCCGCGAACAGGGCATCAGTGCCGGTCTCGTCAGCAAGGCCACACTGAATGTGTATGACGACGAAATGATGAGTCGTCTGGCCGCTGCTCCGGCCGTGCTTGTAGCTGAATCCTTCAACGTGAATACCGGACTCGGTTCACGTTTTGGCTCAGAACTTCTGAGACGCGGATTCCGCGGAGCATACAATCATATCGGGACACATCGTGAAGGATCCGGTGGACTGTGGCAGCAGATGGGCTACCAGGGCGTTGATTCTGAGGGAATTTCCGCAGCCGTCCGTGCTCTGCTGAATCGCTGAAACCCGGTGCTCAGAACCTGACCTTCTGACGATCAGGACGAAGCGGCATCGGCAGTTCATTTTCACAGCACGTGCGTCGCGGTTCAGTTGTGATGCGGCAGTGGCCACCGCTGAGGATCCTGCGGTGGCCGCTCATGCTGGATTCCATACCGCCGGAATTCCATACTGCAGCACTGCCGTGGCAGCCTTAACAGTGATTGGTCGGGCGATGTTCAAGACAGGGTTCCTCGGCTATCAGACCACATTCATGCTGGACTTTGTGGTGGTCGCTCTGCTGCTCATTGTCCCACTGATCCTGTTCAGTCTGTGGCAGGTCCGCGTGCGCCGCAATTATCTCCTGCACAAACGTCTGCAGATTGCTCTGGGAACAATCCTGCTGATCGCCGTTTCTGCATTTGAAATCGATGTTCAGATCGTGCACGGGGGCTGGGAAAACATCGTTGCTCAGCAGCAGCTGGATGAGGCAGCCCTCGCCAATCGCATTGCTGCCAGCCGCCCATGGCTGCTTGTGCATCTGGTTTTTGCCGTCAGCACACCGGTGCTCTGGATCATTACAATGGTGCAGGCGCTGCGTCGTTTCGGCGCAAATCCGATGCCGGGACCGCACAGCAGAATTCACAAAGTGCTTGGCTGGGCATCCACGGTGGACATTACGCTCACCAGTGTAACCGGTCTGGCGTTTTATTATGTTGCATTCATGAGCTGACCAGCGTGGACTGATCTCCCGTTGCGGGCCCGGCAGATGTTTACTGCTGGTTCCCGCCAACTCCGATCACTCGCCTTGCGAAAGAACTGTCATGACACAGATGCAGGCCGTTTTTTTCAGTGAGACTGGTACTCCTGATGTGCTGCAGCTGGGCGAGTTCCCTCGACCAGTTCCGCAGGCCGGCGAAGTCCTCGTTGAGGTCGCCGCCGTTTCGGTCAATCCGATTGATACGTATATTCGTTCCGGAGCAGTCGCAGCAGAACTTCCTCCCCGGGCCATTCCCGGCTGTGACCTCGCCGGCACAGTCGTCGCTGTCGGCGAAGCCGTAACCGAGTTTCAGATCGGAGATCGCGTCTGGGGCAGCAACCAGGGCCTGGCAGGCAGGCAGGGCACCTTTGCGGAATTCTGCTCGGTAGCAGAGCAATGGCTGTATCCAGTTCCGGAAGAAGTTGACTTTGAACTGGCAGCAGCGGGCGCCTTGACCGGCATCACAGCGCACCTTGGCCTGTTTCTGCATGCAGGACTTCGCTCCGGTGAAGTGGTGTTCGTCAACGGTGGCAGCGGTGGCGTTGGTTCAGCTGTTGTTCAGCTGGCGAAAGCTGCAGGTGCCACTGTAATCACGACGGCTGGTTCCGCAGAGAAAGCCTCACTGTGCCTGGCAGCGGGTGCAGATCATGTGATTCAGTATCGCTCGGAAGATGTCAGCTCACGGCTTGCCGAAATCACCGCCAGAACAGGTCTGATTCATGTCTGGTTTGAGACGCTCAGAAATCCATCACCGGCGCAAAGCATCCCACTCCTCGCAAAACGCGGGCGACTGGTCCTGATGGCGGGCCGAGATGCTCGACCGGAGTTTCCCGTGGGGCCATTCTACGTGAAGGATCTGCGTCTTATCGGATTCGCCATGTTCAACGCATCTGCCGAAGAACAGCGTCAGACCGCCGCAGAACTGAATCGACTGCTCGCAACAGGAGCGTGGAAACCCGGGATTGGTGCTCGGTTCCCTTTTTCACAGGCAGCTGCCGCCCACAGGCTTCAGGAAGAGAATACACTGCACAATGCAGGGACCCTGACCGGCAAGATTATCCTCACGCCGCAGAGCAGATAACTGTTCAGGAGAATTCTTCAGGAGCATTCGTGTGTCCGGTCAACGGCAGCGGCCTGTCTTTTCAGCCCACTTCAGATCCCTCGACAGTGCCTTTCGCGGGCAGTTCTCGCGGTCCCGCAGTGCTTCTCCCCTCGGACGGCTGCTGTTCACGTTTGCACTGACTGCGGTGTTTGCAGCGATCGTTGTTGTCGCCGTGGTCACGTTTGCCGTGATGCTGCTGGGGTTCCTTGTTCTGAAGCTGATTCGCAATGTGCAGGCTCTGTTCGGCAGCCAGCCTGTGGAACCACAGGCCTCAGCATGGACACCTGACTTCCCGCATCTGCACGGCCCGGAACCGATTTCCTCGACTCAGCAAACCGGTCGTCGCGGAAGAATCATTGAGATTCAGGCGACTGACAGCAGCGACACTGGACACAATTCCTGATCCATCGCTGCCCCGGCATTCGAATTGGGTAACCCGGATGCTGATAAACGCAGACACCCGTTGCAGCAGTGGTGCTGCAACGGGTGTCCGGACTGCCGAATTGAGTTTTACTGACAGGATCAGGCTGCACGCCGATTGCTGTTCATCGGCAGGATGCTGTTTTCAGCATCCCCACGACTGCAGGAATCCACCAGCGCTTCGAAGATCTGCAGATCCAGTGCCGAAGCGGTTGAGCTTTCCGGATGCCACTGAACTCCGATGCAGAACCAGTCTTCTTCGATCGATTCGTACGCTTCGATCACACCGTCGGGGCAGGTTGCGCTCACGCGGAACGTACGGGCCAGATCCCGGACAGCCATGTGATGCGAACTGTTGACTCGCACTTCGCCGGGACCGTAGATCGCATCCAGCCGAGTACCCGGCACGACATCCAGAACGTGTCGCAGGTTCTTCTCCACAGCATCACGATGATGCAGTGATCGAGCCACTTCTTCCGGCACGTGCTGGAACAGATTGCCACCGCAGAGCACATTCACCAGCTGCATCCCTGAACCAACAGCCAGCACAGGAATTCGACGATCAATGGCGATCTGAGCGATGCGTCGATCGAAGTCCTCCCGACGCTTAGGCATGACACGCACAGACGGGTGCGGATGAAGTTTCATTCGCACAGGGTCCAGATCCAGACTGCAGCCGCTCAGCACAACGCCGGAGACCTGATTCATCATCTCCTCAATGGCGTCGTCGTCCTCGAGCGGTGGGAGCAGCATTGGCAGCCCACCGGCATTCAGAACGCTGTCGTAATAGCCGGTGTTGAACCAGCTGAGCGCTGCACCGTTGTAACGTTCCGGACGAAAATCGCCTGTGATCCCAATCAGTGGCCTGGCTGTACTCATGAACGGAATCCTTCCCGCATGTGTTAAGTGGAAATGGTCTGGAAAGACCCACCTGTGTCGACCAAAGCATTCGACAACCGCGAGGAGGCATGTGGTCCGTATTCAGATCGTCGTTGCCAGGCAGCGATAGCGGCACCAGCGAATTGGCACCAGATCACCCCGGTTGCCTGATCTGTGAATACAAGCCAGCTCTGCATGAAACCTGAAAAGAGCAACACCGCTTGCAGAACACTCAAACCACTTGAACTCAGCGGAGAGATCTGCTGATGATGTCTGCGGTGCCTTTCCAGGCTGCTGCAGAATCCTTTCTGCTGTTGAAACCGAATCCTTTCGGAGTTACCCGGATGTCATCCTGATCACCCGGGCATGAATTCGACGGGGTAACCGTTGAATCCGGCACTGACAAACGGCTCAGCCGCGCAGTGCAGGGGGCGAAGCTTAGATCGGCAGAATCTGCCTGTAAACTAAATCGCCGATTTTGTGCCAAAATCTCCACTCAACCACAACATCCAGGGTAACAATCCCCAGACAGCCCCGAACACTCCAGATCTGGTTGTGCATTACGACGTGATCTTTCTGTCACAGGCAACATTCTGCCGGGTCCGTTGTATTGGTGGATCAATCTGTATTGCTGACCGTGTCTCGGCCCTGCTTCCGCAGACAACAGCATCAGGCAGGTGCATATCACAGGTTTTTGCGGTACATTGCACGGCACAGTTGCGTGCTCTTGATTTTCGCGAATTGAACTTCCGGCGAGGCGGACGATGCCAATCACGGTCAGGTGTGGGGAATGCGAGGCTGCTCACAAGGTACCTGAGCAGGCAGCAGGAAAATCCATCAAATGTCGGGAATGCGGAAGTCGCATTCGAGTTCCGGGAGGCAGCGGTGAGCCTTCACGGCCGCGGCGCAAGCCGCCCGCAGCAAAGGCCCCTGCCAACCCGGATGATATTTTTTCCGCAATCAATCTTGGTGAAGCGGAAGACCGCACTCGGAAAGTCTGTCCGAATTGTGCCAGCCCTGTCCGTGACGAGGAAATCGAGTGTTCTCGCTGTGGGGTGAATATTGCCACCGGAGCGCTCAGTGAGCGTCAGCGGATTCGCCGCGAACGCCAGGGACCGCCGCCCGAAGAATTCTATGAAAAGGTCTGGTCCAACAGCTGGAAGTTTCTGAAGAAGCACAAGAGCTATGCAGTACGCACAGCAGTGATCTGGGCGGTCTGTATTGCGATGGCAGCAACCTGTGGCTATTCCCTGAATTACTATGTCACCACCCGCACGGCGGATCTGCTGGAGAAGGTTAAGGCGGCCAACGGCGCGGAGGTTAAGGTCGCGGGTAACTGGATCTACATCACAGTCCCGGACGGCAAGGGCTCCAAAGTCGACTTTGACGGCAAGTTCTACCAGCAGAATGCTGTCATACCGGGCCCGACGATGATGCCATGGCACGAACCGCCGTCCTGGTTCTGGACCGGGATGACGGCGGTCTTTTCGCTGGGATTTGGTGGATGGTTCTGGACTCTGGCAACAGCGATCACCAGCACTACCATGGCTGGTGAAAAGAAAATCAAGCGATTCCAGTTCGACTTCTTTGCCAATCTGACACTCGGTGTTCGGTTCTACGCATGGCCGACGATTCTGATGCTGCCGCTGTTGATCATTCCGGGCGGCATTGCAGTCGTGAATCCACTTGTCGCGGGCATTGTTGCGGGAGTGCTCCTGATTTTCCCTGTCCTGACGCTCCCGGCAGCTGTGGTACATATGGCTCAGAATTACTCGTACCGCGCCTGGCTGCTCACCTGGATGGGACGGGATCTGGGCCGCACGTTCGGCGCATCCATGTATGTATTCGGCATGATGTTCGGACTTGTCCTGCTCATTCCCGGTGCCATTGCCGGTGCGGCGATTGCCATGAGCGGTCGCCTGTCTGGATGGCTGCTCAGTCAGGAGGCGGCAGCACTTGACTGGCTTAAGGCCAACATCATGGACATGGGCGACGGAAACTTTCAGTTCCTCATGTATCGCATGCCGCTGGTATTCAGTGCGTCATTTGTCAGCTTTGGAATCCTGTTTGTAATCACAGCATTTCCGCTGGTCTTCATGTTCCGTGTGATCGGACTGTACGGCCTTTACTTCCGTGCGGACCTGTCTCTGGCGAATGAATTTGCGGACTTTGAGCAGGCAACATTCGGTCCGCGTTATCTGGCGTTCCTTGTGGATCTGATCATCATGGCCCTCTTTGTGATTCCCGGGGTCGTGATTGGGCAGTTCATCGGCTTCATGGCTGGAATGTACAATCTTCCAAATGGAGCGATCATTGCCAACGTAGCGACTGGCCTCGCCGCACTAGTGCTCTGGGGCATGTACTTCACGTTTGGAGAATCGGGGGCAGCGCGTGCAACGCTTGGGAAATGGAGCATTGGCACCGTTGTGCTGCGGGACGATAACCTGCCCCTTGACCGGAACCTTGCTTTCAAGCGAGCCTGCTGGTCACTGCTTTCTCTGATTGCCGTCTTTCTGCCGTTCCTCAGTTGTCTGTTCCGGAAGGATCTCAAAGCGCTGCAGGACCAGATGACAAAAACAAAAGTGGTCTGGCAGCCTGAACAGTCCTGATTGGCTTGCCGCAATGGTGAAATCTGGCATTGAAAAGGACTGAAATCTTCCCAATCCGGTGAACTTTTTCCGGCTGGTATTTTTCCTGCAGCGGAAATGGGAATCTGCCGATGAGGCTGGAACTTCTGTCTCTTTCCCGGTATTCTGCCCGATCCAAATTGATTCGGACTGAATCATGGCCACTAGTATTGTGTGGCACTGGTACAGCGTGGCGCTGGTAGAGCGTGGTAATGGGGGGGATATCGGCCCCATCTGCTGCGGACTTTGATTTCTCATCCCGGCGTCTTTGGATCTCTGCGGTTCGTTACCGAAACCTTTAAAATCACAGTGTTTTTTCTGGTATTCCAGTCCTATGCCCAACTCAGCATCCGCCGAAAAAGCTCTCCGACAGTCTCTGGTTCGTCGTGAACGAAATCGTCAGCGCAGAAGTGCACTGCGTTCTCGTCTGAAGCAGTTTCGTGCCTTGCTGCAGTCCGGAACCACTCAGGAAGAGGCTGATTCACAGTTTTCACTGGTCGTGAAGGCTCTGGATCAGGCGGCTGCGAAGCGTTTGATCCATCGCAACACCGCATCTCGCGTGAAGTCTCGACTCGCAGCCCTGAAAAAGAAGACTTTTGTCGGCTGATATCAGCGGCAAAGTCCGGAGACTGCCGGACGAAACGCTAATCCGAACAGCTCCAGAAGACGCGTTGTCAGACGCGTCTTCTGTCGTTTGCGGACATCGGTTGCAGATCCACCTTGTTCCCGGTGTCTCAACTGCGGCAGCATTTTTTCACCGAGTGCTGGTTCCTGAAATCAAACCCCTCGGTTTTCCATCGGTTTGCAGTCCGGAAATCGAAGCGGTATTCTGCGTCGCGGACAGGTCCCGCCTGCCTACGCTGGCAGTCATCTGCATCATTGAACTGGCTCTCCGGGGGCGCTTCAGTTCTCAGCATCCTGTTTACTCACAATCCCGTCTTTGAATCTGATACTGGGGTCGGCAATGACAGAAACAACCAACGGCAGTCTGAATCGTAAACTTCGCATGGCACTTGTTGGTGGCGGTCAGGGCTCCTTTATCGGTCGAGTGCATGCGACGGCAGCAGTTCTCGACAATCGCGCAGCCCTTGTTGCCGGAGCTTTGTCTTCCAACCCGGAGCGAGCAAAGGCAAGTGCTCCTTCTTATGACATCGCCGAGTCCCGTGCCTACGGGTCTGTGGATGAAATGCTGGCCACAGAAGCGGCCCTGCCGGCGGATCAGCGGATTGACTTTGTCAGTGTCGCAACCCCTAATCACACACACTTTGCAATTGCCAAAGCTGCCGCCGAAGCTGGTTTCAACGTCATCTGCGACAAGCCGATGACCTTTGACTTTGCTCAGGCCGAAGAACTGGTTGCCGCCGTGGAGCAGAGTGGCGTGGTCTTTGCCGTGAGCCACAACTACACGGGATATCCACTGGTTCGTCAGGCCAGAGAAATGATCCTCAGCGGAGAGCTTGGTGAAATCAACGCCATACGTTCCAACTACATTCAGGGCTGGTTGCGGACACGCCTGGAGTCAGAAGATCAGAAGCAGGCAGCGTGGAGAACAGACCCAACCAAATCCGGAGCCGCGGGCTGCTTCGGTGACATTGGTACGCATGCCTACAACCTCGGTCGCTATATGACCGGACTGATTCCGGATGAGATCTCCTGCAACCTCAAAGTGTTCGCGGAAGGTCGTGCCCTGGATGACTATGGCCACGCGGTTGTCCGTTTCCAGAACGGAGCGATCGGAACGGTTACTGCCAGCCAGATCTCACACGGACGAGAGAACGACCTGTTCATTGAAGTCGATGGCACGAAGGGAGCCCTGCAATGGCGTCAGGAAGAACCGAACGTCATGATCGTCCGCAAGAACGGCTCTCCGCACCAGATGTACACGCGGGACCCCAACGCTCCTTTCATGAATGACCTGGGACGTTCTGCCTGCAGGCTGCCATCGGGCCATCCCGAAGCTTTCTTTGAAGCCTTCGCCAACGTCTATCGTTTTGCCTACGACGCGATGGTTGCTCGAGCAGCCGGTGAGGACTTCGAAAAGAAGAATACGATCTATCCCAATGTGTATGACGGGGCAGAGGGGATGTATTTCATTCAGCAGTGTGTTGCCAGCAGCCAGCAGAATGGAGCATGGCTGCCGATGGCTTACACTGGCGCCCGCAGCTGAGACCGACGACAGACCATGGCAGCCGCTGCTGACTGCTCGCTGCCATGGATGAGTCGCCTGGTTTTTGCACACAACTCCGCTCGCCAGCAGGAGCAGCCCAGCAGGAGCAGCACCGTGTCCTTCGCCGAACAATGGCCTGCTGTTGAGCAGTTCATTCAGAGCCTGCAGCACCGTGTACTGCCGGACTCCGTTGATCACTGGCCTGCTGCGGAGCTTGCCGAACTGCAGCAACTGGGTGCAGACCGCTGGAACATCCCTGCAGAATATGGAGGCGACGAACTGCCGGATGCGGAGATGATGCAGTTGTACCGCCAGCTTGCACGCGGAAGTCTGCTGCTCACATTCATCCTGACGCAGCGGAACGCAGCATGTCAGCGGATCATTACCTCGGACAATACGTCTCTCGCAGAAAAACTCCTGCCCCGACTGTGTCGCAGTGAGCTGTTTGCGACCGTTGGAATCTCGCATCTCACAACTTCCCGCCAGCACCTGAATACTCCTGCAGTGCAGGTTACCAGCGACCCGGAGTCGGACGGTTACCTCATGAATGGGATTATTCCGTGGGCGTCGGCCGCTTCAACCGCGGACGTGATCGTGACGGGGGGGACTTTGCAGGACGGCCGGCAGCTTCTGGCTGCAATCCCGACTGTCCGGCCAGGACTCGACATCCAGTCTCCCGTCAGCCTGCTGGGACTTGGAGCTTCGCATACAACTGCCATCCAGCTCAGGAATGTCCGCCTCGCTGCAGATGAAATCCTGCACGGTCCGCTGGAAAAAGTCATGTCACATGGCGCTGGCGGTGGAGCTGGCTCACTGGGTACCACGGCAGTAGCGCTGGGAGCTGCAGAAGGGACACTGGAGCGTTTCCAGCGCGAGGCCGAAGCTCGTCCGGATCTGCTGCAGTTCATAACGCCACTGCGGGAAGAGGCAGCAAAGCTGGCTGCAGATTTTTCGGCCGCTGCCGCAGGAGACACATCCGGGAAACGATCTGCTGAGGCATTGCGGCAGCGGGCAAATTCGCTCGTTGTACGTTCTGCACAATCATGGCTTGCGGCCACCAGAGGTGCCGGTTATGTCTGTGGGCATGCAGCCGAACAGGCGGTCCGGGAGAGCATGTTCTTTCTGGTCTGGTCCTGCCCGCAACCGGTGCTTGAAGGCAATCTGAGAGAATTCACCTGCTCAGGAAGCTGATCGACCTTCCGAGATTCCTCCCCGACTCTGAGAGAAACCAGCGACAATATGACCGACCTGATTACGACGGCGACTGCAGCAGCACACGCGGCCGGAAGAATTCTTCTGGAGCACTTTCAGTCGGGGACCAGTATTCGCCGGAAGGGTCCTGTTGACTTCGTCACTGACGCTGACATCGCCTCGGAACGCTGTATTGCTGCAATTCTGCGGGAAGCATTTCCGGACCACTCCATACTCGGCGAAGAAGAAGAAACGGGCAGTCCGGACGCCGAGCACCTCTGGGTAATCGATCCGCTCGACGGGACCACCAATTTTGCCCATGGGATCCCGCACTTCGCCGTCTCGATCGCCTGTCTGCACCAGGGGCAGCCAGAGCTGGGCGTGATCTGGAACCCGGTACGCGATGATCTGTATGTGGCAAGCCGCGGTCAGGGGGCCACTCACAACGGAACAAAGATCTGCGTCAGTGATGCACAGGAACTCAATCAGACCCTGATCGGAACGGGGTTCTACTACGACCGCGGGGCTGTCATGCAGGCGACGCTCGATGCGATCGGCGACTGCTTCCGGCAGAACATACATGGCATTCGTCGCTGCGGAACAGCGTCACTGGATCTGGCGCAGGTTGCCTCCGGTCAGTATGGAGCTTACTTTGAGTATCAGCTTTCTGCCTGGGATTTTGCTGCCGGAATGCTGCTGGTGACAGAGGCGGGCGGCAAGGTCACCGACTGCAGAGGTCGCCCACTTCCAATTGGGAAATCCAGTATTCTGGCAACAAACGGCGCACTGCATCAACCAGTGCTGAACATTGTCAATCCTCACTTCATCGAATCGTGAACAACTTCCAGTCCATGCGGACCAGAGCCACAACCTTGTGGAGGAAACCAATGAAATTGAATCTGCTTTCCCTGCTGCTGCTTTCCTGTCTGCTGTGTGGACCCGATGTCTTTGCAGATGAGCCAGCGCAGCCGTTCGGCCCGGAATTTCCTGACCTCGATTCAGACGCAACCGGCGAATGGTGGAAGCCGCGACCGCAGCCGAACGCAAAAAAGAAGCAGGCACAGAACGCTGCGCCGCGCTTGCTGGTTCCCCGCGACGAAGTGATGGCGTTTGCTCTGTATACGCATGACAGTGGCATCCTGAAACTCACGGCTCAGCTGTATCCGCTCAGGCCGGAAGAGCCCCGCACCGTCACACTGGAATTCATGCGTGATGGCAACTGGCAGGTGGCGATGCAGGAGCCTGTTGTGTATCCCGGCTGGTCCGCACATTTCCGGGTTGAGAACTGGGATGGCAGCCAGAATGTTCCTTATCGAGTTCGGCTGGAGGATCAGTCTTCCTTCGCAGGCGTGATTCGCAGGGATCCGATGAACAATGAAGAGATCCGGGTCGCCGTGATGTCCTGCAATTCCAGCAGAACGCCAGGCCCGCGTGAAACCATTATCGACAACCTGCGGATGCAGGATCCGGACCTGCTCTTCTTTGCCGGAGATCAGTCCTACCACCACACTCAACACACCTTTGGCTGGCTGGAGTGGGGAATTCAGTTTCGTGATGTGCTGAAGGATCGCCCCACGGTCACGATCCCTGACGACCACGATGTCGGGCACCCGAACATCTGGGGTGAAAACGGTATCCGGACAATGAAAAAGACCGGCTCAGACGGAGGTTATTTTTATCCTGCGGAGTACGTGCGGATGGTGGAACGCTGCCAGACCTGGCACCTCCCCGACCCCGTCGACCCGGAGCCGATTGAACAGGGGATTGGTGTCTACTTCACTCGACTGCGAGTCGGGGGCATCGACTTTGCCGTGCTGGAGGATCGGAAATTCAAGACTGGACCGGAAGGGACAATTCCGCCGCTCGGCCCTCGTCCTGACCACATCAACGACCCTGCATACGATCGTGCAGCGGTCGACCTGCCCGGACTGCAGCTGCTTGGTGAACGACAGATGAAGTTTCTGCAGGACTGGACACAGGACTGGACGGGAGCCTCCATGAAGTGCGTTCTGTCACAGACTGCATTCTGCGGAGCAGTACACCTGCATGGAAGTCCGGAAAACCGCCTGCTGGCTGATCTCGACTGCAACGGCTGGCCACAGACAGGGCGTCGGGAGGCACTGCGGCTTCTGCGTCAGGCAAAAGCCGTTCATCTGTGTGGAGACCAGCACCTGGCTGTGGTTGTTCGCCACGGAATTGATGCCTTCGGAGACGGTCCCTACGCCTTCACAAGTCCAGCGATCGTGAACACTATCTATGGACGCTGGTGGCATCCGGAAGATGAGCAGGCTGGCCCCAATCCTGTTCCGGGAAGCCCCCTGCCATGGACTGGTGATTTTCTGGACGGACTTGGAAACCACATCAGCATGGTTGCGTATGCCAACCCGGAAGACCGCATGGATGAAATGAAACGTGCAGACGGATACGGAATGGTCCGCTTCCGTCCCGGCAGTCGGACGATTGTAATGGAGTGCTGGCCGCGATTCAGCAACGTCTCGGATGGCGACTCAGCTCAGTTCCCCGGCTGGCCCGTGACAGTGTCCATGGACGACAATGACGGTCGCAGACCGACCGGATGGCTGCAGGAACTTCGGTTTTCAAACGTTGAAAACGCCGTGGTTCAGGTCGTTTCTGAAGAAACTGGCGAAGTCCTGTACACCATTCGGACAGCTGGAAACAGCTGCCGTCTGCCGGTGTTTGGTCCAGGCAAATGGACCGTCAGGGCGGGCCGCAATCGTCCTGATCAGCTGACGTTGACCGGACTCAGCGGCACCGACGTCACGGGTTTCCGAACACTGACCCTGCCGTGACTAGATCCGGACATTGGAGTCCGATGCACTCCAGAGAATCCTCTCAGAAAATCCATGTGGCAGGCTGAGACATTCATGTTTTGGCCCCTGACCGACGAAAACGCAATTGATCAGATCTGCCCCCGGGACAATTCCATCCGATAATCGTGTCAACATCGGGATGGGGGGGGTTGACAAGACTTTCCAGTGATGATTATCAAACGCACGTCTGGAAACCCCTGTCGAGATAACAGGTCATAAAGTTAAGGGTTGCTACCATGCTGCTGGCTACAGAAAATCGCTCAAGTGAAACTGTTGGTGGTGTGTCTGTGTTTGCGGGACTCTTTCCTGAAACGGAAGAGCAGCCGTGGACGTCAACAGTTGAATTAGGTCTGGAAGACGACGAAGAAGAATTCGAGTCTTTCGAAGACGATGAAGAAGATGATGACGACGATGAAGAAGAATTCGAGGAAGAGATCGAGGACGATTTTGAAGAGGACTTCGATGACGAATTCGATGATGATGATGACGATGACGAATTCGATGACGACGGCGACGACGATGATGACGACGACGATGACTTCGAAGACGATGATGAATTCTGAACAACGTCACGTCAGTGAATTGCAGGGA
>JALQUR010000307.1 GCA_023260695.1 Planctomycetaceae bacterium
CAGTGTCAGCGACGCCATGGATGCCGGCATCGCTCTGATTCACCAGGAACTCAACCTGGCAGACAACCTGTCCATTGGTGCCAACGTTTTTCTGGGCCGTGAACCACGTCGGTTCGGCCTCATTGACGAACAGACAATTCACCGCGAATCGAGTGCTTTTCTGCAGCGAATCGGCCTGAATCAGTCTCCGGATACCCTGGTCGGAGATCTGACCACCGGCCAGCAGCAGATGGTTGAAATTGCCAAGGCGCTGTCCATCAACGCCCGCATCCTGATTATGGACGAGCCGACATCCAGCCTCTCTGCTGCAGAATCTGAAAGTCTGTTTGCGGTCATTCGAGATCTGCGCCGGCAGGGTGTCAGTATTGTCTATATCTCGCATCGCCTTGCAGAAGTTCGTGATCTTTCCGACCGCGTGACCGTACTCCGCGACGGAGAACTCGCCGGACACCTCGAAGGTGATTCGATCACACATGACAATCTTGTCCGACTGATGGTCGGCCGCGATGTCTCCAGAATCTTCACACGGACACCGTTCCCACCGGGTGCCGTCTCTCTTGAAGCAGTTGATATTCGCACGTCAGCATGGCCTCAGCACAAGCTCAGCTTCGCCGTACACAGCGGAGAAATTGTCGGCGTCGCCGGACTTGTGGGTGCCGGACGAACTGAACTGCTGCGAACACTGTTCGGAGTTGATTCGCCGCTGTCCGGAGAGGTCCGCATCCGTGGACAGCGGCTGCCTGACTGCAGCCCCGTCCACTCAATCGAAGCCGGGATTGCTCTGGTCCCCGAAGATCGCAAGCAGCAGGGCATCGTCCTCGACATGACAATTCGCGAGAACATCAGCCTGGCAGCCATCCACCGCCACGCCCGGGCTGGCTTCATGGATTTTGTAAAGGAGCGGAACACATCCGCTGAGATGTGCCGAAAACTCTCCGTCAAAACACCTTCAGATACCGTGCGAACCGGAAATCTTTCCGGCGGAAATCAGCAGAAAGTGGTGCTCGGAAAATGGCTGTCCATGCAGCCACATGTACTGCTGCTTGATGAACCCACCCGAGGAATCGATATCGGAGCCAAACAGGAAATCTATCAGCTGATGGACCAGCTGGCGTCGCAGGGACTGGCGATCCTGTTCGTCAGCAGCGAGCTTGAGGAGATTATGGGGCTGAGCGACAGGGTCCTCGTGATGCACGAAGGCTGTCTGACGGGAGAATTGTCCCGCGAACAGCTCACCGAAGAATCCATCATGAGCCTCGCAACTCGCCAGACCCCGGTTGCGGCTGCATCCTGATCACAATTGGCAATGCACAGGCTTTTTCTGAACCGACGACATACTGAGTAAATGCAGACAGGCAGGTCATGAGAGGCAAGGTACTGGGAATCCTGAGCGTGTTGATCATGCTGTGTCTGTTTCTGTCCTTCGCGACAGCTGACAGCTGGACTGATCCGTTTTCGGGACAGTTTCTGAATCTCGAAAACATCATGAACCTGCTCAGCCGACTTGCCCTTTACGGCATCCTCGGCATCGGTGTGGCTTTCGTCATCATCACCGGTGGCATTGATCTTTCCATCGGTTCTCTCGTCTGCCTCTCCGGAGTACTGCTTTCCATACTGCTGAAGGTCGATTATGAACCGGACAGAAGCTTTGCAGTCAGCCGCATTGATGCAGCAGAACGCCTGATCGAAACCGATGCGCCGGAAGGCACGATCACCAGCGGCAGTGTCGTGCGTTTCACAGGCGGGATCGGATCGGGGCTTGTCTTCACTGTCGAGCAGGAAGTTTCCCCGGGAACAATTCGAGTTGCCGAGACGCCACCGCGTGATGAACACGAAGGTGAACTGACTCTGGCAGTACCACTCACAGCCTTCTCGGAAGCAGACCTGACGGCTCAACTACCGCCAGTAACCGCTGCTGCCGGGGATCAGCTGCAGATCTTTCGCCCTGACGGCGCTGTGACCGTGCAGCAGATTGTTTCGGTCACTTCGTCCAGCGGAGCAATGCAGCTGCAGCTGGAACGTGATCCGGGACGCAAGTATGACACTGGTAGTTTTGCAGCTGTATTGCGCAGAGATCAGTTCATGTCCATCCCTGTGGGAGTCCTCTGTGTCCTCGTGATCTCCGCGGCCATCGGACTGACACACGGACTGCTGATCACACGCCTCAGACTGCAGCCGTTCGTTGTGACTCTGTGTGGACTGCTGATTTATCGCGGGATCTCGCGCTGGCTCACAGGTGATAACCCGGCCGGGTTCGGTGAGCTGCAGAAGGTTCTCGGGCCGGTTGCTTCCGGGCGAGTTCCGATTCTGCTTCGCGGTGAAGATCTTGTCTTTGGCATCCCGGTCCCGTTCTTCCTGCTGCTTGCCCTCGCTGTTGCTGCCTCTGTGTTTCTCACTCGCACCATCTGGGGGCGGTATCTGCTGGCACTGGGACGCAGTGAGGAAGCTGCTCGTTTCAGCGGAATCAATACCGAGCGTGTGACAATCATGGCCTACGTGATCTGCTCAGTCATGGCTGGTATTTCCGGCATGCTCTTTGCCATCCAGTTCAGCTCCATCTCTCCCTCCAGCTTCGGAAATTCCTTTGAGCTGTATGCCATCGCAGCGGCAGTACTGGGTGGATGCAGCCTTCGCGGCGGTGAGGGATCGATTGCAGGTGTGGTCATCGGGACTGCAGTCATGACGGTGCTGTACAACCTGATCATGCTGCTCCGCATTCCACAGTCACTTGAATACACCATTATCGGAGCAGTCATTCTGCTCGGTGTCCTGGGTGATGAAGTCGTGCGTCGCGCCGCAACACGCCAGAGACTCCGCAAGGATCGTGACTGACGTGCGAAGTTACTGAGTGTCGTCGGTATTCCACAGCCAGTTGAGAACATCAGTGCCGCGAGCTGCCCGGCCCTGCAGCAGCAGGCCGCCCCGATAGATCCTTGCCGCCGCGATGATACTGCAGGCTGTCCCCAACAGCAGCATCACCAGACTGCCGGCAATCTGTATGGGAGGAATCGGTGTCCCCGATGTCAGTCGCATGGTCATCACCATTGGAGCAGACGGGGGAAAAAAGCTGATTGCTGTAGCCAGTGTGCTGTTCGGATCCTCGAGGATGGACAGGATCAGAAACATTGGCAGCATGATGACTCCCCACACTGGCATCAGCAGACACTGAGCCTCGCGCATCTGACTTACTGCAGCGGCAATTGACATGAACAGTGCACTGAACAGCAGCACTGCGAGAATCTGGAACAGCAGGTACCACGGCAGGACAGCAGGACTCAGAATCGCAGGTACCCCTGCCATAGCCCCCAGCATCAGACAACCGACCACATACACGGCGAAGATGGTGAGCGAACCGGCGACGTTGCCCAGCAGTTTCCCGATCATCAGCTGGCGGGCACTCGCCGATCCCAGCAGTACCTCCGAAATCCGCAGCGTCTTTTCCTCCAGTACACTTTCCAGCATTGGCTGCGCCGACATCATGATCACAAGAAACATCATCAGCAGCAGCACAAGCGGGACGACCACGGATGAAAACGTGCTCTTGCGACTTCCCGCGACAATCTGCCCTTCGGCATCGCGATAGTACGGGGAGCGAATTTCGAAACTGTCGTGCAAGTCGGAGTACTGCTGAACAAATCTCAGCTCCTCAGCATCAAGGTGGGCAGAAAGGCGAACAATTCGCACTACCTCAGTCAGCGCTGCAGAAAGATACCGACGATTCTTCGCCAGTACGGTGACCTCGGAAACCCACAGCGGATGAATCGTGTCGGTGTCCGCACCAGCTGTCAGCAGATCCGCAGGTATCTCGAGGAATCCATACAGTTCACCGCTGCGAATCCGGTCGGAAAGCTGCAGCCGCTGCAGATCAGAAAATGTCGCTGCCGGTATCTCTTCCAGCTCAAACTCCGGAATCGGCTCTTCCCTGCCCGCATCCCTGCCGGAAAGCTGATGCAGCTGACTGAGTCCGTTGGCCAGGTCCTGAACAGCTCCTGGGTGACGCAGTTCATCCCGCAATGACTGCGTCAGTTTTCCGGTGTGGTCGACAACAGCAACTCGGCAGAGCTCCTGTGTGCGAGCGTTGGTAAGTCCCGGCCCCAGCAATCCGCCCAGCAGAAGCAGCGGTGTTACGCACAGCCCGACCAGAAATGCTCTGGTTGCCACAAGTGCAGCATATTCCCGCCGTGCGATTGTCAGAATCTTGCCCATCGATTTCATTGCTTTCAGAACCGCGGAAGAGATTCAGGATGCGATGTTGCGGCGGCGAATTTCGGCGACTCAGCATGCGCCGGCTGCGGCGATCGCACCAGCAGCATCTTCCTGTCCTGAGAGCCACTCTCAGCAGATTGGCTTTCCCTCGACGATTCAACAATGCGCAGAAAAATCCGCTGCAGTGCAGGACGGATCAGCTCGAAGTGTTCCAGCTCTGCCGCCTGAGCAATATGCTGCAGAACCCGCGCCGGGGCGACATCATTGTCCAGCGACAGCTGCTCGAAATCTCCCACGCTGCGCCGTTCGATGACTCCGGGGATCTGCTGCGGAAGTGAGTCCTGTACCGCTGTCCGAACGAGAATTTCTCGGGCAGGATACTGTGCTCGGATGGAGTGCGGTGTACCGTCCAGAACTTTTCTGCCGTGGAAGATCATGACGACCCGCTCGCACATCCGCTCAGCGACATCCATATCATGAGTTGAGAGCAGGATGGAAGTGCCGCGCGACTGCATTTCCAGAATCGCTTCCGACAGCTGTTCGCTGCTGACCGGATCAAGGCCACTGAATGGTTCGTCCAGAATCAGCAGCTGAGGCCTTGCAATCACCGCCGCGATAAACTGCACCTTCTGGCACATTCCTTTCGACAGCGTGTCCAGTCGCCTGTTGATCCAGTCACCTGCGTCAAATCGAGCAAGCCACTCGCGAATGTCCCTGTCACAGTTGCGATAGCTCTTCAGGTGCGCGTAATACCGCAACAGCTGCCCGACCTTCATGCGTCGATAGAGACCTCGCTCTTCAGGCAGGTAGCCGAGGCGATCATCCGCACAGCCCCCCTGCTCTGATCCCAGAACGCAGACTCGCCCTGAGTCCGGTCGCAGAATTCGAAGGATCATGCGGATCGTCGTTGTCTTTCCCGAACCATTCGGACCAATAAACCCGCAAATCTCTCCGCGCGGAAGACACAGATCCAGCTGGCGGACCGCAGGTCGTCCCGCGAAGCTCCGCTCAACCTGCTCCAGCTCAATGGCAAATTGAGTCATCATGACGCCCCTCAGAACACTGCCTGATGCAGTGACACTGCAGCTCTCACCGGGACGAAACATCGCCCCCGGGCTGCAGTTGCAGGCAGGTCCGCCCGGACCGTTCCTCGCCAGCATCTGTCAGCACTGTGCTGCGAATGCAAACGGCGTGCGGAGTTGCGGGATCACTCTGCTGGAGCGTGAGCAGGAAGGATATCCCGGATGTCGTCGGATCCGATCCTGCCGCAATGCAGCCGGAATGCAACGCACCCGAACAGCAAGCCGTCGCTGAATCGTCAGTCAGCCCGGGCCTGAGTGACACTGACATTCGACTCCGCGAGGTTCAGCTCTGCGGGTATGCACTTCGAACCATGATGCAGAACCGCATCATGTCGATTTTCGGCAGCAGGCTGTTGCCGAAATGTAACAAACCGGCTGCACCGCCAAAGGGAATGACGCAATCCTGACAGTCAGCTGGCAATTCAGCCGCAGAAGCGGGACGGGATCGAGTCGGCAGCATGACTGCCAGCCTGCTGAACTTCGCAAGGCGATGATCAGAAGAGCTAAGAGCGAATGCCACCACGAGTTACTGGTTAAGCGAGTCCATGGCCTGCTGTCGACTCTGCTGCAGTCCGGTTCCGTCCTGGCCGTAGAAGTCGGAGATACGAATGATCGCCGGCCCCAGCAGGAACATGAAGATCGATGGCATCAGCAGCAGTGTCACAGGAAACAGCAACTGGAATGAGGCAGAGTTGGCTCGGGCATCGGCACGTTCACGCAGCGTTGATCGGATACTGTCCGAATATTCGCGAAGAGCCGTCGAGAGCGACGTTCCCGTGCTTTCGGACTGCACCAGCAGCGACGTAAACGACGTGACGTCCTGAGAGCCGATTCTGGCACTGAAGGCCTGTAACGCATGCTGCATTCCGCTCAGTTCAGACTGAAAGCAGACGATGGACAGTTCTCGATACAGTTCCGGATGAATCAGTCGTATCTCAGGTGTAATCCTGCGCAGGCCTCTCTGCAGTGTCAGGCCCTGACTGATGCACATATTCAGCATGTCGAGAACGTCCGGGATGCCGGATTCAATTGCTGCCCTCCGCTGCGATGCCCATGAACCAATAACCAGCGTCGGAGCAGCCCAGATCACGACCGGACCGATGAGCAAAGCAGCGACAAAGTACGGCTCCAGTTCCGGCGGGGACAGAATCAGCAGAGTCCCGATCAGCAGCAGCGACAGAAAGACAGCCACAAACCGCACAGCCGACAGATTCTGCCATGCAGCGCGGGAAAGGTACCCGGCAGCCGTCAGCAGCTGAATCTGCTCAGCCTTGCGGGCTTTACCTTCCGGGATCATCTGCGACAGCGCGGCAGTCACTCCGCCAAATACGTACTGATCTTCCGGAATCGGCAGTTCTTCCGCCGAAGTCATGAGCTTCCGCGTCATCTCCTCCGGCAGGATCCCCTTCAGGTCCTGAAACAGCCGGCGGTCCTGCCAGGTAGGAGTTGGATTGTTTCTGTTGCCAGTGCTCATCTGTTTCCTCCCTGCCACCCCCGGGTCGGGGCCTGTGGCAGGATGCAAAATCAAAATCTGCTTGTGCGACGAAGAATTCTCAGCACCACGACAGCGCCCAGAATCTGCAGAATTACTCCGAGCCAGAACGAGTAACGTCCTGATTCCGAAGCCATCAGCAGATTCAGATAATCAGCATCCTGCGCCATGAAAAAACCAACGATGAAGAACGGCACCAGCAGCATCATGCCGGCCACCAGGCGACTTGAAATCGTCGCTGAACGCTGTCGAGCCACGAAGTGCAGGCGGTCGCGAACAGCGATTGCAAGCCGATCCAGCACCTGAATCAGGTCACCACCAGTCTCCTGATTGACAGCAATTGCCGAGGTCAGCATTGCCAGGGAATTCACCCCCGTACGCTCCGGCAGGTCTCGTACAGACAACTATATTTCTTAAACGAATTAAGAAGTTAAGGTGGTTATAGATGATGTGGTCAAAC
>JALQUR010000313.1 GCA_023260695.1 Planctomycetaceae bacterium
TTCGCGGCCCCCTGCTCACATTCCCTGCTCACATTCCCTGCTCACTATTGCCTGTTTGCTGCTCCTGTTCGCAATGCCCGATCACTACAGAAACACAACCACAGAAACACAACCACGGCAACACAATTACAGAAACACAACTCGGAGCAACACTCCCTGAGGAATCTTCCGCGGGACCATGCGGTGTGCTGTCGGTTCACGCAGAACCGGCGGAACTTCAATTCCTGAAGCCCCTGCAACACCACTCCCGGCCCGACAACGTTCACAGAAAAATAATCGATCCTGATGACATTTGCATCACTCAGCGGAAAACGAATTCTGATCACCGGCAGCTCCCTCGGTATCGGCCGCAGCATCGCCCTGCACTGCGCCGCAGCAGGAGCCAGCGTAATCGTCAACTGTCGCAGTTCAGCAGCCGGCCAGGAAGTCGTGCAGCTGATCACTACAGCAGGCGGAACTGCAACTCTGATCAGAGCAGACGTCTGTTCTGCCACCGACCGCGAGCGACTGCTGCAGGAGGCCACCGCATCCGGTCCGCTTGATGCACTGGTCAACAATGCGGGTGCAGACCTGCTCACAACGGATCTTCGGGAAGCACCGTTTTCCGAACGCCTGCAGGCATTGCTCTCCACGGACGTTCAGGGCACGATCGAACTTTCGCGCGCGGCAGGGGCGTTGATGCAGCGGCAGGGGCATGGTGTGATCCTGACAACAGGCTGGGATCAGTCAGACCGAGGCATGGCGGGTGACAGTGGCGAACTTTTCGCAGCAGCCAAGAACGCAGTCATGGGGTTTTCCCGGTCACTTGCGCTGAGCCTGGCCCCGACAGTCCGTGTCAACTGTATTGCTCCTGGCTGGATTCAGACGGCGTGGGGTGAAACAGCGTCCGAATACTGGCAGCAGCGTGTCCTTGATGAGACTCCGCTGAAACGCTGGGGGACTCCGGACGACATCGCAGCCCTCGCAAGATTCCTGCTCAGCGACGAAGCCAGCTTCATTACCGGCCAGGTAATCAATGTCAACGGGGGTGCGGTACGCTGAGAATGCTGCCGTCATGGAATGGGAAAGGTCTGCCTCAGCGTGTCGCAACCAACACTGCTGTTCGTCACCGGTCATCTGGCCGAAACTGCACTGCGGGAAGTTCTCAACGAACTTGCCCCGCAGGCCGGATTCCAGTTTGAGATTGCTGTCCCGGGCGTTCAGGTTGCCGCTCTGCTGCACACGCGACTGCTGCAGAATCGACTGCAGATTCCGGAGCAGGTGGCTGAGATCATTCTGCCGGGCTGGAGCCAGACTGACGCCCGGACGCTGACCGAACACTTCGGAAAACCATTCCGTCATGGACCGAAGGATCTCCGCGATCTGCCGGAATTCTTCGGCTGTGGCAAACGCCGACAGGCAGATCTGTCCGGCTGGTCGACTCAGATCATTGCGGAACTCAACCATGCCACCCGCATGACAGATCACCAGGTGATGCGTCAGGCATATTCCCTGCAGCAGTCCGGAGCGGACCTGATTGACATCGGCTGCATCCCCGGTGAAAGCAGTCCCCGCGCCGGTCAGATTGCAGCCCTGCTGCGTGCCGAAGGGTTTCGCATTTCCATCGACAGCTTTGACCGCCGTGAAGTCACCGAGGCGGTACAGGCTGGTGCTGAACTGATTCTCAGCTGCAATCATGACAACTTCAGCTGGGTGACCGAACTGCAGACTGAGGTGGTCGCGATTCCGGATCAGCCTGCTGACCTCGATTCTCTGCGACGACTCACTGCCGCGCTGCAGGAATCCGGCTGTCGTTTTCGACTGGATCCGATCCTTGAACCGATCGGCATGGGCTTCACGCGATCCCTGCAACGGTACATCACAATTCGCGACGAGTATCCGGATGTCCCGATGATGATGGGCGTCGGCAATGTGACAGAACTCTCCGAAGTCGATTCCGCCGGCATCAATCTGCTGCTGGCGGCAGTCTGTGAGGAACTGGGCATTCAGAGCATTCTTACAACACAGGTAATCAACTGGTGTCGCACAGCAGTCGCCGAGTTTGATGTGGCCCGCCGCCTTGTGCATTATTCCCTGCTGGCCGGAACAATCCCCAAGCACATTACTGCTGACCTGGTCATGCTCCGGGATTCCCGGCTGCACCCGGCATCACACGAATCGCTGCAGTCGCTGGCAGCTGCAGTGACTGATCGCAACTTTCGCATCTTCGCAGAAGACGGCGAACTGCATCTGCTCAATCGCGATGGCTGGTCCCATGCTGCGTCCGCCTTCGACGTATTCAGGGCGGCAACCACGCTGGCTCAGCAGAAATCTCCCCTGCATCCGGTGACGCCCGAACATGCCTTTTATCTCGGTTATGAACTTGCCCGTGCTGAAGTCGCATTACTGCTGGGAAAACAGTATGTTCAGGACGCTCCAATGACCTTTGGGCTGCTGGGAGAGTGGAGGGCATCCTCCTCTGTGCATCAGCATCCCGATCCCGCAACATCAACATTACAGGATTCCGCAGATGCTGAAATCCCGCCTGATTCACCCACAGATCAGTGAAATCATTGCTCGCGCAGGACACAGTTCCAAAATTCTGATCGCCGATGGCAACTACCCGGCTTCCTCCGCGATTGGTCCGCGTGCTGAACTGATCAGCCTCAACCTCGCCCCGGGCCTTGTCTCCGTCGCCCAGGTTCTGGAAGTGCTGCTCACCGCCATCCCCATTGAAGCAGTCAATACCATGGGCATGCCGGAAGATGACCCGTATCGTCTGCCGGAAGATCCCCCGGTCTGGAATGATTACCGGCGCATTCTCACGGCAGCCGGAATGAATCTGGAACTGGACCCCATCTCCCGCTGGGAGTTTTATGACGCAGTTGATTCACGCGATCATGTGCTCACTATTCAGACGGGAGATCAGGCGTTGTGGGCCAACCTGCTGCTCACTGTAGGTGTCCGCAAAGCCGGAGAATAACCGATGTCGGCGGTGGAACGGATCGAACAGCTCGACGACCCGCGGCTGGACGTCTATCGGGATCTCCGCAGGACCAATGGGCTCCGAGACCAGCGACTGTTTGTCGCTGAGGGTCCGACGGTTGTACAGCGACTGCTCAGAAGTCACTTCACAGTCAGACATCTGCTCATCAGCGACCGCAAGTACCCCGGCTTTGCAGAGCTGATCCCGCCGCATGTCACGGTGCTGCGAATGACCACCGGGCTGGCTGAGCAGCTGGTGGGATTCCCCTTTCACTGCGGTGTCATCGCCTGCGCAGAACGACGCCCCGATCCCGCTCTGCAGCAGGTGCTGGACGGATCCGGTCCCGTTGTGCTCGTTGCCGGTGAACACATCACCGATCCCGAAAACACCGGAGCACTGATTCGAATCGCATCGGCATTCGGCGCGGCAGCAGCCATCTTCAGCGCAGATTCGACCGACCCGTTTTCACGCCGCGTGCTGCGTGTCTCAATGGGAAATGGACTGTTCCTGCCCGTGCTGCAGCCGACAGATTTTCGCTGCACGCTCGAACACCTGATTCAGGAATATGGCTTTCAGGTGATCCGCACAGTCCTGGATCCGGCAGCCACACAACTTTCGCAGTTTGAGTTTCCGGAACGCACGGTGCTCGTATTCGGCAATGAGTACCATGGCGTCTCGGAAACTCTGCTGCAGCTTGCCGGGGCTGACGTGACAATCCCGATGCTCAATCTTCACTTTCACCTGCCTGCGGTCACTCAGCGCCTTGCGCGCGGCTTGCGGGTCACGCAGGTCGGACAGAAGCTGTGAAAAGGCGAAAAGCCCGATCAGGACGGCAATGAAATCGAACCCTGTCAGAAGATAATCTGAACCGAAATCAAACCGACCGACGCCAACCGCGTCATC
>JALQUR010000421.1 GCA_023260695.1 Planctomycetaceae bacterium
GCCAGCGATGTGCTGGCGGAAAATCCCGATGTGGTCCTGATCGCGACCGGGGGCCTGCCGCAGAAAGATATCCTTGAGGCCCTCCGGTTCATTGAACCGGAGTCAGCTCCTGCTGGCAGCATCAGGAGGCGGCTCCTGCTGGCAGCATCAGGAACAGAGCGCTGGCAATTGCGGCACGATTTGCGGTTCGGAAACCACTCAGACTGCCTGGAACCGGTCAGCTGCAGTCCGTTCCGCGCGGACACACCGCAAGCCATTTCTGCGGAAAGGCCCGGCGACGAGGTCTGCCACCCGTAAACGGAAACCCTGCGTAAACCGTGCGGCAGCAGAAAACCGGGAACCCGAGAAAACCGCCAGCAGAGATCCTGTTCCGGCGACGTAAGTCAGCAATCACTCATTACTGGAAAGCTGCGGCGGAATTGTCTCCGCGCCCACAGACTGATGCAGCTGTTCCACAAGCTGCGTGCGGGTTTCGGTTGCCGCATCAACAAGACGTCGCAGCGTGTCCACGGCGGACTGCAATGCGTTGCGTTCGTCTTCCAGATTACTGATTGCTGCAACCAGTCCGATCCGATATTCCGGATGACGGAATACATCAGCACCATTTTCGTCGCCGATCAGTTCCCGCTGGCGAATTGCCAGTGCTTCAGCAGCAGCATCTCTGAGCGTCTGCTGCTGGACGATGGCAGCGTCCGTCTCAACAGACATCTGGTTGGTGCGACGAAGGGACTGGTTGGCTGTTGCAAAATGAATTCGATCTCCCGGAGGCACCTCTGATCGAAAACGAACTCCTCCACGGAAGTCCCAGCTGGCAATTTCCTGCTGAGTCGGACCCCAGTTGGGTTCAAGCGAACACTGATTGTCCTGCAGTTGGCTGGGGTTGGCGGAGAACTCTCCGATGTAGTGAATCACATTGTTCCCGTCGGCAGCAAACATGTGCACCACACCGGGGGCCGTGATGTTGTTGGAAGCGTCAGTAACCGGCTTGAGTCCCTGATTTCGGCCCAGCCCATTCACTGTCAGGCGTCCGCCGGGAGTAAGATTGATGGCGTTGATGTTGCCATTCATTGAGAACGGCCACACTCTTCCCCAGCCTGTCAGCGCCAGGTTATGCAGATCAGATCTGGCGGCACGAACTTCGCGAAGCTGCACGGAGTGCTGCTGCATTGCGGCGTCGCTGTCTGCAGCCAGCTTTTCGAAACCCTTCTCGATCTCCAGTCGGCGAACAAGCACGCGAGCGGCGAAATAGCCCTCGGTAGCAAGACCGGCAAAGACCAGAAAGAAGAGTGTTCCGCGAACGTAAGGGTTCATCAATGTGCTCCGCGACAGACAGACAAGTCTGAAAACCCAGCGGTCTGAAGAAATGACCGGGGCAGAACCTGCAGTTTCTGTAAAGTGTCGACCATTCAGGGCGATGACTTCGCCATGGAGCGAATTTCACTGCTGATTCAGCAGGAATCGTTGCTTATGGACTGCCATCGTGCGAATAAATTCGTGATTCGGCAAAGCTTCCGTATTTCCCGGGGACGGATTATCCATGCTAAACGTCAGATCCGGTTGCTTCAACGATGAAAGGCGTATTCCCCGGCTGCATTTGTGATCAGCGGCGCTCTGACTGCTACAGCGGGTATTTTCTTGCTGGGGCACGACAGCAGTCGAGCCTGTGGTGTCAGGGTTCCGGTTCTGACGGTTGTGCGGATTGCAGGAGATCAGCAGGAATACGCTGGTCTGCTGCTCCCGCTGCCTGGTGTCCTCATCCTTCCCGTGCTCAGTTCGGATTCCCGCTGGTTTCCACTCCAGGAATCCTGATCAAAGGTACGCCGGAAAATGCTCCCTGACATCGTCGGATGACTATTATTACTGCAGCAGAGATGACTGCAGCGGATCACTCGCTGCGGTTGAGCAGCACAACGAATCACGAAAGCACACTTCAGAAATGGTTCAACGAATCTGGAATTTTTCTGCGGGGCCGGCGGTGTTGCCGGAAGAAGTCCTTCTGGAAGCCCGCGACAATCTGCTCAGCCTGGGCACGACCGGGATCGGAGTCTGCGAACATTCTCACCGAGGCAAAGCGTTCGTGGCAGTTGCAGAGGAAGCAGAATCGCTCTGTCGCCAGATCGCGGGCATTCCCGATGACTATGCGGTACTGTTTCTGCAGGGTGGAGCTTCACTGCAGTTCTCAATGGTGCCCGAAAACTTCCTTGACCGGAATGCCACTGCTGACTACCTGGTGACCGGAGCGTGGTCCGAGAAAGCGATTAAGGCTGCTGGCAAATACGGTTCAACACACGTCGCCTGCACCGGCAAGGCAGAGAATTTCTCTGCGATTCCGACCGATGTCAGTTACAGCGAAGCACCTGCCTATGTGCACTTTACATCCAACAATACGATCTTCGGAACACAGTTCCGTACCGAACCCAGTGGGTACTCAGACGATGCTTTCCTGGTGTGCGACGCCAGCAGTGACATCTTCAGCCGTCCCCTCGATATCTCACGTTACGGTTTGATTTACGCTGGGGCTCAGAAGAATCTGGGGCCCAGCGGTGTCACCCTTGTGATCATCCGCCGGGATCTGATCGAACGTGGGTCGACGGATCCGGCAGAGATGCTGCAGTACCGGACTCACGCTGCCAACGATTCGATGTATAACACACCGCCGACATTTGGCATCTACCTGATGTCACTCGTATTTCGCTGGATCCTCCGACAGGGCGGTCTGGCGGAGATTGAAAAGGCCAATCAGGCCAAGGCCGCAATCCTGTACGACTTCCTGGACAGCAGCAGTCTGTTTCATGCAACTGCCGCAGCTGCAGACCGATCCCTGATGAATGTGACATTTGTAACAGGAGACGCCGAGCAGGATGCGGCAGTTGTGAGTCAGGCGTCCGCGGCTGGATTCAGCGGGCTGAAAGGTCACCGCAGTGTTGGCGGTATGCGTGCAAGTATCTACAACGCATTCCCTGCCGCAGGCGTCTCAGCGCTGGTTGACTTTCTCAAGCAGTATGAGGCAGCTCAGTGAGTAAATCAGGGGCATCCGAGTCCAGCGATTCTCAGCGAGCGACCGATCGGTCGCTTGCTGACGTGGGCATTGTCTGTACTCACAAGGGCGAACTGAAGACATTTCTGCGCAGGGTTGATCGGCAGAAATCCTATCGTGAAAACTCCATGACCATTCGTGGTGGATTTCTGGGAGAAACCAACCGCATCGTCATCGCAGAAGCCGGCAGCGGATTTGCTCGCCATCGTGCAGCTGCTGAATGGCTGGCCGAAAAGCACAAACCGGCATGGATTCTTGCCGTTGGATTCAGTTCGTCCCTCTCGGAAACAGTCGTTCCGGGTGATATCGTGCTGGCAGATGAGATTCGTGACACGCACGGCAACGAACTGCCAGTGCGTTGTACTCTGAAGGCCCGCAAACGCATTCACGTGGGTCGAATGGCCTGCCCGGACACACGACCACTGATACCCGCTGACAAACAGACTCTTGCCGAATCATCTGCTGCGATTGCTGCTGACCCAGGAGCGATGGCAGTGGTGCAGGTCTGTCAGGAACGTGAAATCCGATGTCTTGTCGTGCGGGCGATTGTTGACGGATTTTCAGAGGAAGTGCCCGAGGCGGCAGCCGGAATGGTCTTCCGCGCCGACAGCCGTTCGAAAGGGTCTGTGCTCGGAAATCTGTTCGGCGGGTTCACTGCCGCTGCTTCCGAACTCAAGGTCTGGCGAGACCGCGGAGTGGACGCGGAACGTCATCTGGACCGATTTCTGGCAGGGGTTACGGAACAGATCTCAGAACTCCTCGAACGGAATCGTCGTCGTCCGTCCCGTTCCTGACGTTCACTATCACCGGCATCCGGACAACATCAGACGGCACGCCCCTGACCATTCAGACAGGAACAGACAGATGGAAGTGCTTCTTGCCAGCCCGCGAGGTTTCTGTGCGGGTGTGAACATGGCCATCGAATGCCTTGATGAAGCGGTTCGACGCGTTGGCAGCGGTATCTACGTCTACCACGAAATCGTACACAACCAGTACATCGTCGAACGATTTACAAAACAGGGAGTGACCTTTGTCGACTCACCGGACGAGGTTCCCGAAGGGTCCATTCTGCTGTTCAGTGCTCATGGTGTAAGTCCGGAAATCCGCAAAGCGGCCAGGGAACGCAGACTGCAGACCGTTGACGCGACATGCCCGCTGGTCACGAAAGTTCATCTGGAAGCTGTGCGCTTTGCGCGCGAAGGCTATCACATCATTCTGATCGGCCACGAAGGCCATGACGAAGTGATCGGAACAATGGGCGAAGCGCCGGAAAGCACGACGCTCGTCGAGACAGCAGACGATGTCGACCAACTGCCATTCTCGGAATCCGACAAACTTGCCTGCCTGACGCAGACAACACTCAGTGTGGACGAAGCGTCAGCAGTGATTACAGCACTGCGGAAACGCTATCCACAGGTGGAGATGCCGAAGAAGGAAGATATCTGTTACGCCACGACAAATCGTCAGGAGACTGTGAAGGAGCTGATTGGCCGCGTTCAGCTGCTGCTGGTCCTCGGCAGTCAGAACAGTTCCAACAGTCGTCGCCTCGCAGAAATTGGGGACAACCACGGCGTCGCTGCTCATCTGATCGATGGTGCTGATGAGCTGCAGGCGGAATGGTTTTCCGGCGTGGATTCCGTACTGGTCACCGCCGGCGCCAGTGCTCCTGAAATTCTGGTCCAGGACGTTCTGCAGCGGCTGCAAAAAGATTTCGGGGCCAATGTCACCGAACACCGGCTCAGTGAAGAGCACGTGCACTTCAATCTTCCTCGTGAACTCCAGCAGCTCGGCCAGGGCTGAAGCCAGCACCTCAGAATCGCCCCCCCCCGATTCCCCTCAGGAGTCCTCCCCCGGATGTCAGCTCCCGTTACAGATTTTCTGATCGCGGGCTCAAGTGAGTTTACTGGTTCTGACGATAGTTGGGGCTGCCCGTCTGAGAGATCCCTGCGGGGATGGTCAGCTTTCAGTCGGGCAATGTCAGTCGAAGGAAATGTCCGACAGCGATGTTGCATTTACTTGAATGCGGAATTTTCGCTGGTTAGCATTTCGCACTGCCATGGTGGCTATAGCTCAGTCGGTTAGAGCGCCAGATTGTGGTTCTGGAGGTCGCCGGTTCGAACCCGGTTAGCCACCCATAAAAAAAGCCGCTGTCGTCTGACAGCGGCTTTTTTCGTGCGCCGGCACGATAGCGGCTTTTTCCGTACGCCGGCACTGGTGTACCCCGCAGATCAAGTTCTCGGATCCGCACGACAGTCCCGCATCGCACTCGTGCTTCTGCACGCGTTTCAGCACGCGCGCTTCAGCACGCGCGCTTCAGCTCATGCAATGACTTGAGTTCCCTGGGGAACAGTTCCTTAACGGAATCGCTGCGGACAGGCCGGCAGCTGAACTGGTTTCACTCCAGCTCAACACCTTCTTCCGGATCCAGCTGCGGCGGTTCACTTTTGTCCCATTTCTCAATCCGCTCTTCAGCAGATGGGACTTCAAGTGGACGCACCACACGAAAGCCGACGCCAAGTGCATCCGTGAAGTACCAGATGCTCTGAGGTACCTGCGGGTCCTGCTCCTTCCATTCCAGCGCGGATCCCTCGCGAAAGGCACTGCGGAGGAATTCCGGCGTATCATCCCAGCCGCCACCGCGAACGGTGCGGGGATATTCCATCAGCGGTATCTCCAGCGGATTGACGACCTTGCCTTCACGCGATGCGTAGTTCCCCGGTACATACTGGTCCAGCACCCATTCCGCGACGTTTCCATGCATGTCATACAACCCCCACGGATTGGGCTTTTTGCTGCCCACAGGGTGGTAATGTCCATCGCTGTTGCCGTCGTGCCAGGCGTACTCATCCAGCATCGCCGGATCATTCCCAAAGGAATATGCGGTATCCGTTCCTGCACGACAGGCGTATTCCCATTCGGCCTCTGTCGGCAGTCGATAGTATCGCCCGGTTTTGGCACTGAGCCATTCACAGTACATGCGAGCTGCATGCTGAGTCATACAGATGGCAGGATTGCGTTCACGCCCCATCCCGAAGCTCATGTCCGTGTATGGGGGAGTTGGTCGAGTGACAGCGTCGGCGACTTTGTCGCGCGGCGTGGACTTGCGGTTGTAGGCCGCCCGGCGACGGGAATCGATGCGATCCCCCCAGACTTCATACTGGTTCCAGGTAATCTCAAACTTGCTCATCCAGAACGGGCTGATCTGTACCTCATGCACGGGGCCCTCGTCGTCCTTGCGACCCTCCTCTGATGCGACACTTCCCATGCGAAACTGACCACCGGGAATCGGTACCATCTCAATCCGGAAACTGGTGTGCTCAAGAGGCTCTGAATACTCCTTCATCCCCGCGGCATCAGCAGCAATCGCCTCCGGCACCGGGAGCGGTTCGGGCACTGCGTCCTGCGCCAGCAGCGAGCCGCTGACAAGCAGCAGTACAGTGATGGAATACAGAACTCGAAGTCGGGTGCGAAGAAATATCACTTCCAGCATTGGTCGAAGACCTTCAACAGAAGAAGCAGGCAGCACAGGAAATAAACATCGCGATTCGTCAGGTCTGGATGGTCACAAGTCGATTGCATCGAGTCAACAAATGCTCCCCGCCTGGAATCGGATTCCAGAAGAGGAAACCCTGAGGACTCTCCAGTCTCTGTATTGCTGCACCGAAGCCATGTGGCTGGCATAGCCATCGTGGCTGGGATCAGCCCGCTACTGGTCAGAAACGATGGGCAACCATCAGCCGCACCGTGTGCGCGACCACCAGAGCTATCACCAGCGTTCCTCCCCAGAGCAGAAGGCGAGCGACAATGGGGCGATAAATGTGAATCACCGATGCGATCAGAACCACAAAGACCGACATGATCCCCTTGAACACAAACATGCCCTGATAACCCCAGCGATCAATCACCCACGCTGCAATCGGATTGGACTCAACAATCCGAACCGGAGCACTGCCCATCGCACTCATGCGGAGTGCAATGTAGGTGAAAACCGCATCAAGGGTCGCTGCCAGCAGAAACCAGCTGGCGGGAGTCTCCATGGACCAACGTCGGCGTTTCATGCACTGCGGCCTGAAAGAGGATTCACTGCGTCCGGATCCGAATCCGGATCCGCAGAATTGTCATTTTGCAGGCGACGCCATGAAGACGCTGAGCTTGCCGTCCGGATTGAGCGTGAAGATCGTTCGAATGTGCGGATCTGCGATCAGAAAATCCTGACCGCTGACGCAGAGTCCGACAGGACGATCAAGCGGTTCGCCACTGACAAACTTTTCTGACGAGCCATCTGCACTGACCTTCCAGACGCAGTGTTCGTAGTTGTCCGTCACCAGCAGACTACCGTCACTCATTCGCACAAGATTATGCGGAAGATTGAATGGGTGGTCAGCAATGAACGGCTCAATCTTTCCGTCAGGCAGTACCTTCTGAATCTGCCCGTTCTTACTGGAAGTGGAGAGCACCCAGAGCGTCCCGTTGTCGTCCAGCGTAAGTCCACGTGGTGAATTGATGACTGCAAATTCAGCCGGTTCCGTGCTTCCCTCTGCAGGCATCTTCCAGATTCTGTGCAGCTCAAGATCCGCTGTGTAAATCGTTCCGTCGGGAGCCACTGCGATTGCCATGGGAATTCCGATCCAGCCACTGCTGAGCGGCTGCGGAGTTCCAGTGTCGTCAAAACGATAGACATCGCGTGTTGCCGAATCGCCGGCCAGCAACCGTCCCTCATGGTCAATCGCCAGACAACGGACGGCATTCAGCGGAGTACGGAACTTTTTGGATGCCTGAAAGAAGATCGACTTCTGACCATTTTCAATCTTCCAGATGCCCGGCAATGTGCGATCGGCGACATAAACAATTCCATCAGCCGTCGCCGTGACCGCCAGCGGATACTGAAACTCCGTGACCGCATCACTCTGCGCCTGCACTGCAACAGCATGGCCGAACAGAACAGTAAAAAGCAGCAGACATGTTCTCACAACGGGACTCCCAATCTTCCGAAATGGATTCCACTGTCGAATCCAGTGAACTGCGGATTGAAGATCTTTCGATTCTGAACAAGGAAAGTCTGTCCGCAGAGCCTGACTTCCTCCTGTATTCTGCTGATCAGCAGCCGTTCACTCAAACCACGCTGACACTGAAATCAGCGGAAATTCGCAGATCTGTGTGATCCGAGCGGAGCAACAGCGAGTTCGCCGAAAGGCATGCTCCCGGCTAATCCGAAACTGCTCCAGGATGATGAATTGTGTTGTGCAGCTGACCCTCAATCGGCTGGCCGTCCAGGGAGCGGAATGAGTAGCGAACTTCCATTCCCCATGTCGGTACCAGATCCGGAATCTGTACCCTGACACTCATCCCGTCACGACCGACGACGACGGATTGTACGCTGAGCTTTCTCTCGTTGTAGTGTTTCGATCCATAACCGGCCGTTCGTTTGAGATCCCAGACTGTGATCTGAATATTCTCAGGCGTTGCAGATTGCGGACTGACCGAATCGGTGAATGTCAGCGTGAGCTGCTGCGGTGCCGTATTCAGCCCCACGGGCAGTCGAGGATTTTCACCTGTTGCACGAATCCGATAGATCCCGCCCTGATGTGTCGCACTGCCGGCCCAGGCAAACATCCCGCAGACGTAAAGATGACCGTCAAACGGACTGAATCGCCCCCGCATGACTCCGGTCGGAAACGATGGCAAAGGCAGCGGAATCATCCCCCCCTGCATCTGCCCATTGACCTCTTCGTGCGGCACCAGAAATACCTTTCCGTAGCCGTAGGAAAGATTCAGCAGGGACCCGTTCAACGGCCCCCAGCGGTCACTGTCCACCCACAACAGCTCCCCGGGAGAGCGGTCAAACTGATTGGTAATCCAGCACAGTGGTGGCACCATTGCCGTATCGGATGCATCGGTGACATCGTGATACCCGAACATGTTGCCGTAGAAATTCGGTGAGCCATCTTTGTTCAGGTGCACCCAGTTGATGCGGTTCTTGGGATTCCAGTGTCCCTCCTGATCCGTTACGACAAATGAACCGTCAGGATTGAGGCAGACACCATTCGCCGCCCGAAACCCGTTGGCAATGATGTCAGTCCGGGAACCATCCGGTGAAACTCGCAGCAGCGTGCCGTGGTGTGGCACAACTGCCGTCAGGGCATGTCGAGCCGATTTGGCGTAGTAGAAATTCCCCGCTTCATCGCGCTGCAGCCCCATCGCAAATTCGTGAAAATGCTCTGTCACCTGGTGGTCGTTATTGAAGCATTCAATCAGCTCAGCTTCACCATCGCCGTTGGGGTCACGCACGATCGCCAGCTGATCACGACAGGTGAGATAAATCACTTCGTCCACAATCTTCAGGCCCAGCGGCTGAAACAGGCCGGAAGCGAATCGCTTCCACTGCAGCTCTGATCCATCATGTACTCCGCTCAAAATCCAGACATCCCCGTCCCACGTACAGGCGGCCATCCGTCCATCTGAGAAAAAGTCCAGCCCCGTAAACCGCGTACGCGCCAGCCACGGATTTACTTCCGGTGCTGTGATCAGATCCGCAGCAAATGGCCCGATGTCATGCAGCACCTGTGTCTGAGTCGTCAGCGGCTGCGGCCAGCGAACCGCGGCTTCCAGCGCCGCGGGATCAAGGTCGGCTGACTGCTCAGCAAATGTTGGCCGCAGTTCTGCAGCGGCATCTCCGGAGATCAGCCACAGTGTGGAATTCAGAGTTGTCTCACCGGCCGGGATTCGCACACACAGTCGATCTCCATCACGAAACCATTCCGCCCCGGGAACCTGCGGTGTCATTCCTGCCAGCAGCGGTATCTGCCGCACAGTCGGGGCACCGCGAGTTACCACGGCTGCCAGCTGGTCAGCATTGCTGCGGACAATCTCTCCGACAGCTCCGGTCAGCTTCCAGACGATCGCTTCGTCCAGCTCACGCAGCTGCCCTGTCGTTGTCTGTTCCGCAGCAGCCTGGCGGGGGATCCAGCAGACTTCGTCCATTTCACCGCTGAACGCTGCCTGATTGCGAGGAAAGTTCGGGGACGTAAATCCAATCCGAAACACTGCCGATTCCGGACGTCCCTCGGCTGTCAGGTTTCCCCCGTCGTCGGCTTTGCCATCGACCCAGAACCGAATTTCCCCCGTCGCATGACTGCGACTCACAGCAACATCATGCCACTTACCGTCAGCAACTTTCTGCTTTCCGGTGACAGCACCGACCCAGCCGATATCAAATGCCAGTCGGCCACCGCGGATGAAGAAGGTCTGCCCGTTCGGCACCCATGGCCCCTCCGCCGCAGACAAGGCCGCGATGGTCCCGTCCTCCTGAGTACGAATGCGGGCGGCAATGGTAAAGTCACCACGATCGGGCCGGATCGCATCTGCATCATTCACCTGCAGCCACGTTCCCCCGTCAAATACGACCGGCTGCTCAGCAGTGGTCGCCGCCCTTCCGGAAACCGTTCCGAACAGCACTGCCCCGTCTTCCTGCTGCTGCAATTCAGAATCCGCCTGCTGACACACCTGCAGAATCAGATCTTCGCGGCGAGGACCGATCCGGAATGTTCTCAGATAGGCATCGGAAACCGCCGCCGACTGGTCGACATTTCCGCCGCCGGCCACAGCAGCCCCCGTCAGTCCCGGGACCTCAAGAATCTGTGTGGAGCCAATCTGATAGTGCAGCACAGTGCGTCCGCCCAGATGCCGCTGACCAAGAAACCGCCCCCAATCGTCCGGAAGCGGCCCGTATCGTCGACCATCTCGCCCTTCCACCCGTACAGCATCTTCGAACGACGTTGTCCCGGGTTCTGCCCAGCCCGGTTCGTCAGGCACAGAGGCAATCACATGGCCGCTGACAGTGGGATGAATTCCATGCTGTCCATTGAACTGAATTCCTCGCCAGTCGATGAAGTTCTCTTCTGCAGATGTTTCAGGAGTCGACTTCCACGCTGCCGCCATTCGCAATGTATCGGTCTCGAACAGCATCCAGTGGCTGCCACGGGAAACACCACCTGCTCCGGGGTCAAGCCGAACGGCGATACCCTTCTGAGCAATGTTGTGCTTCGGACCTGGCACTTCAAATGTATGAGCCAGCGATGGACCGTAGTCCATCGCATTCCACGGCTGAATGGAGGACGGCGCAGGCCCCCGAGTATCCCCGGCTGGCAGCCCAGCCAGATACTCCGCGGTCACAGCCGTATACTGCGAAGGATTGTCTGGCCGCAGCATCGTCTCGCGGATGTAATGAATCACGTCGTACTTCTGCGACGGAACCATCCACGTCTGAGCCGCCATCAGACCGAATCCCGATGTGAGCGTGCGATACATGGTGAGCGGATCGCTGCCGTTGCGAAACTTTCCCGAACTGAACCGCAGAGATGTCGGCAGAGAACCGGGCTGATCCTTTGTGCCATGACAATTCATGCAGACACGCGTATAGATCTGTTCTCCGCGTTTGAGCGCATCTGCGTTCAGTTCTCCGATCAGACCCGCATGATCCAGATGCTCTTCGTACTCCGGCAGACGAAATGTGATCAGTGAAGCAGCGGGCTGAAGTTCACGAGCACGCGCGGTTCCACCCGCACGAATCTCCATCAGGTACCGCAGCAGATCCAGAAACTGCTGTCGACCGGCCAGCTGATTCACCAGCCCTGCAGGCATCAGCGAAACCGGACTTGAGACCACTTCCTCAGCCTGATCCGCCGGGATGGACATCACCTGATCGGGGAATGCCGGATCACGCAGCTGGATCCGCTCTTCGTTCCGGTCCACCAGCAGACCGGTGACCTGCTGTCCCTCAGTCGTGGCCACAATGATTGTCTCAAATCCCCTGCGGATGACCCGCGACGGATGCAGGATCGATTCCACCAGTGATTCGTCCGTCGTCGTCTCCGGAAGTTCTGTGAGTACTGGTCCCGGCAGAATACGCGGCGACTGCCCGTTGGAATGACACCGCGAACATTGCAGCTGCGGCTGATGAAACAGAACCGCCCCCCGCACAGCGTCGCCGCCGGAAGCTGCTGCTGCAACCAGCGCCGCTGGTGTTTCAGCCTGCAGCTGGAGTTGCACAGCGTTATTCTGCTGAGCCGTAACCTGGGGGAGCCATGAAGCGCCGGCAATGCAGGTCAGGACGGTCAGCGAGAGGATTGATTTCATGATGGCAGGCCTGGCAGTTGACAAGGAAATATGCTGCGGAATGCTACCATGAAAACTGCACGCCGTGCAGTATGACTGCCACAGCACCAGCCCACTTCAACGGGAAACATTCCGGCCAATTCGTTCAGACCAGCTGCTGTCCATTCTGATCAGAAGATCAACGGCTTCGCCCACAGCTCACTCAACACGCTTGTCGAACTGCTTCCGGCCGTCGATGATGCAGCTGCGGAGAACTGAACTGCAGTTCCGTCCCGGAATCACACCGCACAGGATTTGATGAGGTGAACCCATGTCTGCTCAGACCAATCGACGCAACTTCCTGAAGACAACGCTCGCGGTGGGTACCACTGCTTCGTTCACTGCAGCATCGTGGGCACGCGTTCCCGGTGCACTGGAACGGCTGAACATCGGGGCTATCGGAACCGGTGGACGCGGAGCCGGAGACCTTGCTGCAGTTTCCGGTGAGAACATCGTCGCGCTCTGCGATGTGGATACACAGCGGCTGCAGGCATCCGCTGCCGCACACCCCGATGCGAAGACCTTTGTCGACTACCGCCAGCTGCTGGAGCAGGACAACCTGGAAGCGGTCGTTGTCGCAACACCGGACCACCACCACGCTTCGGCCACACTGCGAGCGCTCCGACGAGGCCTCCATGTTTATTGCGAAAAACCGCTCACCCACACCGTTGAAGAAGCACGCCTGATCAGGGATGTCGCGGCGACAGCGGGACTGGCGACTCAGATGGGAACACAGAATCACGAACACCCCGGATACCTGCGACTGATCGAACTGCTGCAGTCAGGAGCCATCGGGGATGTCAGCGAAGTACATGTGATCACCGACCGCCCCGGACGCTGGTGGCCACAGGGCGTGGCTCGTCCCCAGGACACACCACCCGTTCCGGAAACACTGAACTGGGATCTGTGGCTGGGACCTTCAGCCGAACGCGACTACCACCCGGCATACGTTCCCTTCCGCTGGCGCGGCTGGTGGGACTTCGGCTGCGGAGCAATCGGTGATATGGCCATTCACCTCGCTGACCCCGCCTTCTGGGGACTCAAACTGGGCGGGCCCGTCACGGTTTCGTCAGAAGGACCGAAACCGGATCCCTTCAGCGCACCACCATGGATGATCACACGCTTCGATTTTGCTGCTCGAGGTGAACTGTCACCGGTCAGCCTGTTCTGGTACGAAGGGGAAGCAAAGCCCTCTGCGGAAATTGCAGCTGAGCTGCCAATGAACGGTTCACTGTTCATTGGCTCAAAGGGACGCATCGCAATCGCACACGATGGTTTCCCGAAACTGCTTCCGGAAGACCAGTTTGCCGACTTCAAACCTCCGGCACAGTCCCTTCCCGCTTCGCCCGGACATCACGCGCAGTGGATCGCTGCCTGCAAGAATGGAACGGCGACCGGCAGCAACTTCGCTTATGCCGCACCGTTCACCGAAATCATTCTGCTCGGCAATGTGGCATTTCGAGCCGGTGCGGCAATCAACTATGACCCGGCCAGCGGACGAATTACAAATCTGCCGGCGGCCGAGAAATACCTGTCTCGTGAATACCGTAAGGGCTGGGAACTTCCTCGCTGATCAACAACGGGAACACTTCAGCCCTGCAGCATGCGGGCCCGCAGATCAACCCCGGTCTCTCTGCTGATGGACTCCAGCAACTGGCAGAAGACCGGCCCCTGCAAGGTGCCCTCCCCGCGGATCCGCCGACCATCGACGGCCAGTACGGGAAGCAGCCCGGCAGGCGCCGACGACAGAAAGATCTCGTCGGCCCGCTGTAGTTCTGCGGCCGAGATCTCTCGACGTTCAAAGGGGATTCCCAGCTCTCCCGCATGCCGCTCAATCAGTTGTACCGAAAGACTGTTCAGAACAGCTCCCGCTGGAGTGCTGAGTTTTCCATCGCGAACCAGCAGAATTGCTGAAGTGCTCGTCTCCGTCACGTTGCCGGCCTGATCGAGGACCAGCGCGCGACTGCCCGGTTCCAGTTCCCCGGCCTCACGGTCTGCCAGCCACCAGTGCAGACGATTTCGTACCTTCACTGAAACCGGGAAACAGTCGGCGGGAATCTGTCGAGTACTCACGATTCGCAGCCGCACACCCACAGTGAACGCAGGCTTCCACAATCCGAACGGCAATGGGTAGGAATGAATCAGTGTTGTGCAGGCATCGGAATGTCTGCCGAGATAGGTGGCGTTCGATCCGGCCGTCGAACAGATCACAACTCCCAGATCGTCCGTTTCCGCAAGCAGACCAGCATTGTGCCGGAGAACTGCATCCAGCCCCTCTTCCAGCTGCTGCAGAGACCACGGTTGTGGAAATCGGAGCTGCTGCAGGGAATCCAGAAAACGCTGCAGATGCGCATCCTGATACAGGAAACGATGGCCGTAAGTACGGCCCGCTTCCGTGACTGCTGCACCCGCAACCACACCCAGGTCCCACGCCGGTACTGCCGCGTCAGCCCACGGAATGAGTTCTCCGTTGAGCCATGCTACAGGAGCTGACACAGGTCAGACTCCTGCCGCCGAGGCGGCGTTGCGCTGCGCCCACGGACGCAACAGAAGGAACAACAACAGAATGGCTGTCTGGACCGCAAAGAATACGCCGAGTGCATACAAGCGGCCTTCTGTGAATCCATAACTGTGCAGTCCGGCACGCAGCTCATTCACACCGAACCATGACCACGCTGTGACCAGATTGCCAACCATGCTGAGCATCAATATCAAGGCTACAAAGGACGGCGTAACAGTTGAGATTCAGTTGCATACTCCGCGCTCGCTAAAGGTCAAGGAAACAGAATTACACCCTGTCTATGAACAGTATCGAGTTGAAAAAAACGAGACTGCTCGCCAGGGTTACTGGAACAAGATGGTGGATATTGCTAAGTCAATTCCTCGCCCAGCAAACTATGGCGCTGTATTGGCTATGGGGCAACTGGTCATCCAGGAATACGAAACCGCTCGCCAGGCTGGTTTG
>JALQUR010000489.1 GCA_023260695.1 Planctomycetaceae bacterium
GTATATCCAACGGCGTTGGAAGAGCGAAGCAGCATCTGAAACAGAATATTGGGGATCTCACGGCGCAGATCCACCAGACGCTGCCATGGGCTTTCACGCAGAAATCGCATCGACGTATCAAATGTTGCCCCGCCCCACATCTCAAGGCTGAAAAGTTGCGATCCAAGATGCGAATAAGTGCTGGCGATCTGCATCAGGTCATACGTACGCATCCGCGTTGCCAGCAATGACTGATGGGCATCACGAAAGGTTGTATCGGTAATCAGCAACTGCTTCTGGTCACGAACCCATTTTGAAAACTCAGTGACGCCAAGTTCCCGCAGGCGATCGCGCGTTCCCTGCGGTCGGGGGGCGTCGGCGGGGAGGACTGGCACCGGAGCCGGCGTTCGTCGAGCGGATCTGGGGCGTCCTTCCACCAGACTGTTGCCGTTCACAATCGTCTCAGCCAGATAGTTCAGCAGCCGTGTTGCCCGATTCTGCCGTGGAGCAAATTCGAACAGCTCCGGAGTCTCATCGATGAATCGAGTTGTGCAGCTGCCGTCGATGAACTTCGGGTGTGACAGCAGCGTACTGAGGAACGGAATATTCGTTTTGACGCCACGAATACGGAATTCCCGCAGGGTGCGGTCCATCCGCGAAACCGCATCGATGAATCGGCGACCGCGAGTGGTGACCTTTGTCAGCAGTGAATCGTAGAATGGGTTCACAACTGCTCCGCTGAAGGCGCTCCCTGCGTCCAGCCGGATTCCCATGCCCCCGGCAGAACGATAGTGCGTGACACGCCCGTAGTCCGGCATGAATGCATTCGCCGGGTCTTCTGTTGTCACTCGACACTGCACCGCAAATCCGCTGGTGCGGACATCCGCCTGACTGCTCAGCCCAATGTCTTCGTGTGACAGCCTGGCACCCTGAGCAACAAGGATCTGGCACTTCACAATGTCGATATTGGTGATCTCTTCGGTAACCGTGTGTTCCACCTGAATGCGAGGATTCACTTCGATGAAGTAGAATTCCCCCGCCTCCACATCGACAAGGAATTCAACTGTCCCGGCACAGGAATACCCGACGGCATTGCCGATCTTCAGTGCTGCATCAAGAATGCGATTCCGCAGTGATTCATCCAGGTTGGGTGCCGGAGCAAGCTCAACGACCTTCTGATGCCGCCTCTGCACGGAACAGTCGCGTTCGAACAGATGCACCAGATTTCCGTGCTCGTCACCCAGCAGCTGCACTTCGATGTGCTTGGCCTTGCTGATGAATTTTTCAATGAAGACTTCCGGACTGCCGAAGGCTGTCTGAGCTTCATTTCGAGCCGATTCGAATGCCTGATCAAATTCCTCCACACTTCTGACAGCACGCATCCCACGCCCGCCACCGCCCTTTGCAGCCTTGATCATTACCGGGAAGCCGGCGTTTTCCGCAGCTGCTCTGGCTTCTGCAACATCCGCGATGGATTCTCTGGTACCGCCAAGTACCGGTACGCCAGCGTCCATGGCAATCCCGCGGGCAGCCGTCTTGTCACCCAGAGATTCGAGGCAGGCCACGGAAGGACCGACGAAGCAGATTCCAGCTTCCTTACAGGCGCGAGCCAGTTCCGGCCGCTCGGACAGAAATCCATAGCCCGGATGAATGGCATCTGCTCCGACCTCAACCGCCAGAGCGACAATCGCATCAATATCCAGATAGGAACGGATTGGCTCACCGCCACTGCCGATCTGGTACGCCTCATCAGCCTTGAAGCGATGCAGAGCATAGCGGTCTTCGTGCGAATAGATGGCAACGGTGCGAATACCGAGCTCGGTGGCACTGCGAAAAACGCGAATTGCGATTTCAGAGCGGTTGGCGACCAGAAGTTTCCTGAATTTCTGCATGGGAGAATCCGTTGCACCGGGTTCAATCAGCGTCAGCAGTACCGGCACAAGACAACCGATGGTTTGTCTCAGATTACTGCTGCTGGTCGTCGATCCGGTACTTCATCCTGAAAGAATAAGATTCGGGGCTGATTGTGGAGGCGTGAGGTTCAGTCTGAGCCCCCCAGACTGATTGCCCCTGAAATTACAACTGCACGCGCGACTAAAACCGCACCGGGGCAGGCAAACCGCACCGGGGCAGGCAAACCGCACCGCAGGCAAGAGTGCTGCTGCAGTACCCGCGAAACACACTCCGGCGATCTTCGCCAGTCCCGGCCAGCCATCAGGTGACGTGTTTCAGTGAATCTGAGGTTCAGATGACCAGGTCGTCGGGAAGCCCGGCAGGCGGGAGAAGCACCGCAACAAAGCATACTGGATGCACCGATGACTATCCACCGCCTCAGAGGTTCAGAAGCTGAGCCGCAGGACGGGTTTCCGAATTGAGAACGAACAGGAGGACGGGATGCATCTGGCAGGCTGCGAAAGCTGTAGTGCCGGACTGGAGCAAAACATTTATTTCTGCCATTATCTGTAGTTTTGTCGAAAATCGGGCGGTCTGACTCTCAAAAAGGACCTGCACCTTCCACGGCAGTCCTTCGGGTCAGGAGTGTCTCTGCGTGGTCTCAAGTCACGACGCCTGTCGGACACAAGTTGCACAGGAAGTTCAGGTTAAAAAATGGCGTTGGTAACGTTGTCTGTACTCGAGGGACGCGAACGTGGTCAGATTCATCGCAACCTGCAGACTCCGGTGACGATTGGGCGCGAGGAAGAAAACACCGTCCAGTTAAATGATGAACGCATCAGTCGCCTGCACGCAAAACTGCAGGACGATGGTGGGACGGTCATCTTTACAGACCTGAACAGCACAAATGGAAGCCGTGTGAACGGTCATCCGGTGTCATTGCGAGTGCTCCGGCCAGGTGACCATCTGCAGC
>JALQUR010000503.1 GCA_023260695.1 Planctomycetaceae bacterium
GATTTCCGACCCTTCAAAGCACAACTCCATCTCTGTCAGTGTTCAGCTGCCACTCTGTTCAGCTGCCACACCGCTCAGCTGCCACACCGTTCAGCTGCCTGAAGGCCCCGCTGCAGACGCATCGCATGCTCCGGCAGGAGCTTACCAGCAGGTCACCCGCACTGACAACGTGAAGTCATCCGGCATCAGGCAAACCAGCGTGTTTCAAAAAACGTCCTGCCCGCTGCAGAATCCTGCCAGGCCTGAACATCTCGCCAGGCCCGACTGTTCAGCCAGGCTTGACCGGGGTCTCCGCAGCCTTGCGATCGGTCTCCGGAAACGCCTCCTTGTTGATTCGCTCAATCCCTTCCCCAGGACTGGCTACCGGCAACTTCCCTTGCAGTCGAATTCTCTCCGGCGGCAGACAGACGTTGTCGTTGCAGGCCTGATAATGCACATCAATCGTGAGCTCTGCAGCAGTCGCACTTTCCTGCTCGTCCGTCTCCAGAATCCCGTAGATCACCACCTCGCCAGCATAAATCCGCAGTGGATCACCACCTGCTTCGTCCCGCTGCTCATCCCCCTTCGGATAACGCACCCGAGTCAGGCGGACGCGCTGCCTGCTGCTCACTTCAATCCGCGTCGGGACCTGAAACTCAGTCCCCGGATTCGCATTGATATGCCAGCCCTCGCGCAACGTCAGCCGCACAGCAATCGGACAGCGGGCACCGCGAGGTAACTTGTTGAAGTATGGCAGAATCTCTACCGCAACAGGACGGTCTTTTTTCTTCTCAGTGGTACCGGGCTGCTGCGCTTCGTCTGCCGCTAGTGACGCCGGCAGGTAACGCTTTCCGACCGGGAGCAGCAACTGACGCTGAGCATTCCCACTGTCGCCGTCTGCCAGCAGATCCAGCGTCGCCATTCCCAGGCCGGAGCAGGATGCCGGAGCATTCTTCATTGTTCCACTGAATCGCTGCAGCACTTCGCGGGCCAGCTGCTCCCAGCCGGCATCCTCGTCACGCAGCGCCAGCAGATTGCGAACCGCCAGACTGTTCCCCGATGGCGTTACTGAATCGTAAGGCGAACTGGTGCGCGACAGCAGTTTTTCATGGTCGTGAGACGTAAAGAAAAACACGTCCTGGTCCGCGTCGTGAAATAATTCCACCTGCCTGCGAGTCAGCTCAATGGCACGCTGCTGCCAGCGCTCGTTGCCGGTGGCTGTAAACAACTGCCGCAAGGCTGAAGCCAGACAGGCATAATCATCCAGATACGCAACCGGACCGGGTACCTGATTTCTCCAGCTCCGGATCAGCTGACCATCGTCCCGCTGCAGTTCACGCAGCAGAAAATCTGCAGCACCCTCCGCCAGCTGCAGATCCGCCTCGCGACCCGGCAGCGTTCCACTCACCGACAAAGCCTGGATCAGCAAGGCGTTCCATTCCGTCAGGATCTTGTCATCCCGAAATGGTCGCTCCCGCTGCTCGCGATGCTGCAGCAACAATGCACGACTTTCGCTCAGCAGACGCTGACGCCCCGCATCCGCATCACCGGCAGCTGCCGGAGTAATCCGCTGGGGCGTATACAGAATCCGGCCGTGCTCGAAATTCTCCGGATCATCGAAACCATAGGCCGTCAGAAACACAGACCGTTGCTCAGGCGACAGCAACTGCTCCACTTCCTCACGACTCCAGACATAATATTCGCCTTCAATCGCATTCGTCTCGGCATCGAGGGCAGAACAGAACCCGCCACACTCCAGCAGCATTTCGCGACGCAGATAACCCACGATCTCATCAACAACCTGCAAATACAGTGAGTCGTTGGTCAGCAGTGCAGCACGAGCATAGATCTCCAGCATCTGCGCCTGGTCGTAAAGCATCTTCTCAAAGTGCGGCACCCGCCAGGTGCGCTCCGTGCTGTAGCGATGAAAACCGCCACCCAGATGATCCCGAATTCCCCCCATCGCCATCTGATCGAGGCTGTGCGTCACCACCTGCAGCAGTTCCTCCTCCTCGAAACGCTCGTACATGGACAACAGAAACTGCAGTCGCGGGACATTCGGGAATCGCGGGCCATCAGGCCGATTTCGATTCAGATCCACGCCGCCCCATTCATTGTCGTAACGCAGCAGAATCCCCGCAGAGATGCTTCGCAGGAGCACCTCATCAACTTCTGTCGGTTCAGCAATGACGGATGGCCCGGAGAGACGACGTACTTCTCGAGCCAGCAGCGATGATGTCTGCTCCACCCCGTCACGATTCGTCTTCCACAGCTCCAGAATCCGCTCCGCTGCCGTCAGAAAACCGGTACGGCCGTCCGGCGTATCCTCCGGAGGCAGATACGTGGCACCCGCAATCGGATTCCCGTTGCCGTCCAGAAACATCGACAGCGGCCAGCCACCCGCACCCGCCCGACCCGCTGCCTGCTGATACACAATCAGACTGGTCATATACAGATCGTCCACATCCGGACGCTCCTCGCGGTCCACTTTGATGCACACAAAATACGGCTACGCTCACTCTCACGCCCCTTATCCTCAGCAGCCCAGATACCACGGAAGATACGTTCGTATTCCAACCACAAGTCCATGTAGTTAGCATCACGGTGATCACGC
>JALQUR010000565.1 GCA_023260695.1 Planctomycetaceae bacterium
CTGCATCAGAGAAAGGCATTTCCACAGAAATGGGAAGTACTTTTGTCGCACGTGTCTTTCTGCATCTCTGATTCTCTGTTCATCCGGGGTTCTGCAGTGCCTGTCCCCTGAACCGATCTGCAGTGCCTGTCCCTTTGGCACCTTTGGCAGACCCTGGGCTGCTTGCCTGTTGCGGATTGATCTGACTGAGCAGCTCGATCCGGAGTGGCATGGTCGGCTCACAGCGACGGCGACCGGGGCCGGCGCATGGTGCGTTCGGCCGCAGTGTCCGTTGACCGTCGGCGACCAAGGCGTTAGGGTGAGGCTGACAACAACAGATGCTGAGTTTCTGCCAATGGAGGCAAGGGTATGTGGCGTTTTTGCAACATCAGTGCCGGGGTTCTCTTCGTGTTGATGATACCGTCCGCGTCTGCGCAATCGGTGCCGAATCCGCCGCCGCTGCCTGTGCCGTCAGCTCAGTCTGCGTGGCCACGAGAAGCGGCTCAGAAAGAGAGCAGCGGGATGCGTCGCTATTCTCTTGCGGTGTGTCAATCTCTGCTGCGGTCATTTGCTGATCTTCCGGCGGATCAGTTTCCCGGCAGCCGCGCTTTCGCCAGTGATTTCGATGCTGCGATTGCGATGATTGATCCTGATGCAGAACCAGCGGAGTGGACCGCACTGGAGATCGGCAAGCTGGTGGTGCACAACCCGAATTACTGGCGAGCCGTCTACGAGCAGGATCCGGGTGCTCCGCTGATGATGTGGCTGCATTCGGCTCTGCATGGTCTGCGCGGAGAAATCCACTCCGTACTCTACACGCAGATTCTGCTGCAGCGTTCGCAGCAGGACGTCTCCTCTGAGATGTCCCGGCTGCTGATCTCCGCATTGAAACTGATCCGCTTTGGTGAGCAGGCGAATCAGATCGGGGTCAAACTGCACGACCAGGAAAAGTATGCAGAAGCGGAAACACACTACCGCGATGTCCTCCGCGTAATCCCGAATCACTCCCAGACACTCTACGAACTGGGCTATTCAGTGCGACAGAAGATCGGCGGCCGCGAAGGCGACATCGCGGCTCAGCAGATCTTCAATCAGGCCAGGACTCAGGATCCGTTTCGCCTTTCTGCGTGGCAGGGAAGTTTCAAAGGTGATGAGCTTCAGCAGATGTTAACGCTGCGATCAGAGGCGAAGCCACGCTGGGACAAGCTGTTACGTTCGAAAGGCGACGATGTGACGCTGGAGCAGCTTGAAAGCCTGTCCGAGCAATTGCAGATATCCGGGGTTCATGAACTGGCCCTGCTGACTCGACAGATCGTGGTCGTTCGCCGTGGCGGACAATTCACAGAAGCAGATGCCGAGTTTGTGGGCAGGAGTCTGCAGGGGCTGATGCCCGAGCATGACTTTGCCGATGTCCTGGCAAAGCTCCGGAATTAGTCCGCCTGCGGTGCCGCAGAAAATGCTCCTCGGCTGCTTCAGTCGTGCACGATCTGGCAGTGCGGCAGGGCACGCTGCAAATTATCGATGCTGCGTTGTGTCAGCTGCGGACAGTTTTCAATCGTGAGGTACTCCAGCCTCGGTAACCCGGCGATGGTTTCCAGTGCCTGATCGTCCAGCTGCAGGCATCCAGCCACAGTGAGTTCCCGCAGGTCCTGAAGCCGAGCAAGGTGCTTGATTCCCGCCGAGGTGAGCTTCGTGCAGTTGTCGAGGTAAAGGTTCTGCAACGTGGTGCATTCACGCAGGTGATGCAGGGCGACATCGGTCAGGTTGGCACAGTCAGCAAGGTTGAGCGTGCGGAGCTGTGGCAGGTAATTTACGAGGTCCAGACCTTCGCCCGTAAGATTCGGCAGACTCCACAGATGCAGCGATTCCAGCTTTTGCAGCGTCTGCAGGTGCGCAAGTCCAGCATCGCTGAAGTTGTCATTGTCACCAAGGTTCAGCCAGGTGAGCCCGGTGTTTCCCGTCAGGTTTGCCAGTCCTGCATCGGTCAGTCCGGCGATGCAGCCCAGATGCAGCCACGTCAGTCCGGGCAGATCACGCAGTGTCTCAAGGCTGCGGTCGGTCAGTTCCAGGCAATAGAACAAATTGAGCGATTTCAGTCGCTGCCGGTCAGGTAGATTAATGACTGCCGCGTCAGTCAGCTGAAACGACTCCATCAGGTCCAGATGCTCCAGTGATGGCGGCAGCTGAAGTTCCGTACCCTTTAAAGGCCAGTTGAACCCCATCTCAAGCGTCTTCAGCTGCGTCAGCTTCGCAAACAGCGGGTTGTATCCTTTGGCCGTCAGTGTGTAGTGTCCAAACAGCCCCAGAAACTCCAGTTCGGTCAACGATTCCAGGTGCCGCAGACCGGCGTCAGTCAGGAACTTGTTGTCATGCCAGTTGCGACTGCCGTTCAGGTTGAGGTACGTGAGTGATGTGAGTCCGGAAAGGGGGCGAAGATTCGCATCGCTGATGCCGCCCGTGGAGTTGGAAATGTCGAGCCATGTCAGACCGGTCAATGTTTCCAGACCATCACTGGAGAAGTCCCGAATATCGCGGAGTTCCAGCTTGGTGAGCTTTGGAACCTGCTGCAGTGTCGCGTAAACAGCTGGCAGTGCGACGCGAGTTTCTGTCAGGTTCAGGTGCGTCAACTGCGGCAGTCGAGTGACCATCTGCAGTCCGTCGGCCGTCAGCCGGTGACAGCGAGCCAGGTTCAGTGACTGCAGCTGCTGCAGGTCACCGATGTGGGCCATGCCCCGGTCGGTGATCTGATTGCAGCCGCTCAGATCAAGCGACTTCAGCTGTGTTGCCTTGCAGACTTCAGCAAGATCGGCATCAGTAAGCTCCGCCCCGCGGTCCTGCAGAAGAGCGATTGCGTCGGCCACGGTGAGCGCAACACCGGAATCTGCCGACGCCACCGCGCAGGGAAGCAACGCAGCAGCCAGCAATGCGGCAAAAGCCAGCTGAACTCGTGACCTGTTCAGGCGGTTTATCATGACAGCAGCTCATGCAGAGGTCCGGACTGATCCCTGGCCTTGCCGAGGGCCATATCGGGCTGGCCGAACAATTCCTGTGGTACTCCAGCCAGGTGGCACAATGTGGTAAACCAGTTGCAGATGGTGTGCTTGTGTTCCGGTCGACCATACTGCGGGTAGGCAACATATCGCCCACCTGTTTTCAGGCCACCGGCGACATTGCCGACAACAAGCATTGGCCAGTCGTTACCGATGGAGTGGTGCTGAGCAGCGTTGTCGCTGGTGTAGACGATGAGTGTATTGTCGAGCATGGTGCCGTCACCTTCCGGAATGGCGTCCAGCTTCGCAGCCATGCCGGCGATGAGTTCAACGTGGAACGTGCGAATTGCATTGCGGCAGTCCTGAGCTGTCAGTGTGGCATAGCCGGCCCCGTGACCGATGGCATGAACATTGTTTCCAATGCCGATCCCGGAATAGACCGAATCCAGACTGTCCGCATGCACGGTAACCACGTTGGTAAGCCCTGAGATGAGTGCTGCCGATGCCATGTCAAAGTGTGCTTCGAGGTGATGCGTCGGGAAGCGTGACGTGTACTTGTCATCCAGATCCGGAGCATTGTCTGCAAGTGCCTGCTGCATCGAGACAAGCTTGACGCGGCGATCCCGCAACGCCTCAAAACCGCTCAGGTAGTGCCCCAGTTTCTCCTGTTCGGTCGCCGGCAATTGTCGCTGCAGCCGGCGAATATCGGCCGACATGGCATCCAGCACGTTTCCTGTGCGGGTGTACTTACTCTTCAGATCGCCGCCTTCGAGGATGCTTCCAAACAGATTTTCAAAGGCGGCCATCGGGTTCTGCTGGAAGGGAAGCTGCTGCCCTTTGCCCTTTGCAGAAATGGCCGGAAAGGTCACGCCCTGGCTGCCCTCACCCATCTTGAATCCGACGTGATTGAAGACCGAAGGAAATGTCTCTGACAGGTGTCCATCAATGGTGGCATACAGCGGCGGGGCGTGAGCTGAAGCTTTGTAACCTCCCAGTGCACCATAGTGGGCGCTGTGACCCAGCTGAGTCATCTTGCCGCTGAGCCCCTGAATGATGGTCAGTTTGCTGCGGAACGGTTCGAGCGATTTCAGGCTGTCGGGAAGCACTCGCTCAGCAAGCGGTTCGTCAACGATCGAATCGCCGCGGTGCTGAAGTCCTTCCGGATTGAGGTAGTCTCCCTGCAGTCCGCTGCTTTTGAGAACAAACACGAAACGCTTCGGGAGCAACTGCTGTTCAGCCGCGGCAACGTGACGCAGGAACGGAGACAACGCTACGGCACCTGCGCCCAGCGAGATGCCCTGGAGCATTGATCGGCGATGGAATGCAGTCATGAGATCTATTTCCGGTACAGAAAGGAATCGGATGTCAGCAGAGCAACCAGCAGTTCCCGGAAGCTGCCGTTGCTGTCTGTATAGGCCTGGTCCATTGCGATGAGCGTGCGGGAATCACTGAGCAGTTCGTTGCGGCCCATCCAGTAACGAAACACATGGCGGATAAAGCTCTGGCGGACAAGGTCGGAATCGGCAAGCCGGTGCATGAGTTCGTGCACGTTGGCGACATCCTGATCAAGTGTTTCATTGCCTGTGTGTGAGATCGCTCCGGTGGTATCGACAGGATGACCGAGTTCGGTGTCTCTCCAGCGGCCGACATGGTTGTACGCCTCGAACGGCATTCCGAGCGGATTCATTTTCTTGTGGCAGCGCCAGCATTCCTGCTTCTGGACCACACTGAACCGATCACGCAGGGTACGGTGCTCATCACTTCCAGGACGCGCTGAAGCTGGTGACGCGGCTGGTGAATATCGGCGATGCCAAGTCGCTGGCCTGCCATCCGGCCTCGACCACCCACCGCCAGCTGTCGGCCGAAGAGATGGCCCGCGCCGGTGTCTCCGCCGACATGGTGCGGCTGTCGATCGGCATCGAGCATATCGACGACATCCTCGCCGACCTGGAGCAGGCCCTGGCTGCGGTCTGAACCCGGGGTCGGGCGGGCCAGGCGAATACCGGCCCGCCCGCTCAGGCGCCGGCCTCCGTGAGCCGGCGCAGATGGAAGGCAATCGCCAGTACCGCCGCCACACAGCCGAGCAGCGCGAGCACCACGCCCGGCCAGCCGGCCTGGCTCCAGGGCCAGCCGGTGGCGGTGCCGATCACGCTGCCGCCGAGATAGTAGCTCGACAGATAGAGTGCAGCCACCAGCCCGCGTCGTGGCCCGGCACGGCGTCCCACCCAGGCGCTGGCGACCGCATGCAGCGCAAAATAGCCGAAGGTAAACAGCGCCAGACCGAATATGATCAGCGCCAGCGGCGCTGCCAGGGTGATGGCCAGGCCCAGTGCCATGCACAGCCCCATCAGCAGCACGATGCGGTGGCGACTCATCCGGTCTGCCAGTCGTCCGGCCCAGGCCGAGGACAGCGAACCCAGCGCATACAGCAGAAAAACGGCACCGATCGCAGCCGGCCCCAGGCCATAAGGCGGCAGGCTGAGCCGGAAAGCCAGATAGTTGTACAGCCCGACGAAAGTTCCCATGATCAGGAAGGCGGTGGCGAACAGCCAGGGCAGACCGGGATCGGCGTAGATGCGGCGCACATCGCTCAGCAGCAGCCGTGGCTGCAGCGAACGCGGCACGAACTGACGCGCCGCGGGCAGCAGGCGCCAGAAAGCGAGCGCCGAGAGCGTGCCGAGCACACCGAGGGCCGCCAGGCCGTGGCGCCAGTCCAGCCAGCCGGTCACCAGGGCGGACAGGAAGCGACCGGACATGCCGCCCAGCGCATTGGCG
>JALQUR010000594.1 GCA_023260695.1 Planctomycetaceae bacterium
AGTTGGATCGCAAGCTGCGATCCAGAATGTGCGGGCTGTACTGCAGCCATTTCATGTGGCACTGTTGACACAGCAGAAGCTGCAACACGGCAATGTGCCCGCAAACGAGACGGTGGAACACCTGGAACACCTGGAACAGCCCAAAACTCTTTTCCCGACAAACCCTGACGTCGCTGAAGTCCTGAATGCCGTTCGACAGTCCACCGATCCGCGACCAAACGTGAGCGCACTGTGCAGGAAAGTCGCCCAAAAAAGCGGAGCTAATCCTGAATCACTGCGGGTGCAATACAACCGATACGTAAGAAAACACGCCAAGCGACAGAACTGAACAACGTTGTTCCAGATCTGTTCCAGGTGGAACATTCACGCGGCCGTCTCACAGAGCGATCTTGAGACGGTTTTTTTTGCGCCTATCTTGCCCCCGTCGCGAACGCGATGGCATTCACACAACGACGGTGATTAAGGAGCAAACGATGGCGAAGACGGAAATGGAATCGTGCGAACACGTGTTGCTGAAGAAAGCAGAAGTCGCAGATGTTCTGCGGGTGAGCGTTCGACAGGTGGAATTGCTGACGAAGCAGGGAGCAATCCCGGCACCGGTGTATTTGTCACCACAGGCACCACGCTGGCGACGCAGTGAGCTGCTGAATGCTCTTGGTATTTCTGAAGCCTGAAACAATGAAGCCCGCACAGCAGGCACTGTACGGGCTTCAGCAGAATGAATGGACGCACACATGATAGCACCAGCAGACAAGAATCGGCAGCTTTCTCAATCGGCACTTGATGAGATCCGGGATCTTTGGGGCAGCGGCGTAGCGCTTGGGATTTTGGCGCTGCGGTACGGTGTCACAGAGCGATCACTTCGTGAGCAGCTGGAGCGGCATCGGCGATCAGAACGCATTGTCGTGGTTTCCACGCTGCGACGGATGATCGACGACAGGCGACGTGATTCCGGGGCAGAGTCATGACGGAGTCTGTGTTCGATCGGAATCTGGAGATTCGGAATTCGACACTGCCCCACGGGCCGAAATTTCTGGCCGTTACGCTGAACCTGTTCATCGGGCACAATCCGGACGCGTGGCCGGGCCAGCGAGCACTGGCCAGGGCGATGAGTGCATCACTGCGATCGGTTCAGAAATGGCAGAGTGAGCTGGTGGAATGTGGTGTCCTGCTGGTTCATTCCGGAGCCAACAGTGGCGTTACCAACCGCTACCGACTGAACATCGCTGCATTGCCCCGATCAGGAAATGTTGAAGAACCCTGCGCAGCAGATGCACGGGGTAGCGATCAGCGGTGCGCACCAGCTGCAGCCCCCCCGCGAACGTCCTGCACATCACCCCCGCATCAGATGCGGACAAAAACAACAGGAAAGATCAGGGAAGAGACAGGCGTGGATGTGGACATTCCAGAGTCGCTGCAGACGCCGGAGTTTCTGGAAGCGTGGGCTGATTTCCTGGCGGATCGGAAGGGACGGAGGAAAGCCGTAACTCCACTCGCAGCGAAACGACTGTTGGCGAAGTGTCTTTCGTGGGGGCCGGATAAGGCAATTCGCTCAATCGGTTCTTCCATTGAAAGTGGCTGGACCGGGTTATTTGATCCGGACCAGTCCGGCAGGAAACAGCAACGAACGGGAAGCGGCGCTGCAGGCGATGCGTGGCAGCAACTGTGCGATGCTCTGAAGCGGCATTCACACTATGCACCAGAGTCGGTGCAGACGGCTGTTTGTGCACTCACGTGGACGATCGCGAGCGAAATCGGTCTCTCCAGAATCGCAGAAGCAAACAGCCATCAACGTGATCGGCTGCAGGCACAGTTTTCAAAACAGTTTGACAGGAGGAACGTGTGATGATGCAGGGGAACGTGCCGGAGAATCGTCGTGGTCATGAACTGAATGTGCTGGGATGTCTGGCAATGTCGGCCGATGCTGCCGATGTGGTATTTGCTGAGCTGTCAGCGGAGTCGTTTCAGGAACTCGATCTCCGCAAACTGTTTACCGTCTGCAAAACGTTGACGGAGCGGGGTATTCAATTCTACGACGATCCCGCGATTCTGGCCGATGCGCTGATGCAGGCAGGGATGCGTGATGGACGCGAAGCGGCTGCAACCGTTGCACAAACGCTTGAATGCGTACCGCACGCCCTGCATGTGCAGTACTACGTTGACATTCTGCGTGCGTACCACCTGCGGGACCGAATGCGTGTGGCTGGCGAACGGATTACAGCCGGGGCCAAAGACGTGGCCGCAGATCCAAATGTTCTGTTGCAGAACTGTCTGGATCACCTGCTGAATCTTCAGGATGGTGTCGGACAACGTGATGATGTGATCACCACGGCTGCAGCACTGGAGGCATACGATCAGCCGGACATCGACGCCACGGTGACCACTGGAATTCCATCGCTGGACACGCTGCTCGGAGGTGGGTTTCGTCCGGGGCAGCTGATCACGATCGGTGCACGTCCGGGGCTTGGGAAGTCCGTGTTGCTGCAACAGATTCTGACCACAAATGCGATGCGCGGGTGCCCAGGCTTCCACGCAAGTCTGGAAATGGGGCCGGCAGAACTGGCGGGGCGAGCACTGCGAACGGTGAGTCGTGATCAGTATTCGAAGTTGCCTGTCTTCATGAGTGAAGAATCTGATCTGACGCGAATCATATCGCAGCTACGGCAAACACATCGACGGCACGGTGTGGGTGTGTGCGGTGTCGACTATCTCCAGCTGGCAGAAAGTCCACGCGAGCGAAACATGAACCGCACAGAGCAGATTGCAGGGATGAGTCGCCGACTGAAGCTGATGGCAATGGCGCTGAAGATCCCCGTTGTCATTGCCGCGCAATTGAACCGAAACGCGGAAGAACGTGAACGGCCGATTCTGGCTGATCTGCGAGAGTCTGGTGCGATTGAACAGGACAGTGACATCGTAATTCTGATTGCAGGGCTACCCATTGATCGGCACCGTGAGTTGATCGTGGCAAAGCATCGTCGCGGGCCATGCGGCATCGTGCGTGTGGACTTCGATGGAAGCAATTTTCAGTTTCGCGAACCGGAGATCTTCACTGGTCACCTGTAAACAACAACAACTGTGCGAACACGAACGCACACTAGGTACTACCTGCGAACACGCATATCTACCGCCCACCACAGCATCAACAGCACACTCTATGAGGCTATGTGACATGAACACCGATCAATTGTGGGATGCGATACGCCGACGTGAGCAATACCTACAAGAAATCCCACCGCCGCAGCTTGGGGAATTCCATCGCGATCTGATCGCCACGTACGGGCGAAACATGGCAAACGACATCTATGAATTCCGCACGGATGGTCTTGTGAATTGCTCATGGGTGTCATTGTTCGGCACTGCAGCAACAGCAGCGCAGCGGAAAGCCCTGGAACGTGGGCTGAGGACACTGGAGCAGGCTGGACGAATTGCGTGGGCAGGGCGATCAAAGTATCGGGTGATGTGTGATGAGGTTCTTTCGCCGAATGAATCCTGAATAACACTCACGGGAACAACTGTTTTTGGTGACAAAGTTTCTTTGTTTGCTGGCCAGATCCACGCAGAAAAACGCACACGAGACCTGGCGTGAGCAGGCGGGATCGCGGATAGTTTTACTGGCGGGGGATAGGTTGCGACTGATCATCGCGACTGACACGTGGACTCCATCGGTCCGCTTCCCCCGCTTGCGTACACGATGGACAACATTCGCTTTCGATGGGGTGAAATCATGGCAAGCTGCACCAAAGACGACCGCGGCCACTGGAGAATCCGTTTCTACTGCAATGAGGGCAAGCGGCGCACGATCCGACTCGGCAAAGTTTCGAAGAGCCTGGCGACGTCCGTTGCAGGCTACGTCCAAAAACTGAACGCGGCGAAATGCTCCAACACGGC
>JALQUR010000643.1 GCA_023260695.1 Planctomycetaceae bacterium
GGGCAGGTGGGTGGCACCGGGCAGGTGGGGGCACCGGGCAGGTGGATGGCACCGGACGCAGTTGGATGGCACCGGGCAGTTCCGGACGCAGGTGGGCGGATGGCACCGGGGCAGGTGGGTGGCACCGGGCAGTTGGGTGGCACCGGCGATTGCCACATTGCAAGTAAATGCCGGCCCCCAACCTGCTGTCCCCGTTTCTGGCGGCGAGGTGCAGGTGGGTAGTGCCGAAGTGCCCCGGGTTTCCTCCAATGCGGATTCCGCGACAGGATTCCGCCAAAGGATGGTTCCGAACGTCCAGATTCTGGAGTGTTGCTTCCCTGTGTGGGTGAAACCGAAGTTTGTTGAACGCAAAAAAAAACGCCGATGCGTGTGACATCGGCGTCCTGGACAGTTTGCTGTAACCTGCAGGCCCTCGTTTAACTCAGGGGCTCACGGGAGGCTTGGGGTAGGGACGATAGCGTTTTTTATCGCAGATGCTGACGATGCCGACTACGCCACCGGCGACTGCGAGCATCATGGCAGGTCTGGCAAGCTCTGAACCCATCAGAGCATTTCCACCGAAGAGCTTAAATCTTGCCGGCTCTTCGACGCATTCATATTCCTCAGTGCTGACAATCTGATTTCCGACGAGAATCATGGCCTTTTGAGTGGCCGACGGCGGAGCTGCCTCTGCACCCCAGAAACGGATGTTGCTGCGATTGCTGCCAGAGGCAAGGATGTGGCTGCCATTGCGAAGCCCGCTGATCGAGAATTCACCGCGATCATTGCTGAATGCCTCAGCAATCTGCGTTTCCCGGTAGAACAGGCGAACCGGCATTCCAACGACCGGTCGCGAGGACTGATCAAGTACAGTTCCCCGCATCACACCGTCCTGCAGGACGACGTCGCCGGTCTGCAGAATCACGGGTTCGGTCGCCAGCAGCGTCGGTACTGACAGCGAAAATACAAGCGAATAGACTAAGAGTTTCTTACAGAGCGTCATTCCAAATCCCTCCTGGCGACCCAACTTCATCCCGAGTTCACAAGTACTGCAGCGAGCGGTTTGTCCAGTTTGTTTTACCGCGGCACGACGGTGAAGCCCCAACATGCTGCATTGGGATTCGGCAAGCTGCAATTCGGAACTCCAGGCTGACTGCGAGGCATGCCGACGATACTGAAAGGAATTCCGCGGCACTTCCCAGAAAACGACATGTACCGAAAAGTCGGGCTGTAGTACTTGCAGCACATTTCACCCCTACAGCTTCTCCCACCGGCAGTAGTTGCCAATTTCCGAGGGCCAGAATTGCAGTGCCTCGGCCGAAACCGCGTTCTTCCTGCTCGCTGGTCTGCCAACATGCCCGCAATAACGCATCAACCGTCATGAATGCGGCAATGCTTACGATCAGCCTGGGCAGGAATTCACATCTCGGACAACCAGCACAGGATGTCAGCACCGCGCCTCAGACAGAACCCCCGCTGCCTTGCCTGAGGTGATTGCGGAAGATTCGCCGAGCGGTTGCTGAGCCCGACTTTCTTCGCGAGGTCATCGCAGATCGCCACCAGATCAGCACAGGAAGTCTCCGGCGTCGTCGGCAAAAAAAAAGACGCCGATGTCAGCAACATCGGCGTCCTGAATTATGCGTCTATGACGTCAGCCCGGAACCAGTTCAGGGGCTGACTGGATGATGGTCTTCATTGTGTTCAACGATGGCCACGATTCCGACGACTCCTCCCGCGATTGCGAGAAGCATGGCTGGTTTCGCGAGCTTTGATCCTGACAGCAGACCCTCACCACAATCATCGCCGCAATCTTCGTCCTGAAAGCGAACAATCTGCTGTCCGCAAACGATCATGGCTTTATTGGCAGCTGTTGGTGGAGCCGCATCCGTACTCCAGAAGCGAATGTTGCTGAGACTGCCGGCTGTGCCAAGGATGTGGCTGCCGGTTCGCAGCCCGCTGATTGAGAATTCACCGCGGTCATTGCTGATCGTTTCAGCAATCTGAGTTTCCCGGTGGAACAGACGAACCTTCACTCCGGCGACCGGTTGAGCTGAACGATCGAGCATGGTTCCCTGCATGACGCCATTCTGCAGAATAACGTCGGTAGTCTGCAGCAACGTCGCAGGTTCCGTCGCCAGCAAAGTCGGCATTGAATGCAAAACGATGAGTGTAAGGGCTGAGAGTTTTCTCCAGAGTGTCATTTCAAATCCTTCCACGTGACACAACGTCAATCCCGTGTCTGCAGCCGAAATCCCTTGATTCGGCCTGCCCAGGTTGTCCTTCTCCGGCTCGAAATGAGCCATTAGTCGGGCTGATTCGGGGGGGCGGAAACCTGCAATCGCGGAGGCTAAGCGACGTCGATTCATTCTCGAAGATGATTCTCCGGTACTTGCCTGGAATTCATCTGCAGCGGATCGTGGTTGCAGCGTCGTTGCTGCTGTTTTTATTCACACAGCCTGCCCGACACGCAGTTTCTGCCGCTTACTCGAGAATCAGCATCGCATCGCCGTAGCTGTAAAAGCGGTATCGCTGCTCGATCGCCTGTCGATAAGCCTCCATCACCAGATCAAACCCGGCGAATGCAGCAACAAGCACGATCAGCGTTGAGCCGGGAAGGTGAAAGTTGGTCAGCAGTGCATCGATCGCGCGAAACCGAAAGCCGGGCTGGATGAATAATGAAGTTCGGCCCTCCCACGCCGCCGGAAACGACGACAGCTGCAGAGCGGCAGATTCAAGGGTGCGCACAGACGTCGTTCCCACGGCCACGGTTCTCGCTCCGGGCGGCCGGGATTTCAGGTCCTGCACTGCAGTTTCAGGCAGCCTGCACCACTCCTCGTGCATCTGGTGATCGGACAGCAGGTCGGTGGCGACCGGTCGAAAGGTTCCGACTCCCGTATGCAGCGTAAGCTCCGTGCGAGCAATGCCACGCCGCCTGCATTCGTTCAGCAGTTCTGTCGAAAAGTGCAGACCTGCCGTCGGTGCAGCTACCGCACCCGGTTCGGATGCAAAGGTCGTCTGGTAGCGGTCGGCATCCGATTTGTCAGCCACTTTGCGTCCCATGTACGGGGGCAAGGGAAGGGAACCGTATTGCTCCAGCAGCGTCGCGGGTGAGGTTCCGGGCGGGGGGGTCACCAGCCAGCTGCCATCACCAAGCTGCTGACGCAGCACCAGCTCACAGCGTTGCCCTGCATTACCGATTGCCTGCCGTCCGGCAGCGGCCCATTCATCCGCCGGAATCAGCGTGATGCTTTCTCCGGCAGTCAGTCTGCCGCGGGTATCGCAGAGCATTTTCCAGTCACCGGATTCACTCAGCTCCGTATACAGTCCTTCCCAGCGGCCACCTGTGGCGGTGCGGAAACCAAAGACACGTGCCGGCAGAACACGGGTATTATTGAACACCAGCAGATCACCAGCCTGCAGCCATTCGGGAAGATCCCGGATCCGGGCATGATGAATCCGCTCCGCAGCCCGCTCAATCACCAGCAGTCGTGAATCGTCGCGGCGTGCCGCAGGACGGCTGGCAATCAGTTCTGCCGGAAGCTGAAACTGCCAGGTGGACAACATGTTGTAGTCAGGAGAAGTCATAAATTCCGGCCACTGATATCCCGGCAATTGAAACGAAATCCGTTCGTGACGCTCAAAAGCTGTATACTCATTTTTGTCGCAGGAACATAACCGACACTCCGCATCTGATCGGGAAGCCGGAAAATGGCATTCTTCGTCCGGCAGCGGTTGCTTGTTTCTGCTTTCCGTGTTCTGTCTTCAGCCCGGCGCTCATGTCAGTACCCACGCCAGCAAATCCTCGAATTGCCATGGTCATCACGGAACTGGATTCCGGCGGTGCCGAGAAGGCATTTGTGCGCGTCGCCTGCGGATTGCAGCAGCATGGCTGGCAGGTCACGGTCTTCAGCCTGCGAGATGCCGGACCACTGACCGCTGAACTGCAGGCCAGCGGTATCACAGTGATCGCTCTGCAATGCAGCTCATTCAACCTGGCTTCCGCTGTCCTGCGACTGGTCCGCCACTTCCGGCAGCTGCACCCGAATCTCGTGCTTTCATTTCTGCATCACGCCAATCTTGCTGCAAGACTGGCGGCATGGTGGGCCGGCTGTCGGTCCGTCAGTGGAATCCGAGTGGCAGACCGGCGTCTGCTGGTCACACTGCCGGATCGGGTCACGCGCAGAATGGTGGCGCACTATATCGCCGTGAGCAGATTTACGGCTGAAGTGCATGCTCAGTGCTGTCGGATCCCGCCAGCGAAGATCTCATACATCCGTAACGGTGTGGATCTGACGCAGATCGACAAGGCCAGTCCCGCTGATCGACATCCCCTGAAGTTGTCCGAAGAGCAGTTTGTCGTTCTGTTTGCCGGTCGCATGACGCAGCAGAAGGCTCCGGAAACCGTTCTGCAGGCGATCGCTCGGCTGCGGCATGCCGACCCTCGGACGGCCGACGTCGTCCGCCTGCTGCTCGTGGGAGACGGTCCGCTGACGGCACGGCTGAAGTCAATCGCTGACACACTGAAGATTACCGACCAGGTCCGGTTTCTCGGCTACCGCGAAGATTTGACGCGGCTGATGAAAATATGCAGCCTGCTGGTACTGCCTTCTCGCTGGGAAGGGCTGCCAAATGTGATTTCTGAAGCACAGGCTGCTGGTCTGCCGGTGGCTGCCGCTGCGGTTGACGGAATCCCCGAGCTGATCAGTGCAGGCCACACAGGTCAGCTGTTTGCAGCGGCGGATCCTGTGCAGCTGGAACAGGTGCTCAGTTACTCCCTGGCTCACCCCGCAGAGCTTCGGCGGATGGCAGATCAGGCACGTGAAAGAATGCACAGCTGCGGGGGCTGGGAGCAGGCAGTTGCTCAGTACCACATACAGCTGCAGCGAATTCTTCACGACGGCAGGGAACTGTAGTTCCGGCAGCAGAACGTCGGCCGAAAAATCCACAGCGTGTGGCACAGCAGCGTGTGGCACAGCAGCGTGTGGCACTGCAGCGTCGTGTGGCACTGCAGCAGCGTGTGGCACTGCAGCAGCGTGTGGCATTGCAGCGTCGTCGCTTCGGCAGGGCAGGCTGATCTTCTGACAGCCCCGTCAGGATCCCACGACGGCCTGCAGCACGGATTCCTCAACATAGATCGGCAGCATCGGACGGGCGTGTGCGGCAAGTGCAATACCATCACTCGGGCGACAGTCCACTTCATGCAGTTCGTCTCCGCAGCGAATGCGAATGACGGCGTAATAGGTATGTTCACGCAGTTCCGTGATCACCACGTCCTCGATGGTGCCACCCAGCACCTGGGCAACATTCCAGAGCAGCTGATGTGTGAGCGGTCGGAAGGGCTCGTCCTCCAGCAGCCGTCGATTGATGATCTGTGCCTCGGCACGCCCGATCACGATCGGGAAAGTACGCTGCCCCTGAGCTTCAGCGAGATGAATCCAGTGCTGGTCGTTCAGGTCACAGTCGACGACGCGAGTCAATTCCATTCGGACAGCCACGGATGCATTCCTTTCGATTCGGCGGCGTGGTGAAGACCTGCGGACAAGGACTGAATGATAGCTGTCGGCAGCAGAACCGGCAGCAGGAAAATTCTGCGGCGGGGCAGCAGGCGGAAATCCGTTCACCTGTGCCCCGTGGTGCAGTCATTGCCGGCGGATTACTTCAGTCGCCGCACTTTCAGGTTGCGGTAGGAAACTCTGCTGTCCGGGTCGTGCGCCTGCAGTGCGAACGTGCCGTGTCCCAGACGCCGTTCAAAGTCGGCGGAAAATGCCTGCTTGCCTTCCGGCTCAACGTAGTCCACCGTAGTACGGTCGTTGACCTTGATGGTGATTCGACGGCCTTCAACGCGAATCCATGTGGTGTACCACTCGTTGTCCTTCAGTCCCGGATCGGCGACATCCACAACGGCATACAGCCCGCCCGATTTCTTCGGGTCTGACTGAGTAATGTTGACCTGACATTCGTAGCCGTATTTTGGCCAGCCATCCTCCTGAAAGCGGGTGTGAAAATAAATTCCGGAGTTGCTGCCCGGAGTTGTTTTCACTTCGCACTGAAACTCAAAGTCGGTGAACGGCTGATCTTCGCCCACGTAGAACAGGTGACTGCGTTCCCCGTGACAGACGAGTGTTCCGTCTTCTACCTTCCACGAACCGGGATTCTCATTCGCTTTCCATCCCGCCATCGACTTCCCGTCAAACATCGTCTTCCATTCACCCTCCGGCTCAGTGGCAAACGCCGGCATGGCAGCCACCGCTGCTGCAATGGAAAGGATCATAGCTCGAAACATGATGAGTTCTCCCAGAGGTCATATTCGCTGAGGAAATGCGTTGCAGCACACCGCAATGGAAACTGGCTGCAACTCGCCAGCAGGCCCGCATTACACGAGCGGAGGCTAATCGAAGTGACCGTATGAATCCAGGACGTCGAGCAACGAAGTGCCCGATTCCCTGTTCCTTCAACGTTGTTCCGACATTGTCTGCCGGTTACCATGATTTTCGCCGAAACAGGGTCTGCCGTGTCGCAATGGCGTGTCCCCTGCCGGACAGCCGCCGCCGCAGCATTGACTCACTGCAGCACGGCGTTCGACGCCCGGCACCTCCTTCTGTCTGTCCGATCGCAAAGGCTGAACTGTCATGCTCAGGATTACCGGTACCGGAACTGCACACACCTGCGACGGAACGACGCGACGTGATTTTCTGCAGGTCGGTGCACTTGGCGTGGGCGGGCTTTCGCTGGCCGATTATCTGCAGGCAAAGGAACTCGGTCAGGTCAAGGAGGGTCACGACGAACGATCATGCATCATGATCTTCAATCTTGGTGCGCCCAGTCATATCGATACCTTCGATATGAAGCCAAATGCACCTGCGGAAGTCCGCGGCCCGTTCAAGCCGATCGCGACCAGCTGCGGCGAATATGAACTGTCTGAGATTCTGCCGCGTCATGCAGAGCTGTCGCAGCACATCTCGCTGGTGCGCAGTTGTCATCACACCGGGGCCGCTGTGCACGATGCCGGCTGGCAGATGATGCAGACAGGCCGTCAGTTTCAGGGTGGCGTAAACACTCCGCATGCCGGTTCTGTGCTCAGCTACCTCCGCGGACGTCGTTCCGATCTGCCTCCGTTTGTTGTGCTGCCCGAAACGATGGGACGCGGCGGTGGCAACCTTCCCAATGGTCAGGCTGGTGGATTTCTCGGCAAGGCCTACGATCCATTCGCGCTGATGGCCGACCCTTCCCGGGAAGACTTCAGGGTTCCCGATCTGCTGCCTCCGGAATCACTGGGTGAAGTTCGTCTGAATCGACGGCGGAAACTGCGCGACCTCGTCGATGCGGCAGTCAGTAATTTTGAATCCACCGAAAATGCACAGATGATGGGCCGCAACTTCGAAGCCGCCTATCGGCTGATGTCCAGCGATACGGCGCGCGAAGCGTTTGAGCTCTCAAAGGAACCGCAGTCTGTGCGGGAACGCTATGGTATGAATCGTTTTGGTCAGTGCTGCCTGCTGGCTCGGCGACTGGTCGAATCCGGCGTGCGATTTGTCACGATCAATACGTTCCTCACGGTCTTCGATGAGATTACCTGGGACATTCACGGTTCCAAACCGTTCACATCCATCGAAGGAATGCGGGACATCGTGGCACCACTCTACGACCAGGGGTATTCGGCTCTGGTGGAAGATCTGCAGCAGCGCGGTCTGCTCGACAATACACTGGTCTGCAATCTTGCGGAATTTGGCAGGACGCCACGAGTCAACCCGGCCGGCGGACGTGATCACTGGCCACAGTGCTTTACTGTGGGCTTTGCCGGTGGCGGTGTTCGCGGTGGGCAGGTGGTCGGGGCCAGCGATCCTGTCGGAGGAACTCCGGCGGATCGCCCGGTTCAGCCGGGCGACGTCATCGCCACCGTGTTCCACAGCCTTGGCCTGAAGATCGATGCGCATCTGCCAGGTCCGGCAGGCCGCCCGTTTCCGCTGGTTGATTTCGGCCATCGTGAGATTCACGAGCTGTTCTGAGCCTGTCTGCAGGCAATCGCCGTCCCGCAGCTCAGCGCTGACGACGCGTGCAGATTCCGCTCCCGGCTGCACGGGTTCAATATTCTCTGCTGATACCGGGATCGCTGCACCAACCCTTTCCTTTCATCGTTGCCCGCAGCCACGACCGTACGGTTCGCCACTGCCTCGAGTGCACTGGAGCTGGAAAATGAAACACAGCTGCTTCGTCTGTCCAACGGTCATGCTCCGTTCGTTGCTCTGGTTGTTCGTCATCTGCATCTGTTTCGCTGGCGAGGTTCAGGCGGATGAACCATCCGGCGTCTGGAAGTATCGTCCGGAGCTGCTGCAGCCATTCTGGCGGAGTGAGCTGGTTGAGGGCGAGTCGGTGTTGTTCCTGAAGCCGGAGGCCGATCAGCCTGCAGCAGCTCTGCTGCTCTTTCCGGTGCAGTCCGTTGTTTCCATCAGCAGTTCGGCCGGGGATGTGATCTGGGAAGCAGATCGGGACTTCACGTGGGAACAGGGCTCCCGCAGGATTCAACTGACACCAGACTCCCGGATTCCGGCGTTCAGTGAAGCTGATCTGAGGAGACCGGCAGGAAGTCAGAAATATCGACTCACGCACCGTGACGGAAACGGTGAGATCCTGTTCGGGGCGGAGCTGGAATATGCTGCCATGCAGGTCTGTGTCACCTATCGCAGAACTCCCGGTGAACACTGGTCTGCAGTTCTGCCCGAGTACGCAGCTGATCTGCTGCCGCGAACAGCCAGCCGTCTGCTGCAGGGACAGTCTGTCGAGCTGGTGACGCTGGGTGACAGTATTTCCGCCGGGTCAAACGCGTCCGGGTTGTATGATCAGCCCCCGTATCAGCCACCGTACCCGGAGCTGGTCAGGCGGGGGCTGGATGAATTCAGCGCTGGTGCTGTTGCCATGACCAATCTTTCGGTGGGTGGAACGTCCACAGACTGGGGCCTGCAGCAGGTGGACGCAGTTGCTGAGAAGACCCCCGATCTGCTCATCATCGCCTTCGGAATGAACGACTCTGCCGGACGGTCGGTGGAGTCCTATCAGCAGAATATTCGCGGCATCATCACGGCGGTCCGGGACCGTTGTCCGCAGTGCGAGTTCATTCTGGTGGCATCGATGCTCGGGAACCGCGACTGGACGACGCTGAAGCATGAACGATTTGCTGAATACCGGACCGCGTTGCGGGAACTGTCAGGACCGGGAATTGCTGTGGCCGATCTGACGTCAGTCTGGGAGGAATTCCTGGTCCGCAAAAAGGACTGTGATCAGACGGGCAACGGAGTCAATCATCCGAATGACTTTGGCCATCGAGTCTACGCGCAGGTAATTCTGAGTCTGCTGCGAAAACCCTGAGCAGCGACTATTGTCCGGCGGACCGGTCCGACGGGTAATGATTGATTGTTCTGAGCAGTTCAATTCGCAGCTGATCGATCAGTTCCGGGGGCTCCACAACTTTCGCGTGCGACCCGAAACTCAGCACCCAGCTGCTGACCTCTCGCAGACTCCGCAGCCGCAGCTGCATCCGTACGCCGCCAGCGGGAAGATCCTGCAGCTGCTGGCTGCAATGCCAGCGCGATTCCCGTACAGATTCTGCTGCTGCGGCACTGAATTCCAGCACGATCTGATATTCCTGTTCTTCCGGGCTGAAGACTCCAAACGTACCCTCAAAGTATTCGCGGACATCGAATGTGTCCGGAATGCGATAGTGTCTGGGACGAGGATTGAGTGACTGGACACGGTCCAGTTTGAAATGCCGTATTGCTTCTGCTGTTTCACTGAAGGCCACGATGTACAGCGAACCGTGATGAGCAGCCAGACTCCACGGGTGAATCAGGTACTGCGTGACGGTGCTGTCCGGCTTGCGATATTCCATCTGCAGAACCTGGCGGCTGCGAATGCTCTGCATGACCTCCGTGATCAGCTGGGCTCGATTTGTGTAGTCGCTGGCACCTGCGGTATTCAGATACAGCTTGTCGATCAGTTCAGACTGAAATGCCGACGAGCCGGCGAAGACTTCACGCTCCAGTTTTTCAAACGCCGACTGCAGACCGTCGAAGAACGGCGTCCCGGCGAACGGTTCCATCAGCCTTCGGCTCAGATAAAGACAGAGCAGTTCATACAGGCTGAACTTCAGATCGGTGACAGCCGCAGAGATTTTCCAGAGCGGAATCCGGTTGGATGCCTGGCAGGGTTCCACAGGCAGCCCGCTGTCGCGCAGAGCATACAGGTCCCGCCGAATCGTCCGCTCCGACAGCCCCTCGCTGTCCGACAACTGCTGCAGTGAGAGTCCTTCCTCAGCTTCAGACAATCGCAGCAGCAGACGCAGCAGGCGATGAATTCGTCGGGATGGGTCGGGCTGAGGCATGGTTGATCGGTGTCTTTGATCTGTGCGGGAGAACGATTGAACGTCGCTGATGTCGGAATGCTGGCAGGACCAGGGGCGAGTCCTGCCGTCTGAACAGCGTCAGCCCTGAAAGTCGCGTGACTGCTGCCGCCGAAATCCCGTCAGCCGCAATGCTCCACTTTCCAGAATCTCCAGGGTTGAATAGCTGTTGGATTCAACGCCGCTTCCTTCGACCATTGCTGCCAGAGTGCAGTAGGAGATGCCCCGGATTTCCTTCAGATCATTCTGGTGACTATGCCCCTGAAAGACGGCTCGCACGTTGCCACCCTCCTCCAGAATCTGCCGTACCTTGTCGTTGTTGCGGACACCGTGATTATCACTCACATCCAGACGCTGGTGCGCAAAGACGATTGTCGGCAGCTGGTTCTGCTGCAGATCAGACCGCAGCCACTCCAGCTCTTCAGCCGGAATATTTGCATCGGTCCAGGTGAAGTTCCTGCGCTGGTAAGGAGACCCGTCAGATCGAAAACAGGAATCAAGGATGATGCAGTGTGTGCCGTTGCGATCGAAGGAGAACCACGATTTCTGCTGCCCCACTGCACCCAGGAATTCCTGCTTTGTCAGCGTATCCACACAGTGATTGCCCAGCACATAATACTGTTCGCCGCAGATCGCGGAGAATTCGCGGTTGATTCGCTGCAGCCAGGTAAGCTCCTGTTCCACTGTATCTGCGGCATCAATCAGGTCGCCCAGTTCAACCATGAAGGCAGGCTGCAGTTCCTGCATTCGCTCAGCGGCTTCAGCGATCTTCGGCAGCGTCTCCCGATAATGACGGCTGCCTGAGGTTGCTTTGTCGGCGTAGTGCAGGTCCGTCATCAGGCCAATCCGCAGCCGTACCGCATTGGTTTCACTGCTGCGGCCGACTCGCAGGCCGGCAGGCAGCAGGAGTACTGCACCGGTGCGCAGAAAGTGGCGGCGACGAAGCTGAAATTCTGCCCGGCAGGTTTTTGGTGACACGGTTCTAATCCTGTGACTGCGTTCGGTGCAACGGTCTCTGAACTGGTGGATAGTCAGGGCGCAGACATGGTGAGGGGTTGTGGAGTTTCCACCCAGCCAGCCGGTCGCTGCCCACTGCCTGCTCGCTCTTCATCCCCCAGTACCATTCGGCCCTGTTCGGCAAGTTGCTGCAGTCGCGCCACCACGTCCGGGTAATCGGCTGCCACATTCTGCAGTTCGCCGACATCCTTGCGGACGTTGTACAGTTCTGCTGTTGCCGCTTCGCGGAGACGGGAGAGGTTGGAATAACGACCAGCCAGCGGCAGGTACAGCTTCCACGGACCCGAACGCACCGCCTGCAGCTGGTCCATCATATAGAACAGCATCCCTGGCTCATCCCGTGGCGATTCCAGGCCTCCACTGGTGAGCAGCTTGCTGAGATCCAGGCCGTCGATGGGCTGAGTCGGGAGTTCAGCGGAAGCCAGACCTGCCAGTGTGGGCAGCAGGTCCAGTGTGGAACACAGTGCATCGCAGGTTCTGCCGGCCGGGATACGGTCAGGCCACCGCATTACGCAGGGCATTCGCATGGCTCCTTCTGATGTGTTGTAGCCGAAACCGCGATACGGCGCACAACTTCCCTGCGGAGGGTTCCGCCGAACAGCACCGTTGTCACTGGTCCAGATGAACAGGGTGTTGCGATCCAGCTGCAGCCGTTGCAGTGCGGCCATGATCTGCCCGGTACTCCAGTCCAGTTCTTCCACGGCATCGCCGTACTTGCCATTCTGCGACCGTCCCTGAAACGCCTCGCTGGCAAACGGGTGCGGCGTGGATCCGGGCATGGTGTGTGGCACATACAGAAAGAATGGTTGCCGCTGATGGCGCTCAATAAAGGACACAGCCTGTTCCGTACAGCGCTGCACCAGTGTCGTACGCTCTGCCGGCGCTTCAATGACGCGTTCATTCTGCATCAGCGGAAGCTCGGGCCAGACTTCTGGTCGCTTGTCCTTCGTCATGTCGTCGCTGTAGGGAATCCCGAAGAATTCGTCAAAGCCCTGACGTGTCGGCAGGAACGCCGGCTGGTCACCCAGATGCCACTTGCCGATGCAGGCTGTGGCATAACCTGCGGACTTGAGTACTTCTGCGATGGTTGTCTCGCCGGGATGCAGTCCTTTGGGGGAAACAGGCTGCAGCACGGCGGAGTTGCGATCGCTCACATGCATGTTGACGCGGCGGGGATAGCACCCGGTCATCAGGCTTGCACGACTTGGAGTACAGACTCCGCTGGAAACGTAGAAGCTGGTGAACTTCATTCCTTCAGCTGCCAGCTGGTCCACATGCGGAGTTCTGTGCAGTTGCGAACCGAAGCAGGCGAGGTCTCCGTTGCCGAAGTTATCCACGAAAATCAGCACAATGTTCGGTGGATCGGCGGCGCGGATTGTGGCGGCACACAGGAGCAGGCAGAGCAGAAATCTCACGGTCGTTCTTTCTCCGTCGGAGCTGATGTGGTCGATCAGCCTTTCCAGGTTATGGATGGTGACTGCTGTGCGGCGACAGAATCTGCCGATAGAACTTGCTGAGATCATTGTGGATGGCGAGCGGACAGCGGTCAAACGCAGATGCGTACTGGTCTCGGACACGCCGCAACGGCAGGCTTGCGGTTCAGTGCGAATGCTCAAGTGCAGCAGATCGGCAGATTCTGCGCGGGAGCGGGAGCAGTGGATGTGATCGGTCCGGCCGCGATTTCGGGGCTCGTCCAGGGCAGGACCCCGCATTCATGTCGCCATCACTGCAGGCGACGTGTTAACATCGGCGGCACTCAATCGCAGGTTTGTCCGCAGGCAGGCTCTCGCACACATGGGGAGAGGATTGATGTCCATTGCAGAGAACAATCTTCGCAACGGTTCCGCCTCGCGCAGATCGCTGTCGCTGCAGGCTCTTTCGAAGCGGGAGCTCCGGCGGCGTATCTGGCACATGATTCCCGGCCTGCTGGTGTTGCCGCTCAACGTGGTGCCGCACGCAGATCCGCTTTCGCCGACATTGCGATTCATCATCCTGGCGGCAGCGTTGATTTCCGCCGGTCTCATTTACATGCGTTTCCGTCAGATCCGCAGGCATGAACACGATCAGGGAACGGCGGCGGTAGCGGGTTACGCCGGAGCAGTGCTGCTCACCGTATTGTTGCTGCCGGATCGTCTGGAAGTGGGGCTGGGAGTACTCGCCATTCTCGCCTTTGGTGACGGATCGGCAACCGCAGCGGGTAAGTTGTTCGCTGGTCCGGCACTGCCGTGGAATCGGCAGAAGTCCTTCGCAGGCCTGTTGGGATTCATTGCCGCTGGCGGGACGGCAACAACGCTGATGTACTGGGGCGAAACGCACAATCCGGAGGCAACGGAACCGCCCCTGACACTGGTCGCAGCATTCCTGCTCACGTTCCCCGCCGTGTTCCTGTCTGCGCTGGTGGAGTCTCTGAACTCTCGAATCAATGACAATATTCGCGTCGGGATTGTCGCTGCGGTCAGCCTCGCCGCCCTGAGTCTGCTGCGGTGACCCGGCAGAACGTGAGCACGCAGGCGCGAAGCGTTGGTCGCTCAGTTCAAGGGTCAGCTGTGCTGATCGGCAGAATCGCCCCAGGCCGCAGAATCATTCTTTGCGGCAGCACCAGCAAAAAACGAGCAGGCTCTCCCACCGGAATCGCTGGCGAGACCGCAACCGGTACCACCCACCGACGAGACCGCCACCGGTGCCACCCACCGAGACCGCCACCACCGGTGCCACCCACCGGATTGCCCCCCCTGTGGCCGTTCGCTCCATTGCCCACCCTGCAGGTTTACATCCGCAGGTTGCGGTCCGGTCGATGCAGGCAGTTTCCGTACGGCCGCCTCAGTGCAGCCCACTGCCTGGTCAACCCCACTGAGTGGCCAGAATTGTCCGGCATTCCCGAACGCCGTTTCACTGAACCGCGGGATTTCGTCACCCACCCAGCTGCCTCATTGCGGGTGTGAGGCACCGGGAAAGACCTCGGTGGGTGGCACCCGGGATATCAGGGGATAGTGGCAACGATATAGGTGGCCAGGCGGGTAAGTGGCCCAGACCGGGGGGACCCCAGCTGATGCTTGCAAATGTGTGTTTACATTTGGCATTGATCGCTGCTGACGATGGCAAGTCCTGGCTTCAAATTGGAAACGTCAGCTACGCTGCGCGTGCAGCGTGCCCCGCGTTGTAATGCGCATGAACCTTGCAATCAAATTAACCGGAAGCTGGGCGATAAGGGACTGAATCAAAAAGTTCTGTCAGAGGCTTCAGGTATCTTTGCGCCCGACACGCTGTCTCAGTCTCTGCTGCTGCGGATTCTCCGGGTCATCGCTGACTTTGAACTTTTTGACGCCAGCATCAGTGTTGCAGGCACTGCACCAATCCGCCCAATCGGAATAAACAGCCGTGTCATCAGATTCAGAATTGCAGGAACTTCCTGGCCTCGCCTGTTCTTTGCATCCTGGCACGTCAATTGCCTCTCTGACTGCCGGTGGGTTCCCGCGAAAGCGTGCGGACGCAATCGTTGCAGTGGTCGCTCGGCAGTGGAAGGTTGGTTCTCTGAGTATGCGTTCAGTTCTTGTCAGGCGGTTCGTCGATGCGTAATTCAAATTCTTCAATGCATGGGCTTCTGGGTTCGCACGACGTTCTGGCTGCAGCCCTTCGGAAGGCATTCGGCAGTGTTTGTCGGGGGCGACGCCTGAGCGCACGATGTGCTTCCGAATCTCTTGAGCAGCGTCTGGTGCTGAATGCTCTGCCGTTGCTGGACACCACTGCGGACCTGCAATTTCGATCCATCGCAGAAGACCCTGGCGCACCCACAGGGCTCGTCGGCACACCTGTCTCACAGCTGGTTTCCAGCTCGGGATTGCTGCAGAATTTTTCCGATGCTGACGGAGACGTTCCGGGCGTCGCAATTTCCGGGACGAATCTGCAGGGGGGTAACCTTTGGTTCTCCTCTGACAACGGGCAGAGCTGGCAGGTTGCCGGCAGTATCTCAGAATCCACACCGTTACTGCTCAATGGTGTCAATTCACGCCTTTACTTTCAGCCTGCAGCAGACGCGAATGGCCCCATTGCAGACCTGCTGACGATCCGTGCCTGGGACGGAACCTCAGCGGATATCTCTCAATCCGTTTCCAGTGCTTTTGATACAGTAAGAATCGACATCAACGCGGTGAACGATGTGCCGGTTCTGGACGTGCAGCCTGACCGAAAACTCGTGAGCACAACGATGGTTCCCGGAGCACCGGTTGGTGCTGTGGGCACACCCTGTTCAGTCTTTCTCAGCGCCGAAGATCCCCTGCAGAACTATGCCGACGTGGAAGGGGCCGGTGCTGGTGTCGCCATCACCGCTACTTCACTCAGGGGCGGCACACTCTGGTACTCCACCGATGATGGCGACACATGGCAGACCGTGGGGGAAGTTTCAGATTTTGCTCCGCTGCTGCTGCCTGCTGGACCCGGCAACCGTCTCTACTACCAGCCCGCCGACAATTTTTTTGGGCCTGCTCCCAAGCTGCTCACCATTCGTGCATGGGATGACTCCTACACCTGGCAGCAGTTGGGCAGCGATCTGAACGGTGATGGAAACTCTGATCAGTCCGGCCATGCTGTAGTTCTGTCCTCTGACGGCCGCACTCTGGCTGTGGCGGTGCCTCCAAATGTCGACGAGACCCACGAGCAGGGTGAGGTCCGTGTATACGTCTGGGAGGATCTGGCGTGGAGAAACCCTTCCATCGCCGTTCGCGGATCCACGACAGATGAGACTGGCTGGTCGGTCGCCACTTCCGGCGATGGCAGAACCGTCGCAGTCGGTGTCCCCACGGATGAACTGAAGCCAGAAAACTCCGGTCAGGTCATCATTCGTCGGCATGACGGTGATCGCTGGACCACACTTGGGTCCCCCATCACAGGGCTGCCTGGTGACAAGCTTGGCTGGGCAGTTGCCCTCTCGGAAAGCGGCAATGTTGTCGCCTTGTCATCCATTGATAACTCTGCCAATGGGGATAGTTCCGGTCGCGTTCAGGTCTTCAAATGGGATGGTGTTGCATGGACGCAGCGAGGGCAGAATATCGATGGTCTGCAGGCCTTTGATCGTACTGGTTATGCACTTGATCTTTCTGCCGATGGAAAGACGCTGGCCGTTGGATCGAGTGGTGCGGACAACGGAACAGCCGAAGATACCGGCCGTGTTGACGTCTTCACATGGGATGGCAGCAGCTGGGTTTCACACGGGTCACCCATCTTTGGAGCGAATGCTGGTGATGCTGCGGGCACTTCCCTGTCGCTGACACCTGATGGCAACAGTATCGCTGTGGGTGCAGTGGGCAGCGATACCACCGGCTCCGACGCTGGCAATGCACGCGTGTTCGACTGGTACAGCAGCAGGTCTGAATGGGCACAGCGAGGGCTTGATCTGAACGGTGTCGCTGCCGGCGATCAGTCCGGAACCTCCGTCGCCCTTGCAGCAGACGGAAACACGCTCATTGTCGGAGCTCCATTCAATGACAGCAACGGAGACGATTCCGGCCAGGCACGTATCTGGACCTGGGACGGCAGCTTCTGGAAATCCACTGGCATCCTCAGCGGTGAAGCTCCTCTGGATCAGTCTGGCAGCACTGTCTCCATTTCCAATGATGGCAAAACGGTAGCCGTTGGAGCCAAATTCAACGATGGCTACGGTATCGATTCGGGGCATGTTCGCGTCTATCGGCTGGCTCCATCAATGTCCCAGGATGTTCAGGACATCAGGATTGATGTGGGAGTGAAGATCAAGACCCCGACTGTCTCCACGACAATTCAGCGCCCGCGGATTGAATGGTATCCGGTTCCCGGAGCTATTAATTATGAGATCTGGATCGGCAACAGCAGTGCGGGCATTAATCCATGGCATCGGGGTATCAGCAAGTCCTTTAATACCTGGTACGAACTGCCGACGTCCCTTGGTGTTGGCAAGATGGACCTCTGGGTCCGAGGCATCAGAAATGACGGTTCCTTCACTCCCTGGAGCGATATGCACCGTTTCACCATCAACACTGCCGCCAATATCCCTGATATGACGCGACGGCAGACTGTTACTCGTCCCACCATTGTCTGGGATAGCCTCCCGGGTGCCGTCACTTACGACGTCTGGGTCAACAACTGCAGCACCGGCGAGATTCAATGTTTTCGTGAGATCGTCAGTGGCAACAGCT
>JALQUR010000649.1 GCA_023260695.1 Planctomycetaceae bacterium
GACGGTATAAGGCATCGCCCGAATCGGGTTTGTAGAACTGCGTCGTACTGCCACGAAACGCCACGGCTTCCCAGATTCCCTCCGGCTGATATGGCCGTACGCTGGGTCCTCCAACCTGCTCCACCAGCAGACCACTCATGAACAGTGCTGAATCTCGCACAACTTCCGCATCCAGCCGATACCGCGGAGCTCGGCCCAGCAGGCGGTTGTCCGGATCCTGAGCCAGCGACTGCTGCGTCACATCAGAACTCTGCTGATAAGTCGAGGTCATCAGAATTGACTTCAGCAGCCGCTTCACATCCCAGCCGTTCTGCTGAAAATCCACTGCCAGCCAGTCGAGCAGTTCCGGATGTGAAGGCAACTGTCCCTGACTGCCGAAATCTTCTGAAGTCTCAACCAGCCCCCGGCCAAATATCTGCTGCCAGATACGATTCACGGCCACCCGCGCGGTCAGCGGATGCTCTCGCTGAGTCAGCCACCTGGCCAGCCCCAGCCGGTTTGCAGAAACTCCCTCGGGAAGCGGCGGAAACACAGCCGGAACCGCTGCCGAAACTTCCTCACCAGGCTGATCATACTCGCCCCGCTTCAGAATAAACGTCTTGCGGGGCTGTGCCAGGTCCTGCATCACCATTGACGTTGGAATCGCCGCATCCAGATCGGTGCGTTCCTTAGTCAGAGTATCAACCTGCTGCTGTACCGGACCAAACTGCAGCTTCGTCTCCGGATGCACGTAAGTCAGGAAATAACGGCGAATTGACTCGCTCTGCTCAGCACTCCGCTGATCCACGGCAACTGCAATCGCTTTCCGGATCTCCTCCGGCACTGCCGATTTGGGAAGCTTTGCATCCCACTCTGCCCATGCCAGCAGCGACGTGAACTCCGGGCTGCCCTGTGGCGTCTGAGTCACGAGGCCGGCTCGATCCCACCAGACTTCGCCGCCAACCTGAGTAAACGCCCAGCCATTCAGTTCACTGCCCGCCGGCAGCCCAACGTGTGCTGCGTCAACTTCCAGCCGAACCCACTCACCCGCCGCCGGTAATGGCCCCAGATTGCGGTGATCCGGATTGTCGCCACTTCCCCACGGAATCGAATCCGCTCCCCAGAATGCCCGGTGACTCCATGACCCGTCGTTGAACTGCAGCATGATCGTCTGCGGAGGATTTTCAGGATTCAGCCGGACCCACGCAAATAATTTGTCACCCGCACCAATCCTCAGTGTCGGAGCAGCGTCGGTAAAAAAGTGCTGGCTGAGCGCATCAGCTTTTCGATGAGTCGACCTGGTGCCGGAATGCACCGGGTGGTCCGGTCCCTCCACGAATTCCCAGGGACTGTCACCCTGCAGGTTGGCGCCCGGCGGAGCAGCATCTTCGATCCAGACATACTCCCGTCGTTCATTCTGAACTGTGTCCCCCGCCGCTGCCGGTGGACCCGGATCCACGTAGGCATATTCGGCAAGCTGCTGATCCAGCTGCTGTTTTGCTGCCGCAATTTCCATGTCCAGTTGCTGCAGCCGCGCCGTCTGCTCCTCCGACGGAACGCGAATTGTTGGCGGCGGTGCCAGGGCATTGCCGTCCATCGCTGCGTCTGCTGATGCATTGAAGAACGCATACAGCTGATAAAACTCCCGCTGGGACACAGGATCGAACTTGTGATCGTGGCATACCGCACAGCCGAGAGTCAGTCCCATGAATACTGTTGACATGGTTTCTGTGCGGTCCACCGCATACCGCACCAGCACCTCCTCGTTGATTGACCCTCCCTCGCTGGTTGTCACATTGCAGCGATTGAATCCGGTCGCGACCTGCTGAGCAATCGTAGGCTCAGGTAACAGGTCTCCCGCCAGTTGTTCTGTCAGAAACTGGTCGAAAGGCATATTGGAATTGTAGGCCTGAATCACCCACTCTCGATACTTCCAGAGTGAGCGTTCATTGTCGAGATGCAGTCCATGAGTATCACCATATCGGGCAAGATCGAGCCAGTAACGGCCCATATGCTCGCCAAATCGAGGCGATGCCAGCAGACGATCAATCAGCTTTTCCCACGCATCATCGCCGGTATCGGCAAGGTATTCCGCGACTTCCGTTGCCGTTGGCGGGAGCCCGGTCAGGTCCAGCGTCACTCGGCGAATCAGTGATTCTCGGTCAGCTGCTGCGGCTGGAGCCATTCCCTGCTGCTGCAGTCGCTGATGGATGAATCCGTCGATTGGTGCAATCTGCTCTGCAAAGGGACTTGCCGGAACCTCAGCTTTCTGAGGCACCACAAACGCCCAGTGCGGTTCATATTCCGCGCCGCTGGCAATCCAGCGCTGCAGCACCTCCAGCTGTTCCGGAGAAACCTGTTTGCCTGTCTCCGGAGGTGGCATGACCAGATCCGGATCGGTCGCAGTGATACGTCGCAGAAGTTCACTTGCCGCCAGATCCCCGGCAACCACAGCACGACTGCCGGATTCCAGTTCTGCAACAGCGATCGCAGGGTCGTCCAGACGAAGCCCCGCCTGCCGCTGCTGACTGTCAGGGCCGTGACACTGAAAACACAGATCGGAAAGCACGGGCCGGACGTCCCTGTTGAACGAAACAGAAATCTCCGGATCCGCAGCACGCAGATTCAGCGGCGGGAAAATACACAGCAGCAGGACAGCCTGAAATTGTCTGTTCAACATAAGTTCTGCTTCATTGTCTGCGTTGTCACAAGAAAACACGATCCGCACTGAATGCAGGCCGCCTGCAGGATGACTGAAGGCTACGGTCTGCTGTCACGCAGACAAGGCATGCTGATACAGTATAACGTGCACTCCCTCCGCCTTGTCCATCCTCAGTGATCTGCGTTTCATGGACAGGCAGCGGAATCGTGCCACTGCAACTGCGGGCCAGAGCGGCTGGCCACCACCTCCCCGCAAACAACGCCAGCAACGCAATCACCAGCCCCCCCCCTGATCCCCTGACCTCCCGTCCTGCCGAATCTGGCTTGTTCAGATCCCTCGGTACGGCTTCCCATCTCCCCAAATGCAACAATCGCGGCACAGGATGTGCTCCACCGCTTTCCTGACGGCAAAACAAAGTTATTCTCACAGAAACAGCTCAGGGGGCGGGCTGTCCTGCACAAATAACAGGCAACCTGCTTCATCAGAGGGAATCTTCTGGATACCGATGGCCGGTGTCCCCCTCAATTTGCCGTCGAGATGGTCTGCAGCGACATGCAGACATATCTCGTGACCGCAGTCTTCAGCTGCTGATCTGGTGAACTCAGCCGCAGACTTACAGGGCTGCACAACTCATCGTCGCAGAACATTTCAATCGGGAGGAAAAGGCAACTAATGGCAAGCAAGACAAAGCTCGAATACATCTGGCTGGACGGAAACGCTCCGACTCAGTCCCTGCGTTCCAAGACGAAGATCGTCAACGACTTCAGTGGTAATCTCGAAGACTGTCCACAATGGTGCTTTGACGGCAGCTCGACCAATCAGGCCCCAGGTGGCTCTTCGGACTGCCTGCTGGAACCTGTAGCGATCTTCCCTGACCCGGCGCGAATTGACGCCTATCTGGTCGTCTGCGAAGTGCTCAACGCAGATGGTTCCGTCCATGAAACAAATGGCCGCGCTACCATTGACGATGATGATGCAGATTTCTGGTTCGGATTTGAACAGGAATACTTCCTGTGGGACCGCGATACCAACCTGCCAGTCGGATTCCCCGTTGGTGGCTACCCCGCTCCTCAGGGTCCGTACTACTGCTCTGTTGGTGCCAGGAACGCATTTGGTCGAGAGATTGTCGAAGAGCATCTCGACCTGTGCCTGCAGGCCGGCATCAATGTCGAAGGGATCAACGCCGAGGTGGCTACCGGCCAGTGGGAATTCCAGGTGTTCTCAAAAGGTGCCAAGGCTGCCGGCGACCAGGTCTGGGTTGCCCGCTACCTGCTGGAACGATGTGCTGAAAAGTACAACGTTGCCATCAACTGGCATCCAAAACCACTGGGCGCAACCGACTGGAACGGTTCCGGTATGCACGCAAACTTCTCCAATGAAGTCCTGCGAACATGCGGCAGTCAGGAAACCTACAAGACCATCTGTGAAGCCTTCGGGCCTCGCGTCAAGGAACATATCGGTGTGTATGGCGCCGATAACCACTTGCGTCTGACCGGTCTGCACGAAACACAGTCCATCGACAAGTTCAGCTATGGTGTTTCTGACCGCGGTGCATCCATCCGAATCCCGGTTGCCACTGTCACCAACGGCTGGAAGGGCTGGCTCGAAGACCGTCGTCCGGCTTCCAATGCAGACCCTTACAAGGTCGCAGCAGAGATCATTCGCACGGTAAAAGGTGCGATCTGAGAATCCTGTGTTGAAGCGCCCTGTGAAACATCCAGTGTGAATCAGGGCAGGGAAGTCACTGCTGATCGTTGGAGCAATCCATCGGTCATCCTCCCGGGCCGTTCGACCTGCACGTCGAACGGCCTTTTTCATGCGCGCTGCAATGACAGCACCGCCGATTCAGTCTCCACCAACATGATGCCGACACCCGTTTTCAGCCAGAACGCGGGCGTCTGCAGCATCAATCCTGGAGCCCCGGGGTCACAGTTTTCTGAGTCGCAGATTTTTCCAGGCAACATCAAACGGCCCGGTTCCAGCCTTGATCCCATGCACCTGCAGCCCGATATGCCCCCGCGGATGGCTCTTGTAGATCTCATCATGTGTCAGGTCCGCGACCGGCTTGCCATTGATAAATGTCTGAATGCGATTTCCTTTTGCCACAATGCGAAAGTGATTCCAGTCTCCCACCCTGATCAGTTTGTGGCTGTTCGCCGGATCCGCAGGCTCAGGCGACAACCATCCGCGACCGGTGGCTTCGCCATACACAAAGCCGGAGAATCCCTTCGTGGATTCGATTTCCACCTGCGGTCCATGAAATCGCCCCGCGCCGTTTGTCCCTTTGGGAGACTTCCCCTGTCGCGATGTTTCCTCCGCAACGTCCTCAGCCGTCTTGCCTCTTGAACGAATCTGGCAACCGGAATTAAGCTCCGGATGCACCTTCACATCGAACTCCAGCTCAAAATCTCCGTATTCTGCTTCCGTCATCAGGAATGAATTCGGACTTCCCTCCACTGTCGTTCCGTGAATGGTCCCGTCAACAACTTCGTACTTCGCCTTCCCATGCTCTGCCTGCTTCCAGCCATTCAGTGAACTGCCGTCGAACAAGGAAACCCAGCCTTCGTCAGCAGCAACAGGAACGACCAGAACAATTCCACAGAACAGACCAGCCCACAACGATCTCATAGCTTTTCTTTCCGCTGCAATTACAGAACAATCATTCATCACACAAGACTGCAGGATCCAGACGGGATGAGTCATGGTCGCCATGAACGGCAGATGACAGCCAGCAGTACTGAACCATACCTGATCAACCGACTGGCCAGATTCCCAGGACCCCTCGAATATGCCCGCACCAGACCCCGCAGAACTGCTCAAGACACTCATTTCCATCCCCAGTGTCAACCCAATGGGGCGACCTCTCTCCGGCGAACAGTTTCTGGAGACGCGACTTTCGAACTGGCTGAAGGAGTTCCTTGCTGCTCACGACCTTCCCTGCGAAGCCGTCGAAGTCGCCCCCGGACGCACCAATCTGCTCTCCCGGATTGACGGGGACAGCAGTCGTGGAACAGTCCTCTTCGATGTGCACCAGGACACCGTACCCGTTGATGGCATGACAATTCCGCCCTTTGAACCACGTCATGAAAGCGGCCGTATCAGCGGACGGGGCGCCTGCGACGTGAAGGGCGGAATGGCGTCCATGCTGGCTGCATTTGTAAGACTCCATGAAGAGCGACCGCCAGCGATGCCTTCCGTTGTACTCTCGCTGTCAGTCGATGAAGAAGCCACCAGCATCGGCATCAATCATCTGGCAAATGCCTGGTCCAGCAACAGCGGGGAGTATTCACTCTGCAGCCAGGCACCCAATGTGGCTATCGTGGCAGAGCCCACAGAGCTGGACCTCGTTGTGGCCCACCGTGGCGCTGTCCGCTGGACCATTGGCACAAGCGGACGGGCCTGCCATAGCTCCAGTCCGTCCCTTGGTGTCAACGCCATCTATGAAATGGCCGGAGTCCTGAAACTGCTGCAGGAATATGCCGCCGAACTGCCCACATCCCGCCCCGCCCATCATCTCTGCGGACCCGCCACACTGAGCATCGGACTCATCAATGGTGGCAGCAGCGTGAATGTTGTTCCGGATTTCTGCGAAATTCATGTGGACCGTCGTGTCCTGCCGGGTGAAGACCCCATGCAGGCTCGACAGGAACTCATTGACTGGCTGGGAACGCGCTGCCGGATCTCACTGACGCACGGTGAAGCTTACTGCAAAAGCCCCGCACTCGGAGATGAACTCAACGGCAGACTGTCAGCAAAACTCCTCGACTCTGTGCAGCGTGTCGACGGCGAACACCGCATTCTTGGTGTCCCATTCGGAACACATGCTTCTCGACTTGCCGCCATTGGTATTCCTGCAGTCGTCTTCGGCCCGGGGAGCATTGACCAGGCACACACCAAAGACGAGTGGATCGAAGTACGTCAGCTGCTCCTGGCAACCGACATCCTGTTTGACTTCTGCAGCAGGGGAGCCATCAGCTGAAGCAAACCTGTCTCAGGAAGCAGCAGGCCTGCTCGGAAACGTCCTGAGACAAACATCTAGTTCAGAAAGTAAAACTCATTCACGCTCAGTACACCCTGAATCAGATCCTGCCATTGCTGCTCACCTGTTTCGCTCGCTGCAGCGTCCGCCACGAACGCGCCCGCCAGCGTTAACTCCCGCTCAGACGGCCGGCGTCCCAGAGCAAGCATCCAGATCTGACTCACACGTTCGGCCACCGGCAACTCCGCTGTACGAGCCGCCACGTCCTGACTCCGCTGCAGTACCCAGTCGGAATTGAGCAGGTACAATTGCTGTAACGGAGTTGTCGTCGGTACCCGGATTGGGGAATGAGCACTTGCTTCAGGAAAATCGTGCATCCGCTGGACAAGGTGCAGCTCCTCACGATCAACAACCAGATACAGTGATCGTCGGAAGAAATCCGCAGTGTCGATTGTCCTGCCGGGACCACCGACTTCACGCTGCAGTCGACCACTGACGCTCAGAATCGCATCGCGCCACATCTCAAATGGCAACTGCCGCCGAGGACTCCTCCAGAGCAGGCGATTGTCTGGATCGCTGGTTGCCCCCGCCTCGTTCCACGCCGAACTCTGCTTCCAGACCCGGCTGAGCAGAATCTGACGATGCAGCCACTTCATGTCCCAGCCCTGTTCCACAAACCGCCATGCCAGGTAATTCAGCAGCTCCGGGTGCGTAGGACGCTCCCCCTGCTTCCCGAAGTCACTGGTTGTTCGCACCAGTCCGCTGCCAAAATGTTCGGCCCAGATTCGATTCACAATGACGCGAGCAGTCAATGCCTGCCCCTGCTGCAGAATCGCCTCCGCCAGCTGACGACGTCCGCTTCCCTCGCGAAGCGGAACCTCTCCCTCGGCACTCAGTACTGTCAGGAACCGACGAGGCACGAGGTCACCGCGATTGGAAGGATTGCCGCGACGAAAGACCTCAAGATCCATCGCCTCACCCTCGCGATACTCCAGTCGCGTCATGTCCTCCCCCTGAGGAAGCACGTGCAGTGTTGCCTCCCGCAGGACATGTGCAAATGGAGTATCCAGCTGAGGAATCGCAGCTCGCAATTCGACAACCTGCTGCTCCAGCATCACCTTCGTTTCGCCCTCGGGAGCCGGTTTTGCCTGCAACTTCTGCTGTAGTTGCTCCAGCTGCTTTCGACCTTCGATCACACGCTGAGCGGTCTCTGCTTCCAGCAGCGGTCGTTCGTGCAGCTGACTGCTGGCCACAACCCCTGCAAGGCCATAATAATCCTGCGTGGAAATCGGGTCGAACTTGTGATCGTGACAACGGGCACAGGAAACCGTCAGCCCCAGAAACGTGCGTGTCACCGCATCGGTGCGCTCATCCCACTCATCGGCAACAATCTGCTGAATCACGGATGGCGCCAGACGCAGCTCCTTCCAGTAAGTCGGGCTGAGCCCGAGGAAACCCAGAGCCGCATGATCCTCGGCGGCCACTTCCGGAATCAGATCTGCTGCCAGCTGCAGCCGCACAAACTCATCGAACGCCAGGTTACGGTTGAAGGCGTCCACAACCCAGTCTCGATACAACCAGCCACGATCGGTGGGAGACTGCCAGTCCGGAGTAAAGTCTGTATATCTCGCCAGATCCAGCCAGAAACGCGCCCATCGTTCCCCATACGCCTCTGCTGCCAGCAATCGCTCCACTTCTGACTCATACCAGCCCCCGGCGGCAGTCTCTGCACGTTGCAGATCCGCAATCTCCGGTGGGAGACCTGTCAGATCAAAACTCAGACGCCGCAGCAGTTCTGCCGGCGCTGCGGCCGCCGAAAGAGATAAACCAGCAGACGACAGACGATCTGCCACAAACGCGTCAATCGCAGCGGATTCATCCCCCCGCAACGGGACATCCCCCGGAGGCTGAACAGCATGCAGCGGCTGGAAAGACCAGAAACGACGCCCCGTTGCAAAGTCAATCGCCTCCCTTCCCCGAATGGCCTCCGGTTGATACTCCGGAACCGGCAGCCCCAGCTTCACCCATTGCTTCAGCAACTGAATCTGCTCGCCAGTTAACTGACCATCCGGCGGCATCTGCAGTTCCGAGTCCAGATAACCGACTGCCGTGAGCAGCAGATGCGACCCGTCTGCAGTTGCACTGAACAGACGGCCGCGGGTTCCCCCTCGAGCAATACCAGCGGAGGACTGCAGATCCAGTTCGCCATTTTCTGCTGCAGCGGCGCTGGAATGGCATTTCAGACAATGCTCACTGAGCAACGGGCGAATCTGCCGTTCGAAGAATTCCCGGCCTGCTGCGTCAACAACAGTGGTCCCGCTGGTTTCATCCGCGAAATCCGCCTCATCTGCCCAACCCCAGGGAACACAGCAGAGAAACGAAAGTGTGGTCAGCAGACGATTCATCACTGCATTCTCGGAGTAGCCCCAGGAGTACAGCCCGCAGGATCTGCCGCATGACGGAAAACGCCGAAAGAACAGAACCGGGCCATCGCTTATCGATTATTCCCGCTCCGAAGATAACAGATTCCGACTGCGGAGACCATGGCGGAAGAAGTTGACCAGGTTTCCCGGACCAGCCCTGCGGAGTATCGTCCTGTCAGCACAGGACTCATGCAGCGACAGGCTCCGCTGAGTACTCAGCGGGCACCACGATGCAGACAGTGACGCCGCATCGTGGTAGCCCTGCAAATCATCAGCAGAACATTGCTCACAATCCGGTGCGAACATCGATCGGATGATACTCTGTCCGCTTTGACGTGCGCTGCGTGCCATTTTCCGACCACTGTCGCTCGATGATCACACGAAGATACGTATGTCGCGGCAGCGGCTGGTTCACCATCGGAAACCCATCGGCGTAAATTGTCAGTCGTGTCGACGACGCCCCGCTTGCGGCAGCAGCAGAAGATCTCTCACAGCGAAATGGCTGCCCGGCAGCCCAGCAGGCCACCGGATCTCCCGCAACAGGCTGTATGGAAAACAACCCGGGAACGTGAAACAGGAAGTGCGCTTCAGTCGTCTGACTGCACGCTACAACTACCCCATCCTCGGTCGCAACGCTCAATTCCGGAGCGATGATTGAATAACCGGGCGGAGCGGAAAAGTTCTCAGCAGCCATTGCATTCACTGCATGGTGCATCAGTCCAGCAGCAGCAACGAAGATTCCTGACCAGCGAATTATTCCCATGCTCTCAACCTCCACGAGTCAGACACCAGCAAAATGAGACTGCTCGTCGACAGTCCCCGGGGATTTCACGCAAGTGCCCTGACACCGAAGAGGAGGGCACGAATCTGAAGACCTGCGCTGCGGATGAATCAGAACAACTGCCGCCATCCTGAAAGCCGACAGTTTTTGTCGCGAACATCCGAGCGCGATCATGCATCCGGGAAAAACGTTTCGATGCAGGAACCATCTGCGTGATCCCTCGCACTCCTGCGGGCAGCCTTCTGGTCCTGCATCAGACTCCGCTGCAAACTGGAACTTCCCAAGTCCAGCTCACAGGCGAACCTATCACATGAACAATGTGTTAACTTGAGCAGATTTCAGAGATGGAGACACAACAGCGCAGATCCGCCGGACACGCTGCCGGTTCGGTAATCTGGAGAATGCCTGCGTTTGCGCCACTGGCCACAGCGATCACCTCTGCCTGCTGCAGGCACTCAGCCGCGACTGCAATTGGGGGCTTCAGGCAGATT
>JALQUR010000682.1 GCA_023260695.1 Planctomycetaceae bacterium
GGGCGAAGCGGATCATTTATATCTATCTGGAGGGTGGTCCCAGCCAGATGGATCTGTTTGACCCCAAGCCTGCTCTGAATGAACTGCATGGCCAGCCCTTGCCGGAATCAATGCTGGAAAACGTGCGATTTGCATTCATCAAGAAGGAAACTGCGACCCTGATGGGTACACCGCGAAAGTTTGTGCGGTATGGCGAATGCGGAATGGAGATGAGTGATCTGCTGCCTCAGATCGGATCCTGTGCTGACGATCTGTGCCTGATTCGTTCGATGCATACTGATCAGTTCAATCACCTGCCGGGGCAGTTGCTGATGAACACCGGTTCGGCCATTTCGGGGCGGCCGAGTCTGGGATCGTGGCTGGCGTATGGACTTGGCAGTGAGGCCAGCAATCTCCCGGCTTTCGTTTCTCTGGTCACGGTCGGACGCGGAATCCCCGGCGGCTCGGCCAGCTGGTCGAGCGGATTTCTGCCGAGCACATTCGCGGGGACGCAGTTTCGCAGTGGAGCGGAGCCGGTGCTGAATCTGGGGAATCCTGCGGGCGTCACGATGCAGCAGCAGCGGGAGACAATTTCGGCGATCAATGACCTGAATCGGCTGCATCAGGCGGACGTCCAGGATTCGGAACTGGCGGCAAGAATCAGTGCCTACGAGCTGGCGTTCCGCATGCAGACATCGGCACCGGAACTGACCGATTTATCCGGCGAATCGAAGGAAACTCTGGACGCCTATGGCCTGGAGCGGGAAGAGCCCGAGATCTCGTCGAATCTGGGTGGTAAGGGACTGTTCGGTCCTTTCGCACGAAACTGTCTGCTGGCAAGACGATTGATTGAACGCGGTGTGCGTGTTGTGGGTGTTTTTCATTCGTCGTGGGATCACCACAGCTATCTGGATAACCAGCTGAAGCACAACTGTCTGATGGCGGATCAGCCGATAGCAGCATTACTGCGGGATCTGAAGGCTCGCGGTCTGCTGGAGGATACGCTGGTGGTCTGGAATTCTGAATTCGGTCGCACACCGCTGGGAGAGAACCGCAACGGTGGCGGAGCAAAGATCACCGGTCGTGACCACCATCCCTACGCGTTCAGTATCTGGATGGCCGGCGGTGGCGTGAAAGGCGGCCAGGTCATTGGTGAGTCAGATGAGATTGCCTGGGGAGTGCAGCAGGACGGCGTGCATGTGCATGACCTGCAGGCCACCATTCTGCATCTGTGTGGTCTGGATCACACGCGTCTGACATACAGTTTTCAGGGACGTGATTTTCGGCTGACCGATGTCAGCGGTCAGGTTGTGAATCGCGTCTTCAGCTGATGGCCTAAGGTTTCGGGTTGTTCAGGAAGTCACGCAGGTGACATACGGTGAGTGCCCGCAGTGCGTCGGCGATGCAGTCCGCGTTGAATTCCGCTCCGGCTTTCGTGGTGTGTGTCCAGTCGTCTTCGGTAAAGAATTCTGAGCCGACCTTCTGCGCACCAAGATGCTCATAACGCCGGGCCACCAGTTCATTGAGATCAATGAAGAAAGTCTGTGTCTGTTCGGCCGCTTCGCGTGCCCAGAGGGCGTAATCGGCAGCGGAACGAATCACGCGATCGTCTTCCCAGCGGTCACGCGGGATGAGTGACAGCACGATCGGGGTGGCGCCCCTGGCTTTTGTGTCGGCAATGTATCTGCGCAGGTACCAGCCGTAGCTGTGCACAGTTTCGGCGTTGCCAGTTGCTTCCACAACGCCGTCGACTGTTTCGTCGGAGTTGCCTTTGATGGAGGCTCTGGGGCGGGTGCCGGTGAACATCTGACCGCCGTCGTTGTGGCCGAACTGCATCAGCACGAAGTCGCCCGGGCGAACTCGTTCGAGAGTTTTTTCCCAGAGACCTTCGGTGAGATAGGTGCGGCTGCTGCGGCCGCCGAGTGCTCGGTTTTCCACAACCAGCTGCGAATCGTCAAACCGTGACTGCAGAACCTGTCCCCAGCCCCAGAGTCCCCCGTCTCCTTTGCCGCTGCCGTTCTTCACGGTGGAGTCACCAATCAGGATCAGACGGCGAGCATCAGCGGCAGCCGGCTGCGGTACGGGCTGGGGCGCCGGCTGGGGGTCCGGCATGGGTCCGGGCTTCTGAAAGTTGGGTTCCGGCGACACGCTGACGGCGTACACGTGGCGCTCACCGTGCATGTTGGAGCGAAAGATGATCC
>JALQUR010000003.1 GCA_023260695.1 Planctomycetaceae bacterium
GGTGTTTTTTGGTTTACATTGCGTCACTCATGCTTCTGCCAGCGCACCGGCTGCTGACTTTCCAGGGAATACCACACAACTGCTCGAGGGGTATTCGGAAGAAACTCCGGCATGCCGTCACCGGTCAGATCCACCAGCACTCCCGTTTCCATATTACCGGGCAGATCAATCTCGTGCTCGATCCATGCAGCCGTGGCATCGCCCCCGGGATTCTCCACCCAGCTGACTCGTCGGCCAAAGTAATTACACGTCACAACATCGGTGAACCCATCCCCGTTCACGTCCAGCGGACAGTCCGCAAAGTCCTCATGGTAATGGGGATTCTGAGTACTTGCGGGGACCTCTCGCACCCGATGGCGAGTCCAGTGCGGAGCCTCATACCACGAGTCTCCGCTGAAAATGTCCGGCTTCCCGTCGTTATTGAAGTCTGCCACACCACAGCCTTCATACGGTGACAGTGAATTGATGTCGTGCTTCTTCCACTGACCAGCCGGGTCGGCAGCCTGCAGCATTGCCGTGCCAGCCAGCAGCAGCCCCGAAATGTATGCAGCAACGATACTCCGTTTTGCCGATAACATCAGCATCACAAAACTCCTCAATTCCATTCCCATGTGGCGTTCCCCTGAACTGCACACTGCTGGATTGTCTGTTACAGCTTTCGTGCTGGCAATCCTTCCGGCCGTTTGCGGTTGCGAAGTCCGCCGTGCTGAGGACATAATCTGAACAGGTGCAGCCCCGTCCCGATGCGTCGTATTGCCAGCGGTGAATGTCTTTTCAGTCCGGAACAGAAACCATGATCAGTCCTCGCTTCCTGACAGGCCGACGTCGACTGCTGCAGATTGGTGCTGCCGGCGTCACCGGATCTGTATTACCCGCTGCAGCCACAGCAGTCCCCGGTCCTGCCGTACCTCGGGCTCGTTCGGTTCTGATCGTAATGCTCAGCGGGGGCCCCAGTCAGCTGGATATGCTGGATCCCAAACCGCAGGCTCCGGCGGAAATCCGGGGTGAGTTTCAGTCGGTGTCCACCACAGTCCCGGCCGTTGCTGTCAGTGAGCATCTGCCGCGACTTGCGGCCGGGCTGGACCAGTGGACCATCCTGCGCTCAATGGCGCACCGGGAACACAACCACCTGCTGGCAACACATATCGCACTGACCGGTCGACCGACCCCGATTCCGCGCGGAGGCAGTGACCTTGATCGCGTCGAATCACGCAATGACTTTCCCAACTTCGCATCAGCGGTCGATTTTGTGCAGCCACGACAGGATGGAATACCCACCGGTGTCTCCCTGCCCAACTACATGATTGAAGGACCGCTCACCTGGCCCGGTCAGCACAGTGGGTTTCTTGGTGCGAAACATGACCCGTGGCAGATCAACCATGACCCCAACGATCCGGCATTCAGGGTCGATTCACTGACCCTGCCTGCAGACATGTCCGGAAACCGGCTGGTCAGTCGCCGCACACTGCTCCAGTCACTGGAACGCGGTGAAGCAGCTGCAGAGTTGCCTTCTGAATTCCGTGCATTCACAGATCAGCAGGATGTTGCCTTCTCACTGCTGACCTCAGCGCGGGTCGCTGATGCATTCAGAATTGATCGCGAAACTGAAGACTGCAGGGTTCGGTATGGACGTAACAAATTCGGTCAGTCACTGCTGCTGGCCCGCCGACTTATTGAAGCGGGTGTCCCGGTTGTGCAGGCCACCATGGGGATCGTCCAGACGTGGGACACACACGTTGACAACTGGGGCCGACTGAAGAATCAGCTGCTTCCCTGGCTGGACACGGGACTGGAGGCACTGATGGCAGACCTGAAATCCTCCGGCCTGCTCGATCAGACACTGGTCATCGTCATGGGAGAATTCGGGCGGACTCCCCGAATCTCAACACTCCCGGGTCAGACAGTCCCCGGACGTGATCACTGGGCTCATGCATACTCCGGTCTGTTTGCCGGTGCCGGGGTTCGCGGCGGACAGGTCATCGGAGCAACCGATTCGTCAGCGGCATGGCCCACCACCAGATCCTGGAGTCCGGCAGACGTCGGCAGCACCGTCTTCGCAGCACTCGGTGTTCCCTCAGATGCGGTCGTTCTCGATCCGCTCAATCGCCCAAATCATCTGATCAACGGTGAAGTGATCGAATCGCTGTACACCGGGCGGGATTCCTGAACGACAGCTCACTTCACGAGTGATTCCGCAGTCTGCGGCCGGTCCACATGCCCTGTCACAGCAATCCCTGCCTCGAAAGGAATGAACGCCGTTGGATTCTCTGACTCAATCCTCTGTCGCTGCAAGGACGCAGCTCAGGTTCCGCCTGCTTGCTGTTGTACTGCTCACGGCCGGACTGTTCGCCCCCTGCCCCGCCTCAGAACCACTCCCCGAAACTCGCAAGCCGCTGCCTCCACCACGGCTGAGTCCAGCTGCAGCCGGGATGTCGGCTGCACGTCTGGAAGTCATCGAACAGATGGTCGAACAGGAAATTGCGCGTGAGCGGATGCCGGGATGCGTGGTACTGATCGGCCGGCGCGAGGGTGTCGTCTACCGTCGAGCCTTCGGACTGCGACAGAAAACGCCGACTGAACTGCCAATGCTGGAAGACACGGTCTTTGACCTGGCATCTCTGACCAAACCAATCGCCACGGGCACCAGCATCATGATCCTTGTCGATCGTGGCAGGATTTCACTTGATGAAACTGCGGCACATTACTGGCCGGAATTCGGCGTCAACGGCAAGGACGTCATCACAATTCGACAGTTGCTCACACATACCGCCGGACTGATTCCGGACAACGCCATGGCAGACTACTCCGGGTCCCGCTCGGAGAGCTTTGCAAGGATCGCAGCCCTTGGCCTCTCTGCTCCCCCCGGAGAGAAGTTCATTTACAGTGATGTGAGCTTTCTGGTTCTGGGCCACATTGTCGAACGGATCACTGGCAGCAGTCTGCATGAATTCGTGCAGGCTGAAATCTGCCAGCCACTCGGCCTTGCAGAAACTGGATATCTTCCCTCTCCGCAGCTCAGCAGCCGTGCCGCAACCACGCAGGAACGCGACGGAAAATGGATGCAGGGGCAGGTGCACGATCCGCGAGCCTGGGCGCTTGGCGGAATCGCCGGACATGCCGGACTATTTTCAACAGCAGATGATCTGTCTGTCTATGCCACCATGATGCTGAACCACGGCAGTCTGCAGCAGACGCAGATTCTTTCTCAGCAGACCTGGGAACTGTTCACAACAGCGGTTGAGGTCCCCCGTGGACGACGCACACTCGGCTGGGATTCACTCTCCCCCTATTCCTCAAATCGAGGCGATCTGATGTCCGACCATGCCTTCGGACATGGAGGGTTTACGGGACCCGGTATCTGGATTGACCCGCAGCAGAATCTGTCCGTGATCTTTCTCAGCAATCGAGTTCACCCCGACGGAAATGGCTCCGTCAATTCACTCATCGGGCGGATCGGTACCGTTGCCGGGGCTGCAATCCCCGCATCAGAAAATCGCTGAGCAGCCAGTCGCCTGCTGCTCTGACGGCTGCACTGCAGTACACCACATCGGCCCGTGGAAACTCTCCACGCTTGTCCGTGCCGGCAACCTGCGTCACACTCCCAATGTTCATCCGCCATCGCTATCGGGAAAACCGTTTCATGTACGCCAGAATCTCTGCCGCTCTCTGCTTCTGTCTGATCGCAGCCGGCACGCTGCTGCACGCAACTGCCTCCGCCGACGAATTCCCGGAAGCATTCAACACGGATCCACCGGATTCCCATCCGCCGCAGGCTGCAGAGATGACCGGACTGATTGACCTGCCCGAGGGATTCAAGGTCACTCTGTTCGCCGCAGAACCAGCCGTTCGTCAGCCCATCAATATGGAATTTGACGATCGTGGCCGGTTGTGGGTCGCCGAGAACTACAGCTACAGCGGTGGACCATACGAGACCAGCCTCCGCGATCGCATCGTCATTCTGGAAGACACCGATGGTGACGGGCAACATGATTCCCGCAGGGTATTCTGGGACAAAGGGTTCATGCTCACCAGCCTGACCTGGGGATTCGGCGGGGTCTGGATCCTGAACGACGGTACTCTGTCATTCATTCCGGATCGCGACGGGGACGATGTACCCGACAGTGAGCCCGTGGTGATGCTGGATGGGTGGAGTAAGAACTGCGGCCACAATTTCGTCAGTGGCCTGATGTGGGGACCTGATGGCTGGCTGTATGGACGCCACGGGATTGTGGATACGTCATACCCCGGTCGACCTGGAACGCCGCAGGAAGAGCGCGTCTTCATGAATTGCGGTGTCTGGAGATTCCATCCGACACAGCACACTGTCGAAGTGGTCTGCAACGGAACCACAAACCCGTGGGGACTGGATTACAACGATGACAACCAGTTCTTTATGACCAACAACGTTCAGGGACATCTCTGGCACGTCATTCCAGGTGCTCACTATCAGCGAATGTACGGACGGGACTTCAATCCGCATGCATACGAACTGATGGAAATGACAGCGGATCATTACCACTGGGATACCAGTCTCAGATGGACGGACAGCCGGGATGGGAAAGCCAACGACATGGGCGGAGGTCACTCCCACGTCGGCGGGCTGATCTACCACGGAGATAACTTCCCTGAGCAGTACCGTGGCATGATCTTCATGTGCAATACACATGGTCGCCGCATTAATGTGAACCGACTGGACCAGCAGGGAAGCGGGTACGTCGGACGGCGAGAACCGGACTTCATGCTCGTCAGAACCCCGTGGTTTCGTGGCGTCGATCTGAAGCAGGGGCCGGAAGGCGCAATTTACGTTTCGGACTGGAGCGACAACGGGGAGTGCCATGATCACGACGGCATTCATCGCACCAGTGGCCGGATCTACCGCATCACCTGGGGCATGCCAGCCAAAGTCGACATTGCGGCAAAACGTCGCTCCGGTGATTTTGGCAACAATGGCTGGCTCACCAGACGGTCCGTCCGCTGGCAGCAGGAAGCAGAGCAGGTAGCCACAGTCGACGTGAAACACGAACTGAATGTGCAGCAGCTGGGACGACTTGAAGCGACCGGCGGTCTCAATGAATCCATCATGCACGCTGCACTCCGATCTGACAACCGCCTCACAGTCGCTGCCGCGATTCAGCTTGCCGCCGCAGATTCCGCGTCGCGGAAAACGTATCTGCCGACCCTGATCAAGCTTGCTGAAGCACCACAGCACCCGGCCGTCATTCTCGCTCTCGTTTCGGTGCTGCAGAAACTCGAACCCGAACATCGCAGCAGGCTGACCACATCTGTGCTCAGCCAGCAGCAGAACCTCCAGGCAATCGCTGCCGAAAACCAGCTGACACTGATGACGTGGTACGGAATCGAGCCAGTGGCGGCGCATTCAAATCTGCTGCCATTGCTCAATCAGGCACCGCGTCTGCAGGCATTTGCAGCAAGACGCATGGCCCATGAAATCTCAACAGTACCCGAAACTGCAGGTGCTGCACTGGGGACCATTGCCGAACTTGCTGCTGCCCATCCGGATTCAGCAACACAGCTGCTGCAGGCATTTCGCAGTGGCCTTGCCGGCTTTGTCCGAGTGGCTCCGCCAGACTCGTGGAAGGCAGCGGAATCACTGCTGCGAAAATCAGACAACAGGGAACTGACTGACGCGACCGACTCCCTCGCAGTGCTCTTCGGCAGCGGGGCTGCACTTGAGGATGTCCGCAGGCTTGCCGGAGACAGTAACGCAGACCCGCTTGCTCGACAGCAGGCCATCAGAACCCTGGCACAGTCCCGAGACGGTGAATCCGTACAATTGCTGATCCGCCTGCTTGGAGACCAGGTCACAACGGACACAGCCATCATCGCCCTCGCTGCATTCGATGACGACACCGTCTCCGCCGCTCTGCTCAGCCGAATCAATGGATTTCGCTACGGCAATCGCGGACTCGCAATTGACACCCTTTCAAGTCGTCGCAAATGGGCGGCTGAACTGCTGCAGTCTGTTGCAGCAGGACGGCTGGCTGCAGACGAACTTTCTGCCAGTCAGGTAAGACAGCTGCTGGCATTTGATGATGACGGGTTTCGCAGCATCATTGAACAGCACTGGGGAACCATCAAAGCGACTCCCGAGGCCCGCATTGCCGCGATTGAAGAATGGAAACACTACCTGACCCCGGAAACTGTTGCCGCTGGCAATCCGCTGAATGGAGCAGAAGTATTTCGCAAGTCCTGCGCTTCCTGCCATCGACTCTTCGGTGATGGCAAGCAGCTCGCTCCGGATCTGACAGGGGCCAACAGAACCAATCTGGATTACCTGCTGATCAATATTGTTGACCCCAGCGCCGTTGTTCCACGCCAGTACACCACCTCAGTCATTGCACTGACAGATGGCCGCATTGTCACGGGCGTCATTGTCTCCTCCACCGAACAGTCGATCGTGGTGCAGACCGATCGGGATCTGCTGACAATTGCCCGCGATGACATCGAGGACAGTCGTGACACCGGGTTGTCCCTGATGCCGGATGGACTGCTGGACAAACTGGAAAAGCAGGATGTCCGCGACCTGATGACCTGGATTATGCTCGGTCCCTGATGCTTCCCCGGCGGCATCCGGAACGTCAGTTGCGGTCGCCGCAGCAGGATGCCGCAGCGCACGAACTGCACCTGACTCACAGACTGCGCCTGAAGACTGTGCGGCCGGAAAACAACGCCGGCCGCTGCAGCAAACGGTACAGCAGCACAAGCAAGCAGCACAAGCAAGCAGCACAAGCAAGCAGTGCAGCAGGCGCCCGCCAGCAAATCAGCGAGCGGCTGACAACCCCCTCGTCGTCTCAGCGAGCGGCTGACAACGGCTCGTCGTCGTCTCTGATCTGCCTCAGCTGGTCTTCAATCTCATCCGCAGACAGAAT
>JALQUR010000128.1 GCA_023260695.1 Planctomycetaceae bacterium
AAGAACGAACGCCAGCATGAGCTATCCATGTTCCAACTCCAGACCGATCTGGAGAAGATGCGGGGTGAGTTCAAGATGGAGGAGAAGTATGTTGACTACTCTATCCAGCAGATGGACACAATTAAAGAGGCATTTAAAGAGCAGGCCCAGACCGCAAAAGAGGCTGGCTGGCTCGCTAGCTTTATCACTGCTATTACCCGCCCCGGTCTTACTTGGATTGCATTTGGCGTATACGTGGCTGTCAAAGTTGCTGGCCTGACGATTGCATTTCAACCCATCCGTTCCTCGGGCGATGTCTTGCTCACAACCATTGTCGTAAGCTGTGACCGCTGCTGCTGGTGGAAACCGATCAGTGCGGGGTCAGCCACCACAACGGTTGGATTATCCACCTGGTGATAGTACAGATGCCGGATCCCGGCGTCGGCAAGCTGTTGCAGCAGACCGGACTGTCTGAGAGCACGCAGCAGTCCCCCGTGGCCATCAGGTGACAATGCCGGTGTTCCGCGACTGCTGAACAGGATCTGCCCCGAAGCAGCATCAAGGGCAGGCAGGCTTCCCTGCTGGAAGAATTGGATGCTCTGCGGGTCGAGCCCGAAGTGATTCTCCGCTGCAAAGAATTCCACGGTGGGCTGGTGAGTCGCGTCGCTGGTCATGATCAGCCACGGAATCTGAGCATTGTGGCGACGCCTGCGAGCCAGAATCTGCTCCGCAAAAATCTGGAACAGCGTCCGACTGCTGGCAGGTCCAATGGGAAACATACCTTTGGGCAGATCGAAACCCAGTCGAGTTCCCTGCCCGCCCGCGACTGTGATGACCGCAGCCAGACCATTGCTGATCGCATTCGCTCCGACCTGTTCGGCTTCCTGCCATGCGGCTGCCTCTGCGTCATTACCGGGCTGCCGAACCACATTGTTCGGAGCCGCGGCGCGCTCCGCGCGGACCTTGTCACCCGAATCTTCCGCGCCGGCGGCGGCCAGCTGCCAGGCCTGCAGCAGTGCCGGCAGGTCGGCAGAACGCACTGCCTGTAACAACGCTGCCGCCTGTGCATCCGAAAGGTCCGGCAACATCTCCAGCAGGTGCTGCTGTCCGCAGGAATTCAGAAGTTCCAGAGTTATTTCGTCAACGATCGTCATCAGTCAATAAATCCTTGCTGCCCGTCTGCAGGTGGAGGCAATGAAATGCCTGAACGGGCTCCACACTCAGTCACATAACATCGGTCGATTTTTCCGCGGAAATTGAAGTCTCTGGAAACTCCGTGCCGACCACAAGAATCGTTCTGACTGTCATTCGTCAGATGATCGCCGATTACTCAGCCCTCGCAATCAGATTCAGCCAAACGCCTTAACCGCTGCCAGCCGATCAGAAAAACCACCGGTGCGCGATGAACGGCGGGAATTCGCCGTGGTCAGCTGAAATCCCGTTCAGGATGAAGTGATTCGCTCCAGATTTCCCAACAAAAGTGCCCCGGAAGTCGTAACGTACTTCAGGGCTCAGGGTTTGCGGCGGCAGATTCCGTTCAACAGAGCAGAATCCGGTGCCATATTTGTGCAGTTTACTGGTTTTCAGGCTTCGATCCCGGGAAAGCAACATCGTGGCAGACGACGAACAGAAACCACTCTCTGAAAATGCTCCCGAGTCCGAAGATTCACAGAATCCTGCGGCACCAGGAAGTGCCTCTGCCGCTGAATCCAGGCAACCCGGAATGTCGGAAGATACCGGAAACGCATCGCTGCCAGCTTCCGCAGAATCGCCTCAGCCGGCACGAGCTGTCTTTTCCGACACCTTCGATCAGCAGCATGGCGAGGAGGAATACGATGAGCTCCCTGACGAGGAGCCGCTGACTCCGGAACTGGTGGAAGAAGAGGCCATTCGCGGCGACTTCATGCTCCGCTGGGCCGGGATTCTGCTTGCTGTACTCATGGCATTTACTCAGCTGAGTGACACGCTGCCACTGGTACTGATCCGATCTGGCGAATACATGCGGGCGAATGGGTTTCTGCCGCCGAGTACTGATCCGCTGTCGCTGACAATGCAGGACAAGACCATCACCAACGTCAGCTGGATGTTTGATCATCTGGTCAGCATTGTCTGGGCTGCAGGCGGACTCTGGGGACTGACATTGCTGAAGGTGTTCGTTGCCGGCCTGACGACGTGGATTCTGTCTCGCATCTCGCTGCCCGGCCTGCCCACCTGGTGGAATTCCATCTGTGTTGCGTTTGCCGTCGTCGCCTGTTCGCAGGATTTCTTTCCGACGCCGGAACTGATCACGCTGCCGGGGCTGGCGCTGACCATGCTGCTGCTCACGCGTCATCGCCTTGGTCAGAGATCCGGGCTGCACTGGCAATTGCCGGTATTGACAGCCGTCTGGTGCAACTTTGATTCCCGAGCCTGGGTCGGTGCGTTTGTGATTGTCATGTATGCGATCGGATCCGGGATCAACCGACGGGGTCTGCTCCGACTGGGTGCGGCAGGTGATCGCATTCCCGCTCCGCTCGGGACTACTGCGGGACTGTCCGTGGCAGCACTGCTGGTGAATCCATTCCCGATTGCATCACTGGCATCCCCGCTCACGATGTACACACGAGAATTTCCCGGGATGCAGATTCAGAAATCTCTGCAGGCCGTACAGGCGTCGACAGCCTACGACAATCGCGTGGACTACTACAGTGTGCTGTCACCGGGTGCAGTCTGGCAGTTCGATCACACGCACATCGCTGCCATTACACTGCTGTTCGTCAGCATCATAGTGATTGCTGTCTCCATGGGATCTGATCGTCCGGAAGCGGGTTCATCCGGCACATTCGCCAGTTTTCTGCGCGGTATCGCCCGCATGCTGAATACATGTGTCAGAGTATTTTCCGGCACTCCTGCGCGGGAAGCCTCGTTGCTGCTGCCACTGCTGGGCATGCTGCTGCTGGTGGTCCTGGCATCGCACGAACTTCCGGCTGCGTCGATCGTTGCCTGCACTTCCGCGGGAATTGTGGCTCAGGAATGGTACCGGCGGAATTTCTCCCAGACTTACACTGTCAATTCTGCAGAGATACTGTTCTCCCGAGGTGGCCGTGCACTTACGGTCCTGTGTATGGCGGTGCTGGGGTTTGCAGTCGTGACCTCGCGGCTTCCCGGGGCCGCTCCACTGGGCATCGGCTTTGACCCGGAAACACAGATCACAGTTGATACGGTATCCGCACAGATCGCAAAGATGGATGAAGATGCTCGAATTCTTCACACACGTCTGGATCAGGGAGATCTGCTCATCTGGAACGGTCGCAAAAGTTTTGTCGACAGCCGAATCGTTCCTTTCAGTTCCTCCAGCAATCCGATTCTGGCACAGCACAACAATGTTCGCAGAGCTCTGACAAATCGAGATACTCCACCTGTTTCATCAGACCCGAAGGTTAAGGAACAGTTTGAGAAGGATCAAATGCGGGCACAGCTGGAGGCCAATGAGACCCTTGACACCTACAAAATCACACACATGATGGTGCGTCTGGCTCCGCCTGGCGAGCCCGACTACCTTTCGCTGCTTTCACTGAATGCCAGTGGCCGCTTTGTCCCGGTCAGCATTGAAGCATCTGCAGCAATTCTGGAACGCTTCGATCCGAACAACATTCCGGCAGACCTTCCGTCGCGAATGCCCAACTTTCCGAAGATGGCCTTCCGGGATGTCGAACCGCTGCAGGTCAATCTGCGGCAGTTTGCGGTGCCCGAAGGTTTCTACGATCGCTACGTTTATCGTACCCGTCCCGTCACCAGCGCGAACCGCCGACTGGCAAGACACTACATGGCGTTGTCAAATCCGTCACCGGAACGGATTGAAGAAGCCATGTCAGGAATTGCTCAGCTGACGCTGGCAATTCGCCATCTGCACCTCGCTCTTGAAGAGAACCCGGACGAGGTCGAGTCTTATGTGATGCTGGGACAGTGTTTTTATCGACTGATTGGTCTCGAACAGGCAGTCAGCGGAGGCCAGCTCAGCTCTCGCCTGCGACAGACACGTTATCTGCAGTCAGTGGCTGCATTCCGTCAGGCAACAAAGGCCAGCGAAAATGACATCACTGCGTGGGAAGGACTGATGAATGCCTACGAAAGCATGAATCGTCAGGACCTGATGCTGGAAGCGCTCAACAAATGGCTCGAACTCTCAGAAACACACACAGTGCCAGCTGGCCGTCGCGAAGAATTCGAAGGCCTGCAGATTGAAATGTACTCCCGTCGACGTGAGCTCGATGACCTGATCATCGAATCCGATACACAGCTGGAAGAACAGATTGACAATCAGATTCAGCAGATGGAAGCAGCTGCTGCTCAGAACAATGGCGAACTGGCGCAGACACCCGACGCCGTTGACAGTATGGAAGCCCAGAAGGCTATTCTGAGTGCAATCGTCTTCAACTCAGCCGGACGTCCTCGTCGCGCTCTTGAGGCATTGCAGGCAAGCGAGACTGCTGTCGGCAAGGACCCGATCGGAATTATCCTGCATGGTCAGCTGCTGCTCGAAACCGGAGAACTTGAGGATGCTCACCGGCGGCTGCTGAGTATCAGCCAGGAAGCACTGAAGGAACCGCAGGCGTTTGCCAGCACGGAATGGCAACTGCCCGTCGCGATTTCACAGCTGGGCATTCTTGACTACTCACTCGCAGCCCAGACATGGGACTCACAACTGAAGCTCCTGGACCAGCAGGCAGCAATCCCCATCGCATGGACCACCTCTCTGCTGTCACAGCCTCTTGTTGCCGATGTGAACTTTCAGCTGAATGCCCCGCTTCCGGTCTGGCCATTCCGCCATCTGCAGTTCCTGTCCAGCCAGCTTGCCATCAACGAATCGCTGGCGGAAGTTGCTCTGATGCAGGCGGTGGTCTTCCTCGAACAGGGAAAAGTCGCGGAGGCGGCGGTACTTCTGGAACGCATCATCGGAGAATTCGGCGAAACGCAGGTGCGACGGCTGGCCATGGTCTATTACGACATGGTCTCTCCCGACCCCGAAGCGTTCCTGTCTCCGCTCAATGTGTCGCCGTGGGATGAGTTTGAGTTCCCCGGGGAAGTGCGACCGCCGGAAACACCGGCAGGTGCTCTGGGAAATCCAGCCGAAATGCCGCCCGGTGCTGGTTCCGCAGGCGGGGCAGCAGGCAATCCACAGAACTGATTCCAGCGATCGAACTCCCGGTAATCTCCCGGCAGATGCTGTACAGCTGACTCTGTCGGCGGTCAGCTGCGCAGTCGCGGACTCGAACTACAAATTCCTTTGGGAACGGACCATGCTCTCAATCTGTGTGTTCTGCGGTTCACGGGAAGGCAATCGCCCGGAGTATTCCGCGGCGGCTGAGGAGCTTGGTAGCTGGATCAGCGAGAACCAGTGCCGATTGATCTACGGTGGCGGCAGCACCGGGATCATGGGACGGATCGCGGATGCGGTCCTTGATGGCAACGGTCAGATCGTGGGAGTCATCACAGAACAGCTGGCTCAGCCGGAACTGATGCACCACGGTGTTTCTGATATGCGCATCGTCGCGGATATGCATCGGCGGAAGGCCATGATGCACGAACTCTCCGACGTTTATGTGACGCTGCCCGGGGCACTCGGAACGATGGAAGAGTTCTTTGAAGCTGCCGCCTGGGCTCAGCTCACCATCCATGCCCGCCCGGTTGCGATCCTCAGCAGCGGTGGATTTTACGCTGCGCTCACGGAACTGCTGGATGCCATGGTGCAGGCCGACTTTCTTTCAGTATCCTGTCGCCGGCTCATTCACGTCTTTTCGGAGACCAGCGCACTTTGTGAATGGCTGGCAGAGCAGCAGAGAGTCCTGAATCAGTCAGCCTGATCTCTCAGGCGGGATTCACCGCAGGCAGCGTCGTGGCCACGGTTCCGAAATCTTTCCGCGATCGGTAAGCTCCTCAGACTCAGGCACTAATCGCAATCTCTTCCGCTGACAGTTGAGCAGCACCCGGAGAAACATCCATGTCCGTTTACCTCGGTATTGACATTGGCACCAGTGGAACGAAGACGCTGGCAATGCGTGAAGACGGTGAGATCCTGGCAACTGCCACGGTGGAATATCCGTTGAGCAGTCCGCGGCCGGGCTGGTCAGAACAGGCTCCGGAGGACTGGTGGAATGCCAGTGCAAAGTCGGTGCGACAGGTACTCCGGAAAGCAGGACTTACTCCCGATGACATCAGCGGCATTGGACTGAGTGGACAGATGCATGGAAGTGTCTTCCTTGATCGTAATCACCAGGTCGTCCGACCGGCCCTGCTCTGGAACGATCAGCGAACTGCGGCCGAATGCGATGAGATTGAGCGGCTGGCCGGCGGTCGTGAGGCATTGATTCGGATGGTGGCAAACCCGGCTCTGACGGGCTTCACCGCTCCCAAGATTCTCTGGCTCCGCAATCACGAGCCACGCAATTTTGAACGCACAGTCAAGGTACTTCTCCCCAAGGACTACGTACGGTTCTGCATGACCGGGGAGTTTGCATCTGAAGTAAGTGATGCATCGGGTACACTACTGCTGGACGTCGTGAATCGCTGCTGGTCCGAGAAGCTGCTTGGAAAACTGCAGATTGACGCGGACCTGCTGCCACCGGTTCATGAAAGTGAAGAAGTCACTGGCGTGCTCACCGAATCCGCTGCACGTACCATGGGGCTCAGGGCGGGAATACCGGTCGTTGGCGGCGCCGGAGATCAGGCTGCCAGTGCTGTTGGAAATGGAATCGTCCGCAAGGGAGTAGTCTCCGCCACAATGGGAACCAGCGGAGTCGTTTTTGCTCACAGTGACGAAGTACAGGTTGATCCGGAAGGCAGGCTGCACACGTTCTGCCACGCTGTCCGTGGAAAGTGGCACGTCATGGGATGCGTGCTTTCAGCCGGGGGAAGTCTGCAGTGGTTTCGCAACCAGTTGTGTCAGCAGGAAATTGCCGCAGCAAAACGCAGAAAGATTGATCCCTACGAACTGATCACGGAGCAGGCGGAAACGGCTCCGGCCGGCAGCGAAGGGCTGTTCTTCCTGCCTTACCTGACCGGTGAACGCACGCCGCATGCAGATCCCAATGCCCGCGGTTCATGGATCGGGCTCAGCCTGCGTCACGGCAAGGGCCATATGGCTCGCTCTGTCATGGAAGGCGCAACCTACGCCATGAGAGATTCCCTTGAGATCATCAACCAGATGAACATCCCGGTGCGGGAGATTCGCCTGTCCGGTGGTGGCGCCCGAAGTCCCTTCTGGCGACAGTTACAGGCGGACATCTACGGTCGTCAGGTGGTCACGATCAATGCTTCAGAGGGCCCTGCCTACGGCGTTGCTCTGCTGGCAGCTGCTGGAACTGGAGCCTATCGCACCGTGGAACAGGCCTGCAACGCCACCATTTCCGTCGTCACCAGAACTGCGACGCAGGCCGCTGCCAAAAAGACCTACAACAGGGCATTCCCCGTATTCCAGCAGCTCTACAGGTCCCTCAGGAAAGATTTCAGCGCCATCACTGAACTTGTCTGAGCCGATACAGTACGGCAAAAACCGCGTTTTCAGCTTTAAACTGGCACGGCTGTAACGAACTCCCCAGTTTTGACATTCGCGTTTCTGAACGCAGACTGCAATTCTGGCAGGCCGATTTTCATTTCTTTCGCTCAGCGGGTACGCTTTGCACTCGCCAGTCCTTATCGCTGGCTGATTCACCGACAGCAATCTGTTTTCTGTCCACCAGGACACCATGTCAGATCCCAAGAACGAAACTGCCGACCTGGCCGCCATTCCTGTACGTGTGCTCATCGTTGATGATGACGAGAGTCACGCAGAAGCGGTTGCCGATGCGCTGCAGCGAATCAATTGCGAATGTCGCGTTGCCGGCTCCGGAGAACTGGGAGCTCAGCTGATCAGCGCCGAAGCGTGGGACGTGATCGTCACTGATCTGCGCATGGGAGAAATCGACGGTCTGGAAATCCTCCGGCTCACCAAGGAAGAGCTTCCTGAGGCGGAAGTGATCGTGCTCACCGGTCACGGCTCCATCCATTCTGCCGTCACAGCAATGCAGCACGGCGCCTACACGTATCTCACCAAGCCGCTGGATATCAGCGAATTGCGAGCTGCTGTAGAGAAGGCATCTGCCCGACTGCGACTGATCCGTCGCAACGCAGAACTGCGACGGTCTCTGGATGAACGCTTTGGATTTGAGGGAGTGATCGGCACCAGCCCCCAGATGAAATCCATCGTGGAGATCCTCAAGAACGTTTCCCCGACAGACACCACGGTGCTGATTCAGGGAGAGAATGGAACGGGGAAGGAACTGGTCGCAAGAGCATTGCACCAGAACAGTCCTCGCAAAAGCAAACCCTTCGTTCCCCTCAATATTTCTGCACTGCCGGACAGTATCCTCGAAAGCGAATTATTTGGACATGAAGCGGGTACCTTCACCGGTGCTCAGAGCCGTCGCATCGGCAAGTTCGAACACGCCAATGGCGGTACACTTTTTCTGGATGAAGTCGGTGAGATGCCGATGGACACCCAGGTCAAACTGCTGCGAGTGCTTGAGGAGCGGCGAATCACTCGCCTTGGAGCGAATGAGGAGTTGCCGATCAATGTGCGACTTGTGGCCGCTACCAATGCCGACCTGCAGAAGAATGTCGCCGACGGAAAGTTCCGCGAGGATCTGTATTACCGGCTGAATGTCGTTTCGATTTATCTGCCGCCTTTGCGTGAACGCCAGGGTGACATTCCCCTGCTCATGGAACATTTCCTCCGCGACATGTGTCGCAAGACGGAACGAGAAGTTCAGGGATTCTCTCGCGCGGCACGCAAGGCATTGCTTGCCTACCAGTGGCCGGGCAACATCCGCCAGCTGCGGAATGTCATCGAACGCATGCTGGTGCTCGATTCTGATGGCCTGCTGGACATCGACGGGCTGCCACCGGAAATTGCGGTCCTGGTACGTGATCAGCTTCCCGACTCAGAGCACGAAATTGCGTCCGGGGCAGACTCGCTCATTGGTCGCCCGATTAACGAAGTGGAAAAGTATTACATCGAGCGTGCTCTGGACCTCACGGACGGCAACAGAGAAGAAGCGGCAAGACTGCTCGAAATCGGCGAACGCACGCTGTATCGCAAGATCAAGGAATACGATCTGCGAAAATAGTCAGCTGCAGGCGGAACAGCTGCAGGCGGAAGACTCCTCCGCAAACCTTGTCCCGGTGGCGTCACAGGCAGCACGAGACACATCGCTGCGCGCACTTCTCTGCAGACTACAGCGAATCAGGGAACGGCAATGGTGCGACGGCGGGGAAGCGATCTGCGTGGCAGAACCGATTCGGGCCCTGCAGGGATCCCATCAAAAACTCGCTGCTCTGCGGCTCGACGGACAGCTGAACGCGGGCGTTCAAAACCACGCGGCTCCGCCCCCGTATCCGGCCCGACATCGGGATCTGAGAATGGGTAATGCTGCTGCCACGCCGCAAGTTCCGCAGCCGGCCAGGCCACCTGCCAGTAAGGCAATCGTGTGGTCTGCGGGTTGAGGCACCCTGCGGCAGACAGCGTGAGCACAACCGCAGCCAGAACGACTGCGGGCCAGCGCCCATTCAGTTTTTTGCTCACTTTCTGCATCTGCCCCACCCGACTCCTTTGAGATCGAAGCCGGAGCATAGCGGCAGATTCTGCCGAACAGCAACATCAGTTTATCAGGGCGCAGAGCCCCGTGGGACGACGCCGGATCCTGCAACCGGACTCACAGCCGCTGCATACCGCCTGATTCACTCGCTCCAGATCTCGCGAATCCTTCCCAGCCTGCGGTAAACCGTTGCACGGGAACAATTCAGGACGACAGCCGCTTCCTCCGGAGTATCTCCCTGCAGCAGTCGCTCAGCCGTCTGTACCAGTTCCGGATTCTCACGCAGAGCATCCATCAGAGTCAGATTGAGCCGAGCCAGCAGTTCATCGTCGGCATCATCGGGACTGCAGTCCAGACCTGCATCTCCTGTCCCGTCGACCAGGGAGAAAACCGATTCGCCGCGAGTTCGGCCTTCGTTTTCCTTCCGCGTCGTCTGTCGCCGGATTTCATTCAGAGCTCGCTGCCGCACGCGGGAAGCCAGCATTCTCCAGACATCATGGCGACTTTGCAGGGAGGAAAACCGGCCGGCTGCGGCCCGACTCAGAAACTGCTGCAGCACAGCAGCAGCCAGATCCTCACCATCCGAGACTCTGCGGAACCGCTCCGGCAACAGACTGGTTCCCAGCCGACTAAGCCGTTCAAAGTAGGCTCGAAAGAGACCATCGACAACTGACTCATCACCGTTCTGCAGTCGCATCACCCACTGAGTGATCTGGCCGAATTCACGCGCATCTTCATCATTCATGTCTGAGCTCGCAGAATTCGCAGAAATGCAGTGTGCCCGGCCGGCGGGCCATCAGGCCTGCTCGACCGAACTGGGGTCCCTTGTAACCCGGGTACCGATGCGTTCTCCGGCAATCACTCGAGCAATATTTCCGACTCGTTTGTAGTCGAATACAATGATGTCGATATCGTGTTCCATGCAGTGATGCATGGCCTGAGCATCCATGACCTGCAGGTTCTGGCCCAGCACATCGCGGAAACTGATCTCGGAGTACCGAATCGCGTGCGGATTGCGAACGGGATCATCGGAGTAAACGCCGTCTACTTTGGTTCCCTTCAGCACCACTTCTGCATCAAGTTCACGAGCACGCAACGCTGCAGCGGTATCGGTTGTCACAAACGGACTGCCCGTGCCAGCAGCAAGAATGACCACTCGATTCTTTTCCAGATGCCGCAGACAGCGGCGGCGAATGAATGGTTCGGCCACCCCCTCCATCCGAATCGCACTCTGCAGACGAGTTTGTACGCCGGCACTTTCGAGAGCGTCCTGAAGCGCCAGTCCATTGATTACAGTCGCCAGCATCCCCATGTAGTGAGCAGTGGATGGCACAATCGTCCGGCTCACTTCGGCAAACTGCTTGCCACGCAGAATGTTGCCACCGCCGCAGACAATTGCCAGCTGCACGCCGTCCTGGACAACGTCCCGGATCTGTTCAGCAACGGAAGACAGTTCCTGCATGCTGATGCCGGATTCGCCCTCACGGCAGAAACTCTCACCACTGATTTTCAGAAGCACTCGGCGATAGGGCCTGCGACCCGCAGGTGACGTCATCAGCTTTACTCCGGAAGCCATCGAAAACTCTTCACGCAAATTACACAAAGAGGCCGGGCAGTCGTCAAACGTCTGCCCCGGCCTCTCGGATGCGTTGATCAGCTGCACTCAGTTTTCTGAACTGCCAACCTGCCAGCGAATGAAGGAAACAGGTGCGTAGCCAGCTTCCGACAACGCCTGCCCAACTGTCTTCTTGTCGTCCTTCGCAAACTTCTGCAGGCTGAGCACTCCCTGCTCTTCCAGGAAAACACCCATGCGACCGTCCACGATCTTGTCGATGATGTTCTCCGGCTTGCCGCTTGCACGGGCCTCGTCAGCCAGGCGAGCACGCTCTGCGGCAACCACCGCAGGGTCAATTTCCTCAGGAAGCGTCACGACCGGCTGCAGTGCAGCAATGTGCATCGCAACGTCGCGAAGTGTTTCACGATTCCCCGCATCGCCACTGGCTGTGAAGAGTACACCAATCTTGTAGTTGTGGTGGACATAACCGCCAACAGGACCGCTGAGCCGAGCAATTCGATTGATGACGATCTTCTCGCGAATCTTGTTCACAATCTCTTCGTACGTCTCCTGGAAGCTCTGACTGCCGCCTTCCGGCGTCTGAGCCATGAGAGATTCAGGAGAATCGGCTCCGGCACCGTTCAGCAGAGTATCGACCATCTGCTGGCCGAAGTTGCCAAGGACTTCTCCGGTGGCCACAGGCGCTGATTCACATTGAATCTCGACCATCGCGGCTTCGGATCCGTCGTCCCGAATCGCAATGAAGATGCGTCCCTCAGCAGTGGCGTTGTCAGCTCGCTTCTCCTGAACCTTTTTGAACATCTGCTTCAGGATTTCAATTGCCTTCGCTTCATCGCCACCCGCTTCCGTCAGAGCACGCTTGCACTCCATCATTGGCAGGTCGGTCTTGTCTCGCAGTGCCTTCACTGCTGCGGCTGTCACTTCGGCCATTTGCTTTCTCCCACTGTTTCAAATTCCACCGCCCCACCCCGGGGGGCAGCAGGTATTACATGATC
>JALQUR010000136.1 GCA_023260695.1 Planctomycetaceae bacterium
GCGGCAAACCCACCTGTCACATTAAGTTCGATGAAGCGACCGCAATACTTGCCGGTGATGCCCTGCTAACGCTCGCCTTGAGGGAATGCCGAATCCGCATTGAACCATCCTTGGAGAAGTCGCAGTCAATGACTGCCTTCACTGTGTTTCCGCTCATTTCACCGACCACAGGCTGCACAAAGGCAGCAGCGCGCCAGTACGGCGTCGTCGAATGTATCGGTCAGGCAATTTGTCAAACTGTAGCGATTATCATGAAGGTACTCATTTTTCGGCCTGTATCGGGCAGTGTTTCAATCTGAGCAGGGGGGGATCTGAGGAATCTGCCGGACGGCAGGTCTGTCCTGCGAACGCATTTGCCGGTTCATCTTGCCGAATGGCTGGATTTGCCGAAGCACGGTGTTCGGAATGACACTGTCGAACCGTCTCCACGCCAGGGATTGGTCGAACTGTCCGGTTGAGACCCGGGTTGCTCCTGTTATGCTCCAGTCAGATTCGCCCGTATCTCGTCCCTCAATTCTCAGGTTGCCCCCATGCTCCCGGTTCGTCCGCTCGGAAATACAGGTCTTGAACTCACAACTCTGTCCTTTGGTGCATCGTCGCTGGGGGCAGAATTCCGCAACGTTGACCTCAACGAGTGTCTGCGGAGTGTTGAAGTGGCCCTCGACTGCGGGATGAACTTCATCGATACATCTCCGTATTACGGGCGTGGAATGAGCGAGGTTCTGCTGGGGCAGGTGCTCCCGCGAATCTCTCGCGACCGTTACTTCCTCGGAACGAAACTCGGACGTTATGCACCGAATCATTTTGATTTCAGTGCCCGCCGGGTAGTTGAAAGCGTGGATATTTCCCTTGAGCGAATGCGGGTGGATCATCTGGACATTGTGCTCTGCCACGATCTGGAGTTCGTGGAGATGTCCCAGATTGTTGAAGAAACGCTGCCTGCTCTGAAGAAACTTGTGGATGCGGGCAAGGTGCGGCATATCGGTGTCAGTGGCTACCCGATGAAGATGTTCCGCTACGTGCTGGAGAATGCAGAGGATCTGGATGTCATTCTGACGTACAACCACTACACGCTTCAGAACGATATGGCACTGGAACTGGTGCCGTTGTGCAGAGAGAAAGGAGTTGGCCTGATGAATGCAGCACCGTTTTCCGCGCGTCTGCTGTGCGACGCCCCGCTCCCGCCGTGGCACAAGGCAACTCCGCAGGTGCGCGAAGTCGCTGCTGCTGCTGCGCAACTGTGTCGTGAACGCGGTTCAGATATCGCAAAGCTGGCCCTGCAGTTTTCCATCGCCAACCCCGATTTCACAACCTGCATTACAGGTTCGGCGAATCCGGAGCGGATTCAGCAATGGGCTCAGTGGGCGCTGGAGCCGCTGGATGAACAGTTGCTGGCGGATGTGCAGAAAGTTCTGCAGCCAATCCATAACTGGTTCTACATTGAGGGAAGACCGGAGAACAATGACAGCACCGGGGTTGCCTGAAATTGTGGCTCAGCCAGCAGCGACCACTTTTCCGTCAGGATTCGTCGCCGTTGCTGACTGACCGGATACTGCCTGCAGAAACCGCTCCCGAATCTGTTCCATCCGGGCACGGTTGACACCCAGGTCAGAGTGCCCAAGTCGGGAGGCGGAACGGAAATGAATTCGCCCGGTGTCCGGAACGCAGAAGAATTCCACGTCATCAGGAAAGCGAAACAGTCGGCTGCGGAATTCGGCGTGCAGATACGTATCGGTGTCGGAAACAATCGTGACACGAGGAAACTGCTGCAGGATCTGGCGAATCACAGCGAGTGGATCGGCATGTTCCGTATCAATGGGGCGGATCCAGTGCTCACGATCTTCCGCTTGTGTGGAAACGCAGTTCGGGCTGGATGGACAGGCCGCCAGGCGGTCGTTGTGCACGCCAAGTCCGACGGGCCTGCGCGATGTCAGGCTGGCTGCGAAGAGGCTGGCTGCCCCTACGGCAAGTACGGCAATGACAATAATTACCGCG
>JALQUR010000145.1 GCA_023260695.1 Planctomycetaceae bacterium
CGGCTATCATGGTGGCGAGTTGGGCGCTGGCCCAGCCGAACAGTATGTCCGTGCGGTTCAGGGCGTTGCTGACATTGCTCCTGTCAGCGGGAATGCCCACCCGGGGCGCCGCCGATGAACTCGATTTTGAACAGGATATCCTCCCGATCTTTCGCGCAAAGTGCATTCGCTGCCACGCCGGCGTTGAGCCCAGAGCGGGACTGAACCTGACAAGTCCGTCATCACTGCTGACCGGCGGCAGCTCCGGCGCTGCACTTCGCATCGGTGCCGCAGAGTTCAGTCTGCTCTACGAAAAAGTCAGTGCCGATCAGATGCCACCCGTCGGGCAGAAGCTCACGACGGAAGAAAAAGGGCTGCTCCGCAAGTGGATCAACGCTGGCGCCAAAGGTGTCAGCGGTGCCCAGCTTTCTGACGACCTCGAAAGCAATTCTGTTGTGGAACACTGGTCCTTTCGGCCCCCCGTGCGTCCGGAAGTACCGCAGGTGCAGCAGCAGAATGTCCGCAATCCCATTGATGCCTTTGTCCTTCGGAAACTTGAGTCGCATGCACTGACACTCGCTCCTGCGGCAGATCGAGTGACTCTGCTGCGGCGAGCCTCCTTTGACCTCACCGGCCTGCCACCTGATCCGCAGCAGGTCCGGCAGTTTGCAGCGGCGGACACCGCTGACGCATGGCCGGAACTCATCGATCAGCTGCTGGACAGCCCGCACTACGGTGAACGCTGGGCACGACACTGGCTGGACGTTGCCGGCTACGCGGAATCAGCAGGCATTCTGAACGAAGATCGCCCGCTGCCGCTGGCATGGAAATACCGCGACTACGTCATCCGCGCCTTCAACGCTGATAAGCCGTGGGACCGCTTCCTGCTGGAACAGATTGCCGGCGATGAACTCACCGATTACTGGACGAAATACGAGACGGCAGCTGAGCTTCCTGCAGACGTCGTGGAAGGAATCACCGCTACCGGATTTCTCCGCACCGCTGCCGATGCCAGCCGACCTGATTTCAGCACCATCAAGAATGCGTCCGCTCTGTATTTCTATCCGACACTGTTCGACACACTGCAGATCGTCTGCTCTTCAACCATGGGCCTGACTGTGCAGTGTGCCCGCTGTCACAGCCACAAGTTTGACCCCATTCCTCAGGCAGACTACTACCGCATGCAGGCGGTCTTTACATCCGTCTATCGCCCCGATCAGTGGATTCCGCAGATGGAACGGCGACTGCTGATTGCATCGAAACAGCAGCGGGAAGAAGCAGACAAAGTCAACGCCGACGTCGATGTCCAGGTCAGGGCACTCAACGAACAGCTGACGACACTGAAGGCAGCGGCTGTGGAAAAACTGCTGGCGGAACGCCAGGCGGAACTTCCCGAAGACATCCGAGCAGAAGTCGGCACTGCGCTGGATACCGCAGCCGACGCGCGCAGCGATCGGCAGCGGGAACTGGCAGAGAAATATGCGGTCCGAGTTCGCCCGCAGGGAAAGGACCTCGACGACGCACTCGCTGAAGACAGCGATTACAAATCAAAGTCCGACCAACTGAACGCTCAGGTCGCTGACCAGCAGGCACGCAGGCGTCATTTTGAAGAAGTTCGTGCGGCCTACGATGTACCGGGAGAAGCAACAACCCCACTGCTCCTCCGCGGAGATCCACTCACCCCCGGACCATCAACACCCCCTGGTGTCCTCTCATCCCTTGCTGCACCACTGCCATTCGAATGGACAGCTCCTGAGGGCGAGGCACGGACCAGCGGACGCAGACTGGCTTTCGCCCGCTGGCTGACGCAGCCCGAACATCCGCTCACCGCGCGTGTCATGGTGAATCGAATCTGGATGCATCACTTTGGCACCGGCATTGTGGCCACACCGGAAGACTTCGGAATCTCCGGCGATCCACCCTCACATCCGGAACTGCTCGACTGGCTGGCTACGGAATTCGTTAGCAGCGGCTGGAGTGTAAAGCACATCCACAGACTGATCCTGAATTCAGAAACCTGGCGTCAGCAGTCACG
>JALQUR010000174.1 GCA_023260695.1 Planctomycetaceae bacterium
CCAGATCTTGGCAGACTGAAACTGGATCTCCATCGACAGATGGTGGACCTGGTGGATTTCAGTCGTGCTGAGACGTTGTCTGAGGAGGATCTGCGGCGTCAGTTGCGATCTCTGGCAGACTACCTTTGCAATCGCCATGCGGCAGAGATTCCGTCCAGTCAGCGCGAGACGCTGATTACGGAGTTGATGGATGAGATCTACGGATTTGGTCCGATTGAATCATTGATGGTGGATCCGGACGTCACAGATATTCTGATCAACGGGTGTAACAGGATTCTGGTTGAAAAGAAGGGTCTGCTGTCAGAAACAGATCTTCGCTTTACCGACGACGGTCACCTGTTGCAGTTCATTCATCGACTTGTGGGACGTGCCGGTCGTCGTATCGACGAAGCCAATCCAATGGTTGACGCGCGTCTGCCGGACGGATCCCGATTCAATGCGGTGATTCCACCACTGGCGGTAGCTGGTCCGACGGTGTCGATTCGTCGTTTTGGAAACAAACGACTGGAGATTGAAAACCTGATTTCGAGTGGTTCGCTGGCAGCCGAGATGGCGGACTTCCTTGTACTTTCGGTTCAGGGCCGAATGAACATCGTTGTGAGCGGTGGTACCGGTGCGGGTAAAACGACCATGCTCAACTGCATCAGTCGCTATATCCCGGGGACTGAGCGTGTCGTGACGATTGAAGAAACAGCGGAACTGAAGCTGCAGCAGCGAGATGTTGTGGCACTGGAGACGCGTCTGCCGAATCTCGAAGGCCGCGGTGCGGTGACTCAGCGTGACCTGCTTCGAAATGCTCTGCGAATGCGACCTGACCGAATCATCGTTGGGGAAGCGCGCGGATCCGAAGTGCTGGAAATGCTGCAGGCCATGAACACCGGTCACGACGGATCGATGAGTACTCTGCACGCGAATGACGCGAAGGAGACGCTGGACCGACTGGAATTGATGATCGCCCTGTCAGGTGCGGAACTGCCATCGCTTGTCGCCCGACAGTACATCTGCAATGCCGTTGACCTCGTGATTCACGTAACGCGACTGCAGACCGGGCAGCGTGTGGTAACTCGTATCTCAGAGGTCTCCGGTCTGCAGGACGGTGACTGGAAGATTGATGACATCTTCGTCTATCGCATGACGGGGGAAATTGTGGCGGGTCGGCCGGGCGGGGCATTCTATGCGACTGGCTATCAGCCGATGGCTCTGCGTCGACTGGCACTTGGTGGTATGAACATCGATCAGTTCCGGTCCATGTTTGAGGCGCGTGAGCTGGCGACTGTCAAATGATCGGGGTTCAGCGGCGCATCGTTGTCAGCAGACAGTAACTGGTCTGTTCAGTGCTGCTGTTTCAGGGGCGATGAAGGACTGGCTAAGCGGATCAACGAAATGAGTGTGCCCGGAAAAATTCCGATTCAGGTGGAGCGACGTCCCGAATTCGCGGAGATTCTGCGCGAGGATTCTGGATTCAGTTCCGGGAATCAGAATTCCACAGAGAGTGCTGTCAACGGCTGGTTCGACAGACTTGTGATGCAGTCCGGGCTGAAGGTTTCCGGTGAGCTGCTGCTCAGCATGTGTCTGTTCCTTGGCGTATCGCTCGGCGGCCCGATGCTGATTCTGTTCGAGATGCCACTGGTTGCGGTCGTGCTCGGCGTTGCAGGGATGATCACTCCGCTGGCACTCACTTCATTCTTTCGCTTCCGGCGGCAGGCAAAGATCCTTCAGCAGTTGCCACTTGTGGCGGAAGAAATGGCGAGATTTGCTCGCACGGGACGAAACCTTGAAGGTGCCTTCATGGCGGTGGCCGCAGATACACCGGCACCGCTTGGTGAAGAACTGCTGGTCTGTGTTCGCAGATC
>JALQUR010000238.1 GCA_023260695.1 Planctomycetaceae bacterium
GGCGGTAACAAATGTATTGTTCCCCGCAGTCTCACCGTCAAGGATCGCCCCGGCAAACAGTCCCGGCAGATCAACTCGGTCAGCATCGTCCAGTCGAGCTCGCCCGTTGTAGCGACCTGCGTCGTGCTGACGACCATTTACCGGCAGCCAGTCAGATTCCGGATTGAAGTTCAGTTCCAGCTGGTAGTCACCACTGGCGAAGTCGGAGTTTTTCTGACTGTCGACATGGACGTAATAGGTTGCCCCGGCATGCAGGCTGGCCGACACCACGCGGACATCGTTATCAAAGACACTCTTTGAGTAACCAACGGCAACTCGCCCGCCAGCCGCAGAACGCAGGTCCAGCTCAGATTCCAGCAGGCTGATCCCCTGAGCACGCAAAGTCACTGCTGCCGCTGTCACCCCTTCCGGCACAACGAACGAATACACGTCGGAATCTGCTGCGTTGAGCAGACTGCCGGACCGCACGGCAACACCAGCAGCAGCTTCTGTTCCGCTCAGCTGAATCGCCGTCGCTGTTTCACGACTGTCGTTGGATACTGTTTCAAAAGGATCTGTCCGCTGGCCGTAAACTGCCTGAATGGCGGCAATATCGATTGCAGTCAATCCGGATACCGCACCGGTATAATGAGCAGACATGACTGAACCCGGAGCGTCCACGTCGGCAAGTCCCAGAGCATTCCCGACCTCTTGCAGTGCGACGCTGTACAGATCATAGGCACCTTCAGCCGCAACTGAATGACCGGAACCGACGTTGGCGAGATACCAGTTTGTCTCTGTACTGAAAAAGATATCGCCAGACCAGGTGCCAGCGACAGCCTGTCCAGGGACGGCGTTCGCCAGAACCCCCGGCAGCGGCAGAGCACCGATGCGGAAATCACCGAAACGAGGATCGGAACTGGACAGCCCAACGGCACCGAATGCATCCCCACGGTCAGCCACCAGCCCGAAATTGATATCGGCCACTTCAGACCACGTCTGAAATGCCTGCAGAATTGCCGTCTGCCACGCAGAACGATCCGCTGATTCATCGAGCAGACCGCGGAGTTCACTGCCGGTGGCACCAAGTGGCGTTCCGTCTGCCGGGAAGCTGACGGTGAGTCCGCGAGCATCGTCCCAGGCATTTCCGAACGTGGTCAGAAGTTCACGACCCTCCAGTGACTCTGTAACAAATGCAGCCGACGCTCCCTGTCGACGATTCCTGCGAGACTGACGACGCAGAAACATATGAATACCTTCCAGAATGTGCGATGGTGAGTAGCGGGCATGCGGAATCGCATATCGCTGCAGCCGGAAGGCCCAACTGCGCAAACACCCCGCCACAATTCTGAAAAGTTTTTTCGAGTTTTCTGAATTCCTGCTCCCGCCCCCCATCAGTCAGAGCATTCAGGATCGGTTACCACCCCGATTTTTCCAGCAAATCCGCCACTCGCATGATGGACCGGAATCGCTCTGTCCCCTGAATTGCCTGCAGATCCGGGTCTCGGTCGAGCGTGCGGCGACCATATCCACCGGTAACCGCTCGAGCCAGCAAACTCAGAGCACGCTCCTGCAGCGCCGGATTCTGACGGGCCCCGACGGCGTAGGCACTTGCCATCTGATAACGAATCTGGTTGGTCTGTAACCCTGGGTACTGTTCAAGAACGTCAAGGTCGGCCTGTGCAGCCGTCCAGTCCCCATTTCGAGCATGCAGGACTGCTCGCCCCGACAGTGCCAGCGGATATAGCGGGTTCTGGGCCAGCAGCCGATCCAGAACCGCGATTGACTCATCAATCTCGGACAGCTGTTCAGAGTAAATATGTGCCATCGGCTGCATTATCTCGGGATGCGAGCCATATCTGGTCTCCGCATGCTTCAACCGTTCAAGCGCTTGCTGAGGAGCCGTCCCAATCATCAAAGTTGCTTGCGCCACTGCATCGGAAGCACGGTCCGGAACCACTTTCATCGATTTTGCAAGCATTTCATCAGCCTCCACGTCACGTTTCAGACGCTGAAGTACGCTGACTTTCGCCAATTGGCAGCGGACAGAAGTGGGGCGAATCAAAAGAGCCGCATTAATGTCAGCCAGCGCGGGCTCATATTGCAGTAACATTCGTCTTGCTTGAGCTCTTTGTAGAAGAAACTCAAAAGCGTCCGGAAATCTCGTTACCAGTTCATCGAAATCCTCAGCTGCCTCTTTGAACTTATGACTCTTCATCAGACAAATGCCCTGACTGAACAGCACCTCAGGATTCCTGTCCGTAACGCTCAATGCGAC
>JALQUR010000288.1 GCA_023260695.1 Planctomycetaceae bacterium
GGCTGTTCCCACAGCGGCTGTTCCCACAGCGGCTGTTCCCACAGCGGCTGTTCCCACAGCGGCTGTTCCCACAGCGGCTGTTCCCACAGCGGCTGTTCCCACAGCGGCCGTTTCCACAGCAGCAGCTGAGTCATCTGCACAGCAGGCTGCGGCGCAGCAGGTGCTGGTACAGAAAGCTGTTTCGAGGCGACAGCAGGTTGGTTTGTCGTCTGGGTCTTCATTGCGGCAGGCGTTGTTGCGCAGGTCGCATTCGCCGGTACCAGTGTTGCCGGATTCGGTATTGTCAGAATTGTCTTCAGCGGAGGCTGTCTTGCAGGTTCAGTCATGACAGAGACGTTGGGTGTGTTGATCCGTCGGATTCGTCAGGAACGCGGGATTTCGCTGCGGCAGCTTGCCAGCCAGATGGAGATTCACTTCAGTCACCTGTCGAAAGTCGAAAATGGGCACGACCGTCTGGGTCGGGAGTCTGTATTACGGCTGGCAGATGTACTCGGGCTGGAGGAAGACCTGTTGCTGGCGGCTGCGGGGCTGCAGCAGCAGCCGTTTCGTGTGCTGGGGGATGTCGCGGCTGGATCACCGATTGATGCGGTGGAAGATGTTGAGACATTCGATCTGAACCGCACATTCGATCCGCGTGATCATTTTCTGTTGCGGGTCAACGGAGATTCGATGATCGAGGACGGCATTCACGACGGGGATCTGGCGATTATTCGCCGCACCGATCGTGCTCGAAATGGCCAGACGGTTGTAGCGCTGGTGGAAGGACAGGAAGCAACGCTCAAACGGTATGAACTCAAGGGCAAATGCGTCCGTCTTTCCCCGGCGAACAGCCGGATGCGGGACCAGATTTATGCTGCCGAGCAGATTCGGATTTGCGGTGTCTTTGCGGGTCTGATTCGCACCAGTGCGTCGACGACCGGCAGCACGAAGCGGTGATGACTGCGTCAGAAGATCGGAAGCAGCGGTCAGTGGTCAGTGGTCAGTGGTCAGTGGTCAGCTGGCAGGCAGTGGGTAGTGGGTAGTGTTGATCAGCAGGCGGGCAAGCGAACACAAAGATGGCAACAGCACGAATTGGCATCAAGCAGCTGGATATGGGTGGTTGGGTGCGAGTCTTTCCGGGCCAGGGAGAACCCGGTCCTGACCTGCCCACATATTTGTCTCATGCGCTGAACAACTGGTTTCGCGAGCGGCCTCATTTACGGCTGCGATTTGTCCTGCCGGTGACGCACTGTGGGAATACGGTTGAGTTGCATGGGTGGTACGAACAGATTCTGTTCTCAGACCAGAGTACACTCGCGCGGTCTGTTCCTCGCACGCCTGCGAGTGGGACGGCGTCTGGTTCGACGGGTGCTGTTCGAGAATTGACTCCGCGGTAGCTCAGATCCGTTCATGATGGCCCGCCCGCAGTTCCGCGATCTGGTGAATCGCAACATCCTTCCTGGCGACCGTGCATAACCGCTCCCACCATGCACTGCAGCGCGCACTCACGATGCACTCAGCATGCACTGCAGCGCGTCGGCTGTTTGAGGTCCCGTGCTCGGGTGTCCTGTTTCCGGGGCGCAGTATCCGGGTGGGCACAGAGTTCAGACGGTCTCATAAGCGGGGCTGCCCAGTGTGCCGGGGTACGGCGTGCAGCGACCACTGCCCCGCGACCACTGCCCCGCGACCAGGTCACAGTGGCCACAATGCAGCCGCCACAATGCAGCCGCCACTGTGGTAACCTGACCGATCTCGCCCGCAGCGCTGAATTTCTGCCGGCAGACTCGCCGTTGACTGCAGGATCTGATTGAATGTTCCGGTAGCTTGCGGCGGTCTTCGTCGTATACAGACGCTGGCTGTGAATCGGTGGTACAGATCTGCAGGAAGGGTGAGGAGATGAGCATGCGACGGGTGAGCAGAGTGGCGGCAGGTCTTCTGGCGTTGGCAGCAGGAATTCTGCCGCAGGCGGTGGTGCATGCGCAACCGCAGAAGCCTCAGTTTCAGACGGTTGAGATCGACGGCAACCCGGGCAAGGTGGTTTACGCATTGACTCATGCAGACGTGGACGGTGACGGTGACATGGACCTGGTGGCGCTCACGGAGAACCGGGTGATCTGGTATGAGCAGCCATCATGGAAGCCGCATGTCATTCTGCAGGATCAGCTGCCGCTCGATCACGTCTGCATCGCTGCTCAGGATATCACGGGCGATGGCAAGGTGGACTTCGCGATCGGGGCAGGCTGGCCGCGTGGCGGATCGTTGTACTGGATTCATCGAACGGAAGATCCGCAGGCGTTGTGGCAGGTGGAATCCATCGGCGAAGAGCAGTCCATTCATCGGATGCACTGGGCAGATGTGCTGGGAAAGGGGCGTCCGCAGCTGGTCGTCTCACCGCTCAACGCCAGTCAGGGAGACGGCGTCCGTTTACTTGCCTTTGAGATCCCCGGCTCACCAGCGCGTGATCGCTGGCCAGCAACGGTACTCAGTGCTCAGCTCAATCGGATGCACAATCATCTGCATCTTGACTTTGACGGGCAGGGGGCGATTGACACAATTGCAGCCAGCCGTGAAGGGCTCACATTGATCCAGCGTGACGGAGATGAGTGGCAGGGCAAGCTGCTGGCTCCCGGAAAAAGCGGTCAGGGGGATGTTAATCAGAACGGTGCTGGCGAGATTCGTGTGGGTCGTCTGGGGAATGGTCGACGATTCCTGGTGGCGGTGCAGCCGATGCACGGAGACGAGCTGGCCGTGTATTGCGAACCGGCTGAGTCAGGTGCCGCGTGGGAGCCACTGATTATTCACTCCGGTTTTCGCCGTGGTCATGCATTGCGAACGGCGGATTTTGACGGCGATGGTGACGATGAAATCGTCTTTGGGCACAGCGATACACCGGAGAAGTTTGGTGTGATGGTCTGGAGCAGTACCGACGCAGATGGAAAGCAGTGGGACTCGGTAGTTCTTGACGAGGGTGAAGTGGCGACAGAGGACGTGACCGTAGCTGACTTCAACGGGGACGGTCGTCCGGATATTGCGTCCGGTGGGCGGGCCACGCACAATGTGCGGATGTACCTGAATACGACACCGCAGTGATTGCAATGGGCAATGCCCCTGCGAGATTCGCTCCCGGATACCGTTCGACTTTCAGAATAAGGTCGTGCAGACGGCGAGATGGTTACTCCAGGCTGTTCAGGCAGATCATTCGGTCCTGCATCAGTTTTCTTCCTTCCCCCGGAACTCGATCCATGGCATGGTGCCGATACCATTGCTTGCTGTTGCTGCTGTGTGCACCTCAGTTACTGGTCTTCGATTTCTGTGCCGCTCAGCAGGGCACGCCGGAACGCGTCCAGCAGGTGCTTCAGCAGCACTGCTATTCGTGCCATGGACCGGACCTGCAAAAAGCGGAGTTACGGCTTGATCAGCTGGATCTGCAGTTTGGCGGTGCATCTGCAGAAACCTGGCACGATGTGCTCAATCGGATCAGTGTGGGCGACATGCCTCCGGAGGATCAGCCGCAGCCTGATGAGCAGCAGCGTCAACTGGTCACCAGCTGGATTCGTGACAATCTGCAGCGTGTGATTGATCAGCGGCAGGGGAAAACTCAGCGTGCAGTACTCCGGCGACTGACACGGTACGAGTACAACAATACGCTGCAGGATCTGCTCGGGATTCAGTTCAATTTTGCTCGCGACCTGCCTCCGGAATCTGCATCTGCGGATGGGTTTCATAACAACGGAGCGACTCTGGGGATTTCTCCGCTGCAGATTGAGTATTACCTGCAGGCTGCTCGACTGGCGATGGACAAAGCGATTGTGGAAGGTCCCCCGCCGCAGGTCTTCAGTCATCGATTTGATGAGCCGACGGCTGTAAACCAGCGTCAGCAGGGTGGTCCAGTTGGGAATCGTATGCCGCCTCACGGTCGTTTTCCGGCGACGATGATGGAGTATCCGGAGAGTGGGGAATTTGTTGTTCGCGTCCGAGCGGGTGCAGTGATTCCGGAAGGCATGGGTATCCCC
>JALQUR010000334.1 GCA_023260695.1 Planctomycetaceae bacterium
AGGACAGCTGTGGTTCGAGCCACGTGGTCGGGTTGAGCCGATGATTCCGAAACGCTTTTCGGTCGCTTTTTGTCAACGTGCATGTCGGGCCAAAAAGAGGTGCTTCGTTTTGCAGTCCCTTCCGTCATCGATTATTAACGAATTGGACAGCCGTGCTGCAGTTCAGCCAATGAATGCAGAACGACGTAACGGAATGACGGTCGGAGAAGTCCCATGCTCAGAAGCAACCTTACAATGAGTTCTCATTCAGACCTGGACGGACAGAAACTGAATGATCGAGCGGCTGACGGGATTCTGATTGTTGATTTCGCAGTTCTGGCGGCACTTGTGGAACTACAGCAGCACCTGCGTGGGGGGGTGTTTTACGCATTGCTGGCCTGTTTTTCCGTTTTCAATACGGTGTCCACTTTCGTCTGGCCGACATTTCGCAAGCGGCTGCCGAATGCGCTCGTAATCGTGTTCTGCTACCTGGTGGGGCTCATCCCGGGAACGATTTTGAAGGTGATGCTTCAGTCTGTCGGTTCCATGGGAGGGGGAGTGATCGGTTTTGTGTTTGGAACCGCACTCACAGCATCCCTGCTGGCTCGAAGACTCAGCAGCGGTCGGGATGCTGGTACTGTCGTCGCGAAATGCTGAATGTGGCCTGATGCAGATCGACGGGGGCCTGCGATGCGAATTGTCAGATGCCCATGTCGTTCGTCATTGACTCCGCGCGAGCGTTTCTGATCTGGGTGTGCGCCCGGCAACGCCAACAATGATTGTTACCGGATCGAGTGGCCGATCGAAGACTTCCTGTCGGCCGGACTCATGCATTTCCACGGCGACCTGACGCTGTTCCAATGGCAGTGCGACTGCAGTGGCCGTCAGCAGGGTAATCAGGGCGGCGAGTAATCAGGGCGGCAGGCGGCGTGCAGGAGTTGATGATGATCAGGCGCTGATTACTTTGTCTCGGAGCCTGCTTCGTTCGAGAGCGTGTAATAGACACCAATTTCAGCCGCCACGACTGGCAGCGGTCGCGGTAATGGTCGTGTGTCAGTTCGCCACTCCGGTGTCGGTTCATCCGAGGGGGCCTCATTCTGGTCCGGAAACAATTGCAGACAGGGCCGTTCTTCGATTGAGGCGAGACTGTTGCCCATCCCGAACGAGGCATCCACAAGGTATTCCCAGTTGTTCGGCCGCATGCAGACTCCATATTCGGGATCCGGATGAATGCTGGCGGCCAGCAGTTTCGAGAGGCTGGACGAATCCAGTGGTCGATAGACTGCGATTCGCAGTCGACCGTCTTCTCGAGGACAAACTGCTGCAATGATCTCGTCGCTGCGGAGTATGGCGATCAGTTTTTTTGTAAGGTCCACCGGCCCGAGTTCCAGCCACCAGGTTTCACTGCCGATCGCCAGCAGCTGATCATCAGGCGGGGACGCATTGAGGTCCTCGCTGACCAGCTCTGCAAGCCGATTCATCGCGGGCTCCAGCGACTTCCAGGCTGACGGTTCGTCATCGGACTGATTCTGCAGTGCAAAGAGCATCTCAGCGAAGAGCAGTTCGGCCGGCTCGGAAACTGCTGCAGCAAATGCAGCGATCGGCAGCGGCCAGGGAATATCCGGCAGATTGTAACGCGCCAGTGTTTCCGGTTTGAGACGCATTTGCATGTTGGGGGACATGAGCACTTGCTCCTGATGTGGTGCCGTCGAGTGCCGTGGCCGGAACATGCTGCGGCGGGCCGATCTGTTGCAATGAGGCAGGTTGAATTCAGATCCGTACCGGGTTACGCCAGCAGCTCTTCGATCACACGGCCATGGACATCCGTAAGTCGATAGTGACGGCCCTGGAATTTGAAGGTCAGTCGTTCATGATCGACGCCAAGGCAGTGCAGCATGGTGGCGTGCAGATCGTAAACATGGACCGGGTTCTCCACGACATTGAAGGAGAAGTCATCCGTTTGTCCCCAGGTCATGCCATTGCGGATGCCTCCACCTGCCATCCACATGCTGAAGCATCTGGGATGATGATCGCGTCCGTAGCGTTCCATGTTCAGGCCGCCCTGGGCGTAGACGGTTCGTCCGAATTCTCCGCCCCAGATGACCAGTGTCTCCTCCAGCATTCCCCGCTGTTTCAGGTCTGTGATCAGCCCGGCAGAAGGCTGATCAATATCGCCACATTGCAGCGGCAGGTCGCGGGGCAGGTCGCCGTGCTGATCCCAGCCGCGGTGGTACAGCTGAATGAACCTCACGCCCTGCTCGGCGAGCCGACGAGCAAGCAGGCAATTGGCCGCGTACGTCCCGGGAATTCGGGCATTTTCACCGTACAGATCAAACACATGCTGAGGTTCACCGGAGGTGTCCATCAGATCCGGAACGGATGTCTGCATCCGAAACGCCAATTCTGCCTGCCGGATCCTCGCCAGAGTTTCCGGATCACCCAGCCGATCATAATGCTGCTGGTTCAGTGCGTTACTGAGATCAAGGATGTCACGCCGCTGGGCGGAACTGACACCAGCTGGATTGGACAGGTACAGCACCGGGTCACCGCTGGCACGAAACTTGACCCCCTGGTGCGCAGAGGGCAGGAATCCATTTCCCCAGAGCCTGTCGTAAAGGGCCTGTGAGTCACGCTTGGCACTACCCTCTGAAATCATCACTACGTAGGCGGGCAGATCACTGTTTTCTGATCCCAGTCCGTAGCTGATCCAGGCTCCCATGCTCGGGCGACCGGCCTGCTGGAATCCGGTCTGAAAGAAGGTGATGGCCGGGTCGTGATTGATCGCCTGTGTCTGCATACTGCGAATGATGCACAGGTCATCTGCGACACTGGCAAGGTGCGGCAGATTCTCGCTGATTTCAGCCGCACTGTCACCGTGATTCCGGAACTGGTAGATCGAGCGGCATACCTGCTTCTTCTGAGCTGCGGTCATTCCGGTCTGCCGCTGGCCTTCAAAGAACTCCGCAGGAAGTTCCGTGCCGTGCAGTTCTTCCAGTTTTGGTTTGTGGTCGAAGAGTTCGAACTGCGAAGGTGCACCACTCTGAAACAGATAGATCACACGCTTCGCCGGGCCGGTGCCGAACATTGTGGCGCCCTGCACGCGATTGTCGGAAAGCAGCGTCGACAGAGCAGTTGCCCCGATTCCGCAGCCGGACTGTGAGAGCAGGGCACGGCGGGTGATGGCGGTCTGAAGTTCATTGCTGATCATCGCTGTGTCAATTCCTGCTGATCACTTCATCTGTGTTCAGAAGTGCACTGCAGATGCTGCTGAATGCTGCAATCTCAGTGCATTCCAGTTGCTGATCCCAGGCAGATTCACCGACCGTCATCAGTTGCTCCGCAGCCTGAGGATCTGCGAGGTAACGCTCACGGCTGTGCTGCACAGCAGCCAGCAGCAGCTGAAGTTCCCGGTCGTTCGGTACTCGCGACGTTGTGACCCGGAACAACCATCTCACTCGCTGTTCATCATCGCCAGTGACTTCCCGCAGAGCACGTTCGGCAAGGCAGCGGGCGGCTTCCACGAATGTGGGATCGTTCATCAGTACCAGAGACGTCAGCGGTGTATTGGTTCGCGATCGCTGCAGAACACACGCTTCTCGTGACGGGGCGTCGAGGATCTGCAGATTCGGTGGTGGAACTGAGCGTTTCCAGTAGGTGTACAGGCTGCGGCGGTATAGTTTCCAGCCATGATCCTGCTGGAACCTGGGAACGTTGCCGTAGACCACATCGTCCCACAGCCCCGGTGGCTGATACGGAAGCACGCTGGGTCCGCCGATTCGTGATTCCAGCAGGTCGCTCACCGACAGTGCATTGTCGCGAAGCATTTCAGCAGGCAGGCGAAATCTAGCGGATCGGGAAAGCAGCTGGTTGCGGGGATCCACTGCCAGGTGTTCCTGCGTGATCTCGGACGACTGCCTGTAGGTTGCGGAGGTCAGCAGCAGCCGGAGCATGGCCCTGGTATCCCAGCCGCTGCGAACAAACTCCGTGGCCAGCCAGTCCAGAAGTTCCGGATGTGTCGGCAAGGTGCCCTGGGAGCCAAAATCTTCCGGAGTAGAAACCAGCCCGGCACCGAAGCACATCTGCCACAGTCGATTGACGGTGACGCGGGCAGTCAGTGGGTTTTGCTCCGAGACCAGCCATTGGGCGAGCGAGAGTCGGTCGGCGTGCTGTCGATCCGGATGACTGGGAGTGAGTACTCCAAGGACTTCCGGCAACTGCGGCTGCACTTCTACGGACGAGGGCTGATCGTACTGTCCCCGTGTCAGGATGTGCGTCGGTCGGCGGGGGCTGAGTTCAGCCATCACCATCACTGTGGGAAGATCCTGCTGCAGGGTCTGCAATTCAGCACGCAGTTCATGCAGACGAGCTGCAGCCGGCGATACTGGTGTGCTGACAATTCCGGACTTATCCCAGCGGACCAGCCCGTCGTACTGCGTGAAGGCCCAGCCCGTGATCTGCGATCCGGGTGTCAGCCCCACGGCAGCGGCATCCACTTCCAGACGAACCCACTTGCCAGTGTCGGGAAGTGGCCCCATAGGCAGGCGACTGCTGCTGCCGTCGGTTCCCCATTCGATCAGGTTCTTTCCCCACCAGGCACGATGTTCCCATCCATTCGGACCGTTGAACTGCAGCATGATTTCCTGTGGCGGATTGTCCGAATCCAGGTAAACCCAGGTGAACAGCTTTGTGCCAGCGGGAATGGTCAGTGGCTGTGCACCTTCGAAGCCGTGTTGTCCACGGCCGTCGCTGGCTCGCTGTGATACTCTTTTCCCGGAAAGGACCGGTGCTGCATCACTGCCGACAAAACGGAATTCCTGAGGTCCGCCACCATTTCCAAATGCGTTTGCACCGGCCGGCAGTTCATCGTCGATCCAGACCGTTTCGACAGGGGGAAGCTGTACTGTCTGCTGCTGCTGCAAAGCTGCTTCCGCTGCGGTGATCAGTTCCTGCAGGTGCGAGATCTGTGTCTGCTGCAGGACTGACGCTGCCTGCAGCATGGGCTTGTCGGCATCATTGTCGCGGTTGCCCACGTGAGCTGTCTCGGGGACGTTGTTGAACAGCGCGTAGAACTGATAGAAGTCTTTCTGTGATACGGGGTCGTACTTGTGATCGTGACAGCGGGCACATCCCAGAGTCAGTCCGAGGAAGACCGCCGCAGTGGTCTCAACGCGGTCGACGACAGTTTCTACGCGGTACTCTTCGTCGATGACTCCGCCTTCGCTCTGAATCGGATGGTTACGGTTGAAGCCCGTGGCAACCTGCTGCGCGATCGTAGCATCCGGCAACAGATCTCCGGCAATCTGTTCCACAGTGAACTGATCGAAGGGCAGGTTCTGGTTGAATGCGGAAATGACCCAGTCACGCCACGGCCACATCACTCGGCGGCGATCAAGACTGTAACCGTGACTGTCGGCATAGCGGGCGGCATCCAGCCAGATTGTGGCCATGCGTTCGCCATATTGCGGAGAAGCCAGCAGCCGATCAACGACACGCTCCCAGGCCTGCGGAGAATCGTCCTGCAAAAAGGCATCGACGTCTGCCGGTGTCGGTGGCAGCCCGGTCAGGTCAAATGTCACTCGACGGATCAGCGTTGTTCTGTCTGCAGGAGCTGCGGGTTTCAGCCCTGCCGCTGCAAGCCTTGCAACAATGAACTGATCGACAGGGTTGCGAACATGAACAACGCCGGAGATTTCCGGTGGCGTCGGACGCACCGGTGGCAGAAATGCCCAGTGCTGCTGCCAGGCTGCCCCCTGCCTGATCCAGAGTTGCAGTCGTTCCATTTCGGCAGCGGTCAGTTCCCAGCCGGAATCCGGAGGCGGCATGACCTGATCCGGATCCTGATGAGTGATGCGTCGCAGCAGTTCGGCAACGTTCGTACCATCTGCTGTGGTAACGGACCGCAGGCCGGTTTCGGTATCAAGTCGCAGGTCAGCCTCACGGGATACGGAATCGGGTCCGTGACAATGAAAGCACTTCTCTGAGAGAATCGGGCGGATGTCCCGATTGAATGAGAGCTCTTCGGCAGCCTGAGCAGGCCGGATTACGCTGCACGTTGCCAGCAGAAACAGCGTGACCCTGTGCCAGCTTCTGTCCGGTGATTTTCGCAGCGGTAAATTTCGCAGCGGTGAGTTCATGTTGGCTCCTGCGGTCCGAGCAGGCGGAGGATTGCAAAGAACGCCCATGGTGCTGGTGCTCAGAATGAATTTCCTGAAGCCAGATCCGCTGTGACAACAATTGACGCACAGGTCAACGGGCACAGAGCGCATCATGGTCAAAGCACCGGGTGGATCTTACTCACAACCCGCCTGCACGCGAAGTGTACTGCTCGTCGCGAGCACAAGGAGACGAATGGCTGCAGTTCAGGTGCAGACCACATGCAATCGTCGGCCGGCAGCCTGCCTGTGTCGGTGTGCTTCTGTCGGGGGCGCGGCTGGCACACGGGTCCTGCTGGTTTCTGATCTGCCCGCGTCGATTTCCTTCAGTCAGTTGGCGGCTGATATGGACCCGTCAGGCGAATCTGCTGTTCCTTGCGGCTGATTCCGATCAGCCCGCCAGTGAGCGGATCCACGGCGAATCCCTGACCGGTAAACGGTACCTGTTCGACGCCGATGAACTTGAGCACGGAACCGTCTGCGGGAAGCCGCAGACGATAGATTCGGCCATTGTCGTGGTCGGTGGTCAGCAGCGAATCGTCGTACCAGAGTCCACCCGAAAGGCTGTACCTGCCCAGTTGGCTGATCACTTCTGGTGGGTATGTCCAGCGGTCAAGTTCGTTCCAGTTGTCATCGAAGCTGGCAAGAAATGTTTCTGCATTGTGCTGGTCATAGCGAGCGAAGTTGCACCACCATCTGTTGTCGTGACGAATCACCCACGTCAGGCTGCCACCGTAGTCCCGGAAGTCATGAAAGACGGCAAGCTGCATGGTCTGCAGGTTCAGCTGCATGACCTGACTTTGTTCCGGCACCGCAGGATAATTTGAATGAGCCAGCAGCAGCCGATCATTCCACAGAAATCCACTGTTCAGATGTTTTGCGTCGCCGGAGCTGATTGCCTGGCGAGTGCCGGACTTGCGGTCATAGCGAGCCACAACGGTGCTGGAAATGGCGTAGAAGTGTTCCTGCGTTGCTGCCGCCGCCTGATGAGCTTCCGCCGCGGGAATGGTGTGAATGAGCGGCCAGCGTGGATCTTCTGCAGCTGCATGATGTGACAGCAGAAGCAGGATCAGCGTCTTGATCAGAAGGTTGCAGTGATTCATGCGGGAACAGTCGTGAGAGCCTGGAACGGAGATGTGCCCTGTATTGGCAGTCGGTGTTCAGTTGCGCGGAAGTCCGGGGCGGGGGCTGCCCGGAGCGCGTCCGGGACGTGGCGGGCCTGGTCTTCCGGGTGGACCAGCCGGACCGGGGGGACGTCCGCGGCGTTTTGCCTGGGCTGGTGGGTTGATGTTTGGCCTCGCCCGCGCGTTCTCCGGCACGAGGTCTGCGTGTTGCCGGAGGCGATAACTGGAACCCTCGATCTGGATGACGATGGCGTGGTGCAGCAGGCGATCCAGCAGGGCGGTGGCGACGACAGGATCGCCGAAGACCTCACCCCATTCGGCAAAGCCGCGGTTGGAGGTGAGGATCATGGCACCTTTTTCGTAGCGTGAGTTGACGAGCTGGAAGAAGAGGTTGGCCCCGCCAGGCGTGACCGGCAGATACCCGATCTCATCGACCACGAGCAGCGAGACTCTGGTCAGGAAGCGGATTGTCTCCCCGAGCGTTCCTTCGCGTTCGGCCTTTGCCAGTTGCGCGATCAGGTTGGCGAGCGGATAAAGCAGATCGCCATGCCGGCTCGCACCACTTTGACCGCCAGCGCCGTTGCGATGTAGCTCTTGCCGGTGCCGGGTGGTCCCAGCAGATGGACGACCTCGGCGCGTTCGATGAAGTCGAACCCGCAAGAGCGAGAATACGGTTACGATCGAACGATGGCTGGAACGAAAAGTCGTAGCCGGCCACGGTTTTGACGGCAGGCAACCGGGCCATGGGCAAGGCTGCCCTGATCCGACGATTCTCACGCAGCGAAAACTCCCCGCCCAGCGGGTCGTCGATCGCCTCCGATGCCGTCGGTCCGGCCCTGTTCGATCCGCAGTCTGGTTGCCTCGAGGATCTTGAGCGCGCGATGCATCCTGAGGTTGACTAGCCTGCGTCGGATGGAGTTGACGCGCGTCGAAGGTGCAAGACCGTTCATGGTCTTCCCCTCATCGTCAGGCCAGCACTGATCACCTCGTAGATTGCCAGTAACAGGAGCGGCAAAAGTTCGCCGATCCGGCCGATCATTGTCGTTGGATTTCTCGTGTTCGTGGCTGCGGACGCCCGGAACGATGGCACCGGTCGATACGATGTTGGCGGCGCCCCTCAAGAACAGGATGCTCGTCAACAACAATGCCACCGTCGATGATCC
>JALQUR010000008.1 GCA_023260695.1 Planctomycetaceae bacterium
GGCGGCCCGGCGGGCGCGCAGCTGGAGCGCAACGTGAAGTCCGGTTCGGCCGACGACGCCGCCTTCCTGCTGACCAACGAAGGCTGGAGCCCGAATCTGTTCCGCCTTGAAATGATCTCGAATTTTGAGGATCTGACGGCACGCGACTATGCGGAGTCGTGGGGCTGGGTGCATTTTCTGCTGAACCACTCCGCAGCAACGCGCAGCCTGATCCTCGACTACGTCGCCGAACTTCGCGATGCCACTACCGCTCCCCGACTGCTGCAGAAACTGGAGACGGCCGTGCCAACCTACGCTGGTGATCTGTGGGATCACATCCACGCCATGGACCAGCAATGAACACCATGCTACCTCGCTTCCCTTCAGCACTGTTCCGCACCTCAGGAGCAATGAATCAGGCAGCAGCAGAGTGCTCGACACGTTCGGCAGAACTTTCGCCGGAACGAAACAAGGGCAGGATTCTGCGCCCGCCGGACGGCGGATTGCGGTCCACGTAAAAGACAAACCTCGCCTGCAGAATGGCAGCGGAAAGAATCAGACCACTGCTCAGCAGGCGAATTGCAGCAACATAGACTGAGCTGGTCAGCAGACTGCCTCGCAGATCCAGAATTGCGAGTGAGCCACCCAGCACAAGCCCGCAGGCCATCAGCAATCGCGATAAACGGTTACGACTCATGTCGCACATCACTCGATATGACGTCACCAGAAATGCGGCGGCGAACGGTACAACCCACATGACGCGGCGAACTGACCACATACTGCCCGCAGTCGGAAGCACAAGTGCCAGCAGCGAATCAGTCAGCTGAGTAAGCGCTGAACCGGAACAGAAGAATGCCGCCAGCAGCAGCTGCATCGACAGCCATTTCCAGAAGCGATAGTCGCCTCGAAAATCAACTTCGCTCTGACCACGCACCAGCGCAATAAACAGGCACAACTGCGCTGCCAGAAACAACTCAAAGCCGACGGCTGTATGGATGGCGTTCAGTGGCAGCGGATCTGCGCTGGAGCCGCCGGCTGCTCCGGCCGCCCCCGCATCAGCTGGTAAGGTAGCGACGGCCTCCTGACTACCGGAGTCCAACGCGGCTGCCTTCATGTCGCTCGGCAATTCTGCCAGCAGCAGACAGGGCAGCAGCAACAACACCGCGCAGCAGCAACAGCACTTCCAGAGATGTGGCGAAAGCGTCTTCTGAGTGATTCGTCGGGCCACGACTGCCAGATCATCGTGAACTCCCGGGGAACTCAAAGCAGCCTCCACCCTGGGCCGGGATCTGAACGTGCTGAACCAGCCTGTCTCGCCAGCTGTTTCGCCCGGCTCACCACAAGCAGCACCGGCGTCCTCAGGCACATGTTCGATCTCGGTATCGGGACGTGCCAGACGCCTTCGCCGCCAGCCGTTTCGATCAACGCTCTGTTCGTTGACTCGTACCATGCTTTCAGCAGCCTCGAAATACCGGACGTCCAGAACAGATGATGCAGAATTCCATGCCTGCAGGGCCTGGCGACGCACCAGAACACATGCGCCCCTGTTGCACGCCGACACCTCTGCAATTGATCGGTTCGCTGCAGTCGCTGCGATCACGATTCCGTTCATCGCAGCTACAACTGGCATCACCATCATAAGCAGAACAATCGGTCGTCAATCCGGTAAGGGACGCAGTTTGCAGGGTGAAGCTGAACACGGCGACAATGCTGCCGGGGCTGCGGCCGTTCCATCTCAAAGTCCCTTGCATTCGGCGCGGCTGCACAGGCAGAAATGCGGACAACCATCAGACAAAAGTCGGCGGTCCTGGCACAGGTTCCGGTCGCGCATCGAGACCTGGCCTGAAAGTATGAACCGCAGCAATGCTCACCTGACAGTGCTCCACTGTTTTTGAGGGTGCTCCACTGTTGCCTGAGTGCTCACCGGAGACGAATCGTAACGCTTACAAAATCCGGACCGGAGATCTCTGCAGTTCTGAAAACAACAGGGCAGCGGATCTGCCTGCACATGCAGATCACTCCCGTTATTGTCCGACAGCCGGTCCCTTCCTGCAGGTGCGACCTGCTATACCACCTGTTTCCAGGGGATGACTCTCTCTATCCGAAGACAGCTCGGCTTTATGAATTCGTAA
>JALQUR010000393.1 GCA_023260695.1 Planctomycetaceae bacterium
GGTTCGTCAGCCAGCGAGGAGAACTGTGCTGGAGCAGCTGCGCGGTGGTCAACCCCAGACAGATCGGCAGCATCCCGTCATAGAATCGAAAGGGGTAGAAACGCAGCAGACTGGCTTTCCATTGCCAGCCGGGAATCTTTGGCGGTGGCAACTGATGCCAGCCAACGGCAACACCGGCCACAGCGATCAGCAGCGAGATCAGAAACACGCTGAGCAGCAGGCAGTGTCGCCGCAAGAGTTCACGCTCAGCCCGACGCAGTCGGATAGTGATCGCCAGAATCAGCCCTGTGACCAGAATCGCAAACAGCCATTGCCGCCCCGACAGTGCCCACGGATCCAGGTGGTGGCTGAGCCGCCAGAAGACCTGAATGAATGCGGCGCGTTCCTGATCTTTCTGCGGCAGATCATTGTTCAGCAGAAACCTGACGGCCGGAACAAGTCCGGGCAGCGAAGCGACCGTGGTGACCAGCGTGTACAGCGTGAGTTGTGCAGGCGATGAGCGAGGCTCCAGCAGTGGCTGATCATTACTCGTTGCTCCGCGAAGTGGCCTCCACAGTGACAGCAGCCAGGCAAGGGCAATGGAAATGGCGAACCACGCACCCACCACCGGGTGAAACGCGATCGCCGCACCGTTGCAGATACCGGCGATGGTGAGCGTGCGGCGGTTGTGATCGCGAATGGCCCGCATCCAGCCGGCGACAGCGAACAGTCCGAGTGCCCAGGCGGGGACCTTGGATTCAAAGCCACCGAGGATCCATTCGCCGGAAAAACTACCCAGCAGTGACACGGTCACAAAGATCGCAGCGGCCAGTACAGCAAAGAGTGGACGCAGCAGGAGTGTCGCGGCCAGCTGCTGCCAGGCGGCGGCCAGAAGCGTCAGGCAGAGCAGTCGTCCGGCCAGCGCGACGGCTGGAAAGCCGAATGCCGAGGTCAACGGACCGGTCAGTTTCAGAAAGCAGTAGTGAGCGTTGGCGGAGCTGAGAAAGAAATCGCGGGCACACCAGTCCGGATCGGCAGCAGCGAGGGCTTTCGTGAGATAGTGCGGTTCGTTGGGGCCGGGGAGCGGTGTTGTCAGCAGCACATTGGCGGCGAAAACAAACCAGATCGCGCACAAAGACCACAGCCACCGGCGTGGTGACTGTGGTCCTGCAGGATGCTCGATTGTTGTCTCGGCAGTCACTTCTTGCTGGCTGACGCTTTCTTAGCGGACTTCTTTGCAGGTTTTGCAGTGGACTTTTTCTTCGCCGCCGCCCCGGTGGCGGTGGTCTTCTTTGCCGCCTTCTTCTTCGACGAGCCGTCGCTGCCGGCAGCGGCGGAGTCACCGAAGATGCGATCGTAGTTTTTCCAGAATGCGGGTGTGGTTCCCGTTCGGACAATCGGTCCGCTCATAACGTCCAGCCTCTGCCTGATTGCAATAAAATGAGTTCTTCCGAGGGACACAGGATGACATCAACCTGCCGGAGTATCTCGTGTGCTGTGAGTTTGATCTTCTGTGCGGCAGGCGTCAAGCAGGGGCGGAAGTTGTCGTGGCGCAGGGTGGGATTTCCTGAATCATGGCAGGCTGGAAGCCAGCAGAGTCTGTGGTGTGCGTCTGGTCGTTGGGAGACCGGATCCCCGCGTGCGCGAGTTGCCGCGGGTCAGGCTCCCGCCTGACAGCCAATTCCTCCCGGTGTCACGCGCGTCATTCCTGGTCCACGGCAGATTCACCACAATTCGTCCAGCAAGACGAATTGCATTAATCCACCCCGCCGCAGGCTGGCCCTGGTGCATGCGGGCCCAGGTGCACGCGGGCCCAGACGCACGCGGGACGCTTGCTGCAAAAAAAACGCCCGGCTGCAGGCCGGGCGTTGATCGAGTGCTTCGCTGAGCAGAGTTCATTCAGCGGCTGGTTCTTCAGCGGCTGGTTCTTCACCGGCTGGTTCTTCACCGGCTGGTTCGTCGGCAGGCTCCTGCGTTGCAGGTTGTTCCTCAACCTTTGGAGTTTCTTCCGTTGTGCCTGCTTCCGGCTGCGGGACTTTCTGTTCGGCAGCTTTCTGACTTTCTTCCAGCGCTTTCTGCAGCGCGTTGATTTCTTCCTCGGCCTTGCGAACGGATGTTTCCGCAGCGGTCAGTGTCTCCTGCAGCTTTTCCGCGCGAACAACAGCGGCATCACGAGCATCAGTGACCTGCTTGAGCTCGTTCTTAGTTGAGGTGAGGGTTGTGTTCAGCTGCTTCTGTTCCTGAGTGAGTGTGACAACTGACTTCTGTGATTCGGCAGCAGCAGCCTCTGCCTTTTCGGCGCGAGATCCTTCTGCATTGAGTTTCTTGTTGAGGTCAGCAATCTGCGCCTGCATGCGTTTCTGCGTGGCCTGCAGTTTCTTGTTGGCCGCTTCCAGTTGTTCCTGCAGTGCGGCCAGCTGAGCCGTTGCGGCGGCGTTCTGTTCCTGCTGAGCAGCCAGTTGCTGCTGCGTTTCGGCCAGTTCGCCTTCAAGGCGTTCGGCGTCTTCGGAACGACTGAGTGCTTCGCTGTATGGGATCAGTTCTCGCAGAGAACCATCCTGGCCGCGGTAATACTGCTTCACCGGAACCGGATCTGATTTCCGGAAAATGGAGGAAACGCCTTTGATCAGGCGGCAGCCGTCATCGCCAGCGGTGGCATCAGCGGTGATTGAAAGCGTGAACAGGGCAAGCAGCAGCAATCTGAAGAGCATGGTGTTGTTCCGGAATTCGGCGGGACAGCGAAAAACGGCGGCAATCTGATCCAGCGCCACCCATAGTCGAATATCTGAGCGGTGCGTACGACCGTCAGCGTCCTGTATTATATCTGATGAAAATAAGGAAATGCGGTAAATTGAGTAAAGTGAGGTCAATTGCCTGCCTTTGGGGTTCTCATGAATTGTACCGATTGCGTTGTGGCACGATTCTGGGCAAGGTTCAGAGGAATCGGGATTGAGGGGATCTGACGGTCGTGCGGGATCAATGACGCACTGCAGCATGGTGCCGGCTGCGATTTCCGGGAAGCGGGCCCCTTCGCGGTGGTCAATGTCAGGATTCGGCAGGTGCTCTCGCCTTTCGCAGTCTGAGCCGGATATACTCCTGCTGTGGACGATCGATGAATCGTCAGCACCCTCCGCTTCCGAGATCCTCAGCGTGAACACCCCTGAGACAATTTCCCCTCCTGAGTCGGCAGAACAGGAATCGCTGCAATCCCAGTATCTGGGGCTGCTCGGCCGTCGCGGCACGAAGTGGACCTCGGAACGAGCATTCCTGCGCAAGCTGGGAACAGGAGGTCAGGGCTGTGTTATGCTGGCGGAACGTCGTGGAGCTGCGGCATTCCGAATTCCGGTGGCGTTGAAATTCTTCTCCCCGGCTGCGTTCGACAACGCGAAGCTCTACAGTCGCGAAATGCAGCGGATGGCCGAAGTCGCCTCCCTCGTGGCCCGCATTCAGGAAGACAACCTGGTCACCGTGCATTCCTTCCAGCTTGAGGAAGGAATCTACATGATGGAGATGGAATGGGTTGACGGAGTTGACCTGCTGCACCTGCTCCAGCGGGGCAGTCTGGAGCAGCTGCAGCAGACCGTGGATGCGGAACGCTGGGTGCAGATGAACCAGCAGGTGGTGACGGCAGGAGCGTTGAACTGTCGGATGCGTCCCGGAATGGCGGTGGCGATTCTGCGGGAGTGTCTGCAGGGCATCACCGCGCTGCATCGTGGCGGAATCATGCACTGCGACCTCAAGCCATCGAACGTGATGGTGAAACGCAATGGTCAGGTAAAGATCATCGACATTGGTTCGGCGTTCTGGGTGGGACGTCCGCCGGAGGGTCAGCCCTGTACGCTGGAGTATGCAGCTCCGGAAGTGCTCACCGGATACCGGGCCACTCCACAGTCCGATCTGGCCAGTCTGGGTTACATGCTGATTGAGATGCTGTCCGGCTCACGCCCATTTGCCGGGCTTTCGTTTGATCAGCTGGTGCAGACCAAGATGAACATTCTGGATCGGCTGCCGAGGATGGTGCCGCTGGATGAGTTTCAGCACAGCGAGCCGCTGATACGCCTGTTGCGAGGACTGGTGCATCCGGATCCGAAAAGTCGTTTTGCATCGGCTGACGCGGCCAATATGTCCGACGAGGGCGCGGCAGAATTCCTGCGGAATCTGGTCAAGAGCGACCTGTCAGCGGAATACAATGATGAACTGCGGCGATGGATTGAAGAGCTGGAAATGAGCGTTGAAGTACAGCGACCCGCTGCAGAAGAGGCGTTTGTACCGAACGGCACCACGCGAATCATTCCGCTGGCTCGCTAGCGGCTGCTGTTGCGATGCAGTTGTTTACTGCACCAGGCCCTTCGTGAGCTGCAGGAAGGCTGTTTCGAGGTTGACCTCTTCTTCGCGGAAGAGTGTCAGGGCGAATCCGGCTTCGACGAGGGCCGAGGGGATCGTGCTGTAGTCCTCTGTATCGGGCAGCAGCGTTGCTTCGATGAGTTGCTGGCTGTTGATGGAAACTTTTTCCACCAGATCAAGCTGTTCCAGCAGTTTCGCGGCGGCGTCTGTGTTTTCCCGTACGCGGATGTTGAGCAGAATGCGCTGTCGCGCCTTGCGCATGACTTCGGCCACATTGCCATCAACGATCATGTGTCCCTTTTCGATCATGCCGACGCGAGTACAGACGTCGGCCAGCTCGGGAAGAATGTGGCTGCTCACGATGACGGTCTTTTTCATTTCGCCAAGCCGTCGCAGCAGGTTTCGGATTTCAATTCGAGCACGCGGGTCGAGACCACTGGCGGGTTCATCCAGCAGCAGTACCTGCGGATCGTGGAGCAGTGTGCGAGCCAGGCCGATTCGCTGTGTCTGCCCGCGGGACAGTTCGTTCACCATGGCATCGCGTTTGAAGGCCATGTCGACCAGTTCCAGCTTTTCTTCCACGACCGCACGGCGGCGGCCGGCTGGAATGCGATGTGTGGCTGCAAAGAACTCGAGGTATTCCACCACGGTCATGTCGTCGTAGACACCGAAGAAGTCGGGCATGAATCCGACCAGTCGACGAATTTCTTCCTGGTCGGTGTAGATGGATTTTCCGCAGACGTAGGCTTCACCATGGTCCGGGGCCAGCAGTGTGGCGATCATCCGCATGGTGGTGGTCTTGCCGGAACCATTCGGGCCGATGAACCCGAAGACATCTCCCTCATCCAGCCGCAGGGTAATGTCGTTGGCCGCAATCAGATTGCCGTAGCGCTTCGTGAGATTTCGAGTTTCGATCATCGCCTGATTCCGCGTTCTGACAGTGGCCGGGCAGTCCTCCGGGGCACCGCGGGGACTTTTCCGGAAGTGTACCCTGAACTACGCCGGGAGATGGCGTTTGTTGGGTGAAATCCCGTTTCAGTACTGAGTTCGGCACCGAGACTGCTCCGGGGTGGGGAAAAATGTCGAAATCGGCAGGGTCTGTCGGGAGTGGATTTCAACGGCCACGTTTCCCTTTTCATGCAAACTCCATCATAGTCTGCGGTGAACAGGTCGGTCTGTTCGTGCCGAGTGACGGGAATCGTGCGGCCTGCGCACTTCGTACAGATCAGGCAGTTTTCAGGGGTTTCCCGGAAGTCATCCGGGTCCACAACAATTCATCAGGTGACGCAGCGGAGACAACCGGCTGCGAAGGAATCAGAAATCGATGGCAGCAGTTCTCAGCGAATTCGCAAGATCGCTCAGCGTGGAAACCGCATTCACAGTTCTGGCGGCGGCAAAAAAACTGAAGGCGACGGGCAAGGATGTCGTGGAACTGGAAATCGGCGACAGTCCGTTCAACAGCACCGCATCGGCCATTCAGTCCGGCCTGCAGGCCATCAACGAGAACCAGTCGCACTATTGTCCGTCACCTGGAATTCCTGAATTCCGCCAGGCCGCAGCAGAGTTTCTGCGGAACGAGTTTTCGATCCCTGTCGAAGCGGATCAGACGGTGGTCGGACCGGGGGCGAAGATCTTCGAGCAGTTTTTCTGTGAGGCGTTTCTGAATCCCGGGGATGGCTGTCTGGTCTTCAGTCCGCATTTCCCGACTTACCTGCCGAATATTGAGCGGCGAGGGGCCCGCGCAGTGCTCAAGCCACTGCGTCAGGAAACGCAATTTCGGCCGCAGGTCTCGGACATCGAGGATTTCCTCAATGAAGATCCATCGCCGCGAGGGATCTTCCTTAATTCGCCCCACAATCCTACCGGTGGCGTGACAACCGAGCAGGATCTGCGTGACATTGCCGACCTGATTCGTGGTCGTGACGTCGCCGTATTCAGTGATGAACCGTATTGCCATATGGTCTGGGAAGGTCGGCATCATTCCCTCGCTGCTCAGCCCGGCATGCTGGATCAGTGTGTGGCCGCGTATACCTTCAGCAAGTCCTACTCCATGAGTGGCTGGCGGCTGGGGTTCTGTGCCTCCTCTCGAGAGATCACCGACGCGATCAGCAAGATGATCAATACGACGCTGTCCTGTACTCCGCCAATCGTGCAGCTCGCCGGTCGTGCGGCATTGCAGCAGGACTCCTCGGAGCGTGATGCCACGATGCTCAAGTTTCGTGAGAAGGTCGTGCTGCTGACTGAGGGGCTGAACCGCATCGAAGGCTTCAGTTCACTTGATCCGACAGCCACGTTTTATGTGTTCCCGTCGGTGAAACCTGTCTGCAATCGTCTGGGGATCACCAGCCACGGACTGGCGCTGTATCTGCTGGAGGCAGCGGATGATCAGTTCGGGGTTGCCTGCCTTGGCGGGGAGTGCTTTGGGGCTGCGGGTGCTGGCTTTCTGCGATTCAGTTGTGCGGAGCCGAATGATCGACTGCAGCAGGCACTGGACTTTCTGCCGGTGGCCATTTCCCGGACCGATCGAATTGAAAAATGGCTGGACGAGCAGCCGAAGTTTCGCCTGCAGACACCGTATGTCTGAGACGCGGACAGTGTGCTGAAGTACTGCATGTAGCCGGCCGTTCTGAAATGCAGACGGTGCGGCGATTTCATCTGAGGTGACTCGAAATGAATGCGAATGCCCGGATCGGATTGATCCTGTTTTCTCTGTACCTGCTGTTTTATGTGGGTTTTGTGGCCGTCAATGCGTTCTCTCCGGAGAGTATGGAGCGGTCTGTATTGTCCGGCCTGAACCTCGCCCTGGTTTACGGGTTCGGTCTGATTATTGGTGCGGTTGTGCTGTCAGGTGTCTACGGACTGATCAGCCGGGATTCCGCGGATCCGAGTGATACGAAGGAGGCCTGAGCATGATCTACGAGTCATCTGCACTTGCGGTAGTGATCTTTTTTCTGTTCGTCGGTTTTACTCTGGGACTCAGCTTCTGGCTGGGGCGGAAGGCAAAATCATCGGAAGGATACTTTGCGGCACACGGACAGATTCCGTGGTTTGTCAACGGAATCGCTTTTGCCGGTGATTATCTGAGTGCAGCATCCTTTCTGGGGATCTGCGGGATGATTGCGTTCTTCGGCTACGACGGGTTTCTGTACTCGATCGGTTACCTGGCGGGCTGGATCGTGGCGCTGTTTGTCGTCGCGGAACCGATGAAGCGACTGGGCCGATTCACATT
>JALQUR010000534.1 GCA_023260695.1 Planctomycetaceae bacterium
GGATCATCAGTGATTGCCCGACAGCAGCGCAACAGGATGTTGCCGCAGTGCTGGGCAGATGTGTCCAGGGAAGGACCTAGCGATGAAAATTCGTTTTCGACTGTTTGTGGGACTGATGCTGGTCTGCTCAATGATGACAGCAGGCTGTGCGATGCCGATCTGGAGCCCGAATCCGGATATTCGTGCCCGTCAGCTCATCTACCAGTCAGAGAGTATGCGTCACATCCCGGAAATCTGGGAGCGCATCTGGGGGCTGGATCAGCCTGATCTGGCAACTCCGTATCGCGTGCATGGTGGCGTCATCTGAGCGCGCTGCTGTGACAGCGACGCTGCAGAGGCTTACTGGAGGTCGACGAGCACAGCCGTCGACCTCTTTCTGCGCGCCACAACTCCGGATTGCTGAAGTTCAGCGGAGGGAGACGCCTCGATCTGCTCTGGAGAAGTCGTCGCGGGCGACGATCCGCGAAGGATTCGCCAGAGCCACTGGCTGCTGATCTTCGAACGAGAGTTTCAGATCTTCGATGCGAATTTCAGAGACGTGATAAACGGACTGTGCCAGCTGTGATTCACCTTGCGGGGTACCGATCAGGGGCGAGAGCACTCCCGGAAATCGAGGCGGAATCCGAGCAGGAGCCGCTGCCTCGCGGCTGAGACGTACCTCAATCGGCGGCGTGGCCGGATACTGCAGGTGCAGCAGCAGGTCTCCGCTGAATTCGTTGCGGTAGGCCGTTCTCAACGCTGGTGTAAAGGAAACCTCCGTGCCGTTCCGGATCTGGCGATACCCGGCATAGTTGAATTTCACTGTTCCCGCTGAGATTTGTGTTTCCGCCTGGTGCAGTTTCCAGCCAGGGACTGCGGCCACGGCGATTGTGCTGACGCCGCCGTGGTTGCCGGGAACGGCGGTGAGTGTGGACGCCAGATGTCTGCGGGCACATTCCGGCAGTTCCTCCGGTCCGAGCTTCTGCGCACACATCAGCAGCGCCGGGATGGGCACGAGTCCGACATATCTCGGATTCTGCAGCATCCGTGCCAGCTGCGGATGGTCACCGGATGTGTAATGCAGCCAGACAAGACTGACTGCACTCTGCTCTTCTTCAAGTCCTTCCTCAACATTACACAGCAGCAGGTCTTCCGCCTCATCGTACTTCTGGTGGCGTGACATAATTGCCGCGCAGATGATGTTTGCTTCCCAGTTGACGGAGGAGAGTTCCCAGGCGGATCGAGCAGTGTCCAGTGCCATGCGGTCACCACGAGCTTCCTCCATCAGGGCCAGATTGGCGAGGCTGCCGGCGAGCATATCGTCCTGGCGAAAATGGCCGCGACCAATCTCAACCAGCTTGCGAAATGTCTCTTCGGCAGCCGCGGCATCTCCCATCCGCTGCTGCGTTCTGGCAACGTAGTACCAGTACGGCGGGTAGCACTGCATAAATCGCTCCTGGCGACGCAGTGCTCGCAGTCGCTCCTCCGGATCTTCAATCGCGAGGTTCTCTTCAAGCTTGTCGAGATTCTGTGGTCTGAGCAGCCAGCGATCGGGGATCTGATTATCGCGGCTCAGCTTCCAGAAGCTGTCGAGAAACGTGGAGGAACGGGCGTAAACCGACTGCAGCTGACTTCGCTGGACGTCCCAGCGTGCCTTGTCAGCGCGGGCCTGGGTATTGCGGTAGTCCCACCAGCTGGCGGCGCCTGTCTGGATCAGGGAACCAAGTTGCCCCGTAGCAGCCTGTGCTCCCATGACAAACAGGTCGGTTCCCATCTTGCGCTGCACATCGCGATTAAAGCCATCACTGATCACGGTCTGCTCACGGCTGGAGATGGTGAGCGTTCCAATTTCGTCGAGGATGGATCGGTAGAGTGCAATGACTTCCGGATCGTTGATCTGATTCAGATCGATGTTGTTCAGAATCCGCTGCTGTTCTTCACGAACTGTCTGCATGGATTCAGCGTTGCGAATCCGATGCAGGGCGGCGTGACAGTAGTTCAGGGTCACTGCCAGTTTTCGAGCCCGCACTTCCTCCTGCGACAACGCGGTCTCAGCAGCAGGGGGTTCGGTGACCGTGGCTGCAGTGAGACCCGCAGTCAGTGAGAGGAGGTACAGGAACGCGATCAGGCTGGTTTTCATGATGCAGAGCTACTGATTTGAAGGATGTCTCCGCAGCCTCACCATCAAAGTCTGCCGGGGGGGCAGGTGGTGATTCGGGAGTCCTGTGTTTCAAACCAGCTGTCGTCAGCTCGTCCATGAACCGAGCAGCGGTAACTCTGACATCCTTCGCATCGGGCAGCCCGGATGCCAATCGAAAAGGGTACTTCCCGCAGGATCCATCGGATCCGTACAGTCCGGGTTGGGGTCAGCTGAAGGGGGCGACAGGCGGAAACTGCGCAAACCCTGCGGGTCCGGCAAAAACTGCCGGTTCTGGAGATGCGCGCAGCCCCGGGGAATGAATCAGGTGCACGACAGGGTGGTGGGCCGCGATTCTTCCAGTGGGATCATCAGTCTGCCGTCAGCACGTCGCGACCAACCCATGGTCGGAGAACTTCCGGAACGACCACACTGCCATCCTCCTGCTGATTGTTTTCCAGCAGAGCGACAAGAGCGCGGGCACAGGAAATTGCCGTTCCGTTGAGTGTATGGGCAAACTGAGTGCCCTTCCGTTCCGGGTTGCGGCAGCGAATATTGAGCCGGCGGGCCTGATAATCGGTGCAGTTTGATGCACTTGTAACTTCCCCGTATTCCCCGCCTTCTCCGCGTCCGGGCATCCATGCTTCGATATCAAACTTGCGGTAGGCGGGCCCACCAAGATCACCGGTTGCGGTATCGATCACGCGGTACGGGATCTGCAGAGCCTGAAAGATCTCTTCCTCAATTCGCAGGATGTCAGCATGAACCGCATTGGAAAGTTCCGGGTCCGGTCCGGTGTAGGCGAACATTTCCACCTTGGTGAACTGATGCACTCGGTAGATGCCGCGGGTGGCCCGCCCGGCTGCTCCGGCTTCGGTGCGGAAGCAGTGTGACAGGCCGGCATATCGCAGCGGCAGATCTGCCTCATCCAGAATCTGATCCTTCTGGATTCCACCCAGCGTAATCTCGGCCGTGGCCACAAGACTCAGGTCGGTGTCTGCAACCGAATAGATCTGCGTTTCATTTCCGCGCGGGCTGAAGCCAATTCCTTCAAGGACGGAGTCACGGGCGAGGTCAGGAGTCGTGAACAGTGTGAATCCTTCGGCCCGCAGCTTAGTCAGAGCGAACTGCACGAGAGCCATTTCGAGGAGTACGGCATCGTTCTTAAGAAAGTAGAATCCCGACCCCGTCACGCGGGCTCCGGCTTCAAAGTCAATCAGATCGAGGTGTGTGGCAATGTCCACATGATCGCGTGGCTGGAAGCTGAAGGAGGGCTTCACTCCCCATGTACGGATCTCAGCGGCATCATCCTCGCCCCCGACAGGAGCATCCGGGTGTGTCAGGTTCGGGATTCGCGATTGTTCATCACGCAGCCGGCTTTCGATTTCCCGGAGTTTTTCGTCTGCGGCTGAAACATCGGTTCTGAGCTGGCGTCCCAGTTCGATGAGTGCCGGGCGCTCATCTGCCGCGGCTTTGGGGATGCCGGCGGAGACCTCGTTCTGGCGGCGTCGCAGGTCGTCGGCAGCGGCGATCAGTGCATTGCGTTCATCGCGCAGCTGAACAACGGCATTGATATCCGCGGTAACACCACGAAGCCGACAGTTTTCAGCCACTTCGTCGCGATGATCGCAGATAAACTGCAGGTCCAGCATGGGTCAGGCTCCTCAGAGATCGCATGCCGGGAGACTGTTGGTGCTCCCGGAACAGAACAGGGTTTGGGATCAGAAAAAGATCATCCGGCGGCTCGGCACCGGCATCGCAAATGCAAACGTTGTTGCAGGCTGCCGGTCCGTCACAGCGAAGGTCATTTGCTGAAGAACAGGATCGACCGCTGAGCAGGATTCCTTCAGCGTGATTCGGAATGGTCACCGGCAACCCACCGCAGACGACGATCAGTCGGCGATGGAAACGCTGGCGAGTTCCTGCCAGAGGCAGGCACTGGCAAGAGTTCCTCGATGGAAATCCTGCAGGTGAATATGTTCATTCGGACTGTGCAGGTTATCGGAATTCCGGCCCC
>JALQUR010000597.1 GCA_023260695.1 Planctomycetaceae bacterium
CGATCATCAGCTGGGTCTGTCCGCCAGGCAGTGTTCGTACGGAATGAAGGTCCCAGATCTTGTTGAACAGATTGCGTTTGTCGGACATGGATCGAAGATTCACAGGAAAAGTTGATGGAGTTTGCGGCGTGGTCTGCCACAGTGAACAACAGAGCGACAGAAGTGCAGATCGCCAGTTCATTATTGAACCACCAAGTCTAACCACAAAGCACAGCAGCGTCATTGTTTGCGGTAAGGAATGGTGGTTGCTGCCGGAATTGGGGACGCTCGGGCTGATCAGTCGAGAGATTCCGTACAGTTAACCTGTCGCGGTGGACTTTCTTGCGGATTGACAGCATCCGGATTCCTGCCTAACCTGCCTGGTGTCTGCGGACCGATGAACGGAAAGCAGGCGATTTCCGGGCTGGGATTGTTCAGATCTCGGCTCAGAGACCAGCGAAACAGGGCTCCCTGCAGATTTTGCGGTGGATCCGGGCCCGTTTCGACAAATCACAGACCCTGTCGGGGACCCGTTGTTCAGCGTGCTGAATGCACGTACGCTGAACGCGGAGCAACCTCCGGCTGGTAGGGAAACCGTTTGCAGTTCACGGTGACGGCGTGCCGCTTCAGAGAACCGGTCTTTTTCGGTTGCTGCTGCTGTACGCTGCACAGACAGCGAGTTTCCCATGTCCTCATCTTCCAGCAGCCTGCGCGAGCAGACAATTCTTGAGTTGCGCAGCCGCATGTATGGCATTCGCGCACAGACTCGGTCGGCTGATGGCCCCTGTCCCGTGCCCACAGGGCTTTCTGCTCTGGATCAGTTGCTGCCTGCCGGGGGGATTCCGCAGGGGGCGGTTGTTGAGTGGATCAGTCCGCAGGCAGGTCAGGCAGCAGGTTCGCTTGCATTGCGTGCATCTGCCGGATTGCTGCAGCGTCCTGGTTGTCTGACAGTCATCGATCAGGGGAATGAGTTTCATCCGGCCTGTGCAGAAGCTCAGGGGATTCCGTTGTCTCGAATTCTGCTCGTCAGAATTCCTGCTGTAGCAGCGGCGAAGTCGCGTTCTTATTCGACAGGCCATGATCACGGGACAGTTCAGGGGCAGTGGTTGTGGGCTCTGGAGCAGGCTGCAGGAAGTCGAGGCGTGCGTGTCGTTCTGGCGTGGCTGCCGCGAGCGACCACTTCGGTTGTCAGAAGACTTCAGCTTGCAGTTGAATCCAGCCTGGTGACAGTGATGTTGCTGCGTCCTGCTGCGGCATTGCGTCAGGCCTCCTTTGCGGATCTGAGGCTGATGACGCAAAGACAGGTCCGTCCGGAAGGAAAGATCGGGGAACCGGATCGGATTCAGGTCACTCTGCTGCGTTCCAGGGGCGGTGTTCACGAGCAGAATTCGATTCTGCTGCGGCAGTACGCAGATGGACGATTTGCAGAGTAGCTGCAATGCTGATGGCGTATTGACCGCCAGCCAGCTGACCTCAGCGATTTCGTTTCAGCACCAGAAACATGCCGTTGCCTGTTTCGGGAAGCAGGTCCCACTGGTCCGGGTGATCACGCAGCTCTGGTACATCTTCCGCTCGTCGAATCTCGCTGTAGCGGTGGGTCGTGTCGATGATGATGTAGTCTGTGTCCGCCGGTACTCCGGGCTGGTAATTGTTTACGGCGCGCAGATAGCCACTGTAATCATAGGAGCGTTCGTAGTGCGTCACACGGGCGTGTACATAGTCCGTGGAGGCGACTCGAGCTGACTCCGGGATTTCGCTCAGAATTCGTTCCAGCTGTCGACCTCGTTCGTGCTGTTCGTAGAGATTGTTTCTGCCAAACAGGGAGGTGTCCGACCAGAAGGTGGCTCCACACGGAAACAGCGAATTCGGCAGAGCAGAGAAAACAGCGCAGAGCAGGGCTGTTCCCGCTGCAAACTGCGGCCCTGCCAGGCAGCAGGTCAGTGATCGGAATCTTGATTTCAGAGCATGCGATGTGCTGCTGCCTGTTCGAGTGGCGGCTGCCGCAGCCCAGAAGATGACCGGCAGCAGCGGAGCATGGAAATGGTGATAAGGGACAGGCGGCAACGCTGATGCTGATTCGGCTCCACTTCCCGGGGAGTTATCCAGCTGAATCAGGCTGAGCATGACAAACGTCAGCAACCCGGCACTCAGATGCAACGGACGTTTCCAGGCAAGAAACCCTGTAGGGATTGTCAGCACGACCAGATACAGCAGCGTACGCTGACTGATCAGGATCTGGAGAATTCGTATCGGAGCCGTCAGTGCTGTCCGCAGCAGGTCACCCGGGCTGGACCCCAGATCACCGAAGTAGCGGCTGTAGTGCACGACTGCTCCATCTCGAAACGCTGGAATCACAAACAGCACTGCTGCAAGGACCCAGACCACAGAAAAGATGCCGACGGCGGTCGACCATCTGATTGTCTGCGAACAGCGTTCAGCCATCGGACGACGTAGTTCAAGGGCCAGAAAGACAAAACCGATTGAGCCGATCACAATGGCGAAGTCTTCCTGAGTCAGCAGAGCGATGAAGAGACATACGGCAGCTCGTCGCAGGCGACGTGACTCAGCCAGATCAATCCCCCAGAACAGAAATGGCAGTCCATAGCAGGAGGGGCGCAGCGTCTTCAGATCGATGGCGATGTCCAGAAAATGCATCGGGAAACAGAAGAACCATGACAGCCCCAGCAGCAGAGCCACAGTGGGGCGTCCGGAGTGCCGGAGTGTCATGCGGTAGACTGGAATCGCACAGATCGCCAGGCAGGCAGAAGAAACCCACTCCATCATCAGGTAGGAAGGGTGGAGCAGATGCAGGGGCAGCAGGAGCAGGTGAATTACCTGAATGTGTTCCCCCAGAAACAGGCCCTGGTCGAGATAGCTGCGAAATCCCTTTCCATGCCAGATGTTCCAGAGGTGTTCTTCGTACATCGCCGAATCACCATGCGGAACGTTGAGTCCGGCATACAGCCGTTGATTCATCCAGAAGGATGTGCATTGCCAGGCGACGGCCGCAGCCAGAAGAATTGACATGCAGACGATGTGACTGAGACGTCCGTTCGCAGTGGCGGCTGCAGCCTCGCCGCTGCCACTGCCGGATGGATCTGAGCCCGCCGCTGTGAGCACACTGCTGAACAGCATCGCCAGCAGAAACGACAGCAGGGACGAAGCTGTACCTGAAATGAGCCCGCTCAGAGCCGTGCTGTCGGACAGTGGAGCGAGGTACCAGATCACCAGCCAGACGAGGCTGATCACCACGGCCGTTCGCAGTTTCTGCGCGGCATCTGTAGTAATCTGCAGGACTGTCGATCTGCTTCCGCCGGGGGACATGCGAAGCACAAACGCGCGGACGCTGACCATCAGGACGACGGCAGCAGCAGTCCTCAGAAACAACGGAATCCACTGCAGAGACGTCGTCAGTTCACCGGAGACCTGTTCAGAGACAGTTCCGCCGAGTGCTGAGACGAACATCTGGTGAGTATCCCCGGGCCACCACAGGGATGCTCCAGCTGGATCATTGAATATCGCGACCATGACCGACGCGATTGCCGCGACAGCGGCAGCCAGACGGAGAATGGCCAGTGGGAGTCTTCGAAGTGGCAGCGTGTTTTCCATTGCGTGATAGGCAGCCGGCCAAAAAAAACAGCTCCTGCATGCAAGTGATGCGGAGCTGTCAAGTAATAGCAGCGAATGTCAGCATTGTGAAGCAGAGCTGCAGGTGGACCCTGATTCTCTGCTGATCCGGCGTGAGCTAGTGTCCGGCAACAGAAGCGATCCCCTCAAGGAATCCCTGCAGCTGTCGACTGCGAACCGGATGCTGCAGTTTGCGAACAGCCTTGGCTTCAATCTGTCTGACACGTTCGCGGGTCACTTTGAAGATCCGGCCAACCTCTTCGAGGGTGTAGGTGTAACCGTCACCCAGACCGTAGCGGAGTTTGATGATCTCGCGTTCACGGTAGGTCAGTGTTTTCAGAACAGTGTCAATCTTGTCCTTGAGCATTTCGGAGGCGGCATTGCTTACCGGGATGTCATTGCCACGGTCTTCAATGAAGTCGCCAAAGGCGTTGTCTTCACCGTCTCCGATGGGCTTGTCGAGGCTGATCGGCTGCCTTGAGATACGCATGACTCGGCGAGCTTCTTCCAGTGGAACATTGGCTGCTTCAGCCATTTCTTCCACCGTTGGTTCACGCCCGTTTTCCTGCAGCAGGACGCGTGCGGCAGCACGCAGCCTGGTCATTGCTTCGATCATGTGGACAGGAACACGAATGGTACGGGCCTGATCAGCGATGGCTCGCGTAATCGCCTGACGAATCCACCACGTGGCATAGGTGGAGAACTTATATCCGCGTCGGTACTCGTATTTGTCAACCGCTCGCATCAGACCGGTATTGCCTTCCTGAATCAGATCGAGAAAGGTGAGACCACGATTGCGATACTTCTTGGCAATGGAAACGACCAGTCGCAGATTTCCACCGGACAGATCGCGCATTGCCTTGTCATATTCGGAGTGTCGAGCTTCGATTGCTGCAACCCGCTCGGCCAGCGAGCGTGGAGTTTCACAGGTCATCTCACTCAGATCGTCAAGTTCCCTCTGCAGCATTTCCCGTTCGTCGTCTGCTGAAGGCAGATTTCTCAGGCTGTCTACCTGCTCCTGGAGTTCACACATCCGAGCGGAGATCTGCTGCAGTCGTTTCATGCACGGCTGCAGCCGCTGTGTTCTGAGGCTGAGTTCTTCGAGGAGTGTTACACAGCGGCGACGGCGCTCTGCCATGCATGCACGAATCTGTTCCTGTGCTTCCGGAGTGAGACTCGAGTCCCGCAGCTTTGCGTAATCTTCCTGATCGCGTTCCCTGATGCTTTCAATTGTGGCCAGATTCAACGGCATCCGCCCGAGGATCTGTTCCTTTTCGAGACTTTCAGTCATCGAGACTTTAATCGTTCTGTCGAAGGGAAGCTCTGCGCGGTAGACCTTCAGCAGCGTCTCGTGACAGAAACTGAGTGCAAATTCAGTGGAGAGAAGTTCCCGACGGTAGCGGCGGCGCGTGACTTCAATCTGCTTGGCAAGATAGATTTCTTCTTCGCGAGTGAGCAGTGGGATTTCACCCATCTGGCTCAGATAGACACGGATTGGATCCTCCGAACCTCGGGTGTCATCCTCAAAGCGGATTTCCTGCCGCTTGCGAATTGCCGCAGTCACCGGCAGTACTTCTTCGATCGGAGCTTCCACCAGCTGCAGATCGAGTTCTTCCAGGCACGAAATGAGCCTGTCGAGATGCTGCGGATGTGTCGCCTCATCGGGCAGATAGGAATTGACCTGAGCGAACGTCAGGTGCCCCTGTCGAAGGCCTGACTCGATCAGACTGCGAAGATCCTCATCCAGACACTGCATGCTGCTTACTCCATGACGCTGCAAATCAGCGACGCTCTTTCTGTTTTCTGATCCGGTTCAGGATCCGACTTCTGTGCGATGCATCCCACCGGATTTCCCCGGTCGAAGATTCGCAGAGTACGGTTCAATATTGTTCACAACCCGGGGGCGTGTACGAAAAGTGATTCGTCCCCGATGGTTTTTCACGGGAATTGATCACTTCAATCGGGAGGGATTACCCATTTGCTCTCTGCGAAATTGTTGTAAATCTCGCAGCCGATTTTTTGTCTGTTCATCAAGTCCGCTTTCACTGGACTTCTGTTCGTTGCGAAGTGCAGCTGACAGTTGCCCGAGTTTCCGGTCGCGGCGTCCAAGGAGAACGAGCAGAACTCGTTCGAGGTGTACTGGTATATTCTGTTCAGAATCAGTCTCTGCTGATTCCTGCATCAGTCGGCGAGTTCCCCGGGATTCTGCAGAATCCAGGATGTCGTTGATCAGGCTGATGATTTCTGAGTCTGAATCGGACGCCGCAAGCAGCGTGCCGATTTCTGCGTGTTTTCCTTCTTCATTCCAGAGTCCGAGGCAGAGTTCGAGGAGTCTGCGATAACGAGGGTTTTCAAAATCTCCCGGTCCGATGTGAAGACACGTCGTTTCGACCGATTCCGGGCAGGCCAGCAGAATCTCCAGCAGTTCGCGTTCCGCTTTGTCAAAAGCGGAACTACCCAGCCTGCCTGATTCGTCTGACTGCACCACCTGGTTGCCGCGTAGTTTCTGCCGACGGTCTTCCTGCCCGCGCAGCTCTGATAATCGTTGCCGGCCAGTTCGTTCGTCCACTTCCACCTTTCGGCAGACTTCCCTGAGAATCATGTCTTCCCGGGCGGTTCCCTTTAAGCCCGGAGCTGCTGCGAGAAATTCCAGCATCTGCTCCAGTGTCTGCTGCCGTCCTGCAATCGAGCTAAGCTCAGTGCGCTGCAGAATGGCAGCAAATTTGTATTCCCATGCCTCAGATGCTGTTTCCACAAGCTGCAGAAACTCCGCTGCGGAGTGTTCCTGAAGGTAGTCCGCCGGATCCTTCCCTGAAGGAACATTCAGGATCCTCAGATCAAGATCCCACGACAGAAAATTGGATATTGAGCGTTCTGCCGCGCGTTGCCCTGCGTCATCACTGTCATAAACGAGGACAACCTGAGCTTCAAATCTGCGCAGGAATCTGACGTGCTCCTCTGTCAGAGCGGTACCGAGAGTCGCCACTGCATTCTCAATGCCAGCCTGATGGCAGGCGATGCAGTCCATGTATCCTTCCACGATCAGCACGCGCTGCTGCCGCCGGATGGTGTCTCTCGCGCGGTCGAACGAGTACATCATGCGGCGTTTCTGGAAAATTGAACTTTCCTGGCTGTTCCAGTATTTGCCGCGACCCTCTGTGTTGCCCCCAGGCAACACGCGTCCTCCGAATGCAACAATTCGTCCCCTTTCGTCTGCAATCGGAAAAATCAGACGATCAGAAAGATCCAGAGATCGGTAACCCGGCCCGTTGTCTCGTTTCACAATCAAACCAGCCGCCGCGAGTTGCTCGTCCGTGTATCGATCCCGAGCCTGCTCCTGAAACCAGTAACGATTCTGAGGGTGATACCCAAGTCGAAAGTTGCGAACTGTTTCCGGGGCCAGTTGCCGATGGGCAAGATAATCCCGCGCATTCCTGGCTGCCGGACTGGTACGCAGCGTCTGATGCATGAGCGCTGCGGCCCATTCCACAATGTCCAGTGTTTCCGTACGACCAGTGCCGGACTCCCCTGAAGATCGTCGCGTCAGACGACGAGGCATTTCCATGCTGGCACGACGAGCAAGCGATTCCAGAGCCTCAACAAAGGAGACCTTTTCAATCTCCATGATCCAGCGGAAGCAGTCACCGCCTTCATCACAGACCCAGCAGCGATATGTCTGCCGGTCCGGGTACACAAAGAATGATGGATTGTGGTCCGGATGAAACGGGCACAGACCCGTATACTGTCTGCCACCATGCATTGGCTTCAGACTGACGGTTTCCGAGACCAGATCCACGAGGCTGGTGTTGCTGCGGACCTGTTCCTTGAAGTCATCCCCCGATTCCTGCACCCATCTGCTCCTGCAATCTCAAGTGGAAATACAGATTTCAGTTCTGCCTGTCTCTGCCTGTCAGTGATTTCGAATTCCTGCTGACGAAATCCTGGCAATCCCCGCACATGCCGGTTGCTCGAAGCCAGCAAGTACTTGCCGTCGTTCGTCATTCGCACATTGCTGAGGCAAACTCTGCTGTTGGAACGACACAAGTCGCCTGCCGCAGAGCCACTCAACGCAGAGCCTCTCAACGCAGAGTCTGACAAAAAAAACCGGAAAAGATCCCGACCGGGCATCAACGCCATTATTTTCGGACGTCCGGTGCCTGCTCTGACACTCACTTTCCTGTGCCGTCCGGTACCACAATGCTGAAGGCCTCTGCAGTTGCCCACAGAACCTGAATCACGAATGCATGACGCCCGTGTTGATTCGAAGCCGGTCATCAGCTGCTCATTGATCCCCAGCCTGAAGCCATTGTCCTGACTCCGGGAGCGGCCAGCAGAGTCGCAACAGACGGCTGTCTGCCGACCGCAGACAGGACGTCATTTCCTCGAGAAGGATATGCCGCTGCCATCTCCAGTCAATCAGGCTTTTGCCCGTTCTTTCCGCAGTAGCCACCCGCAGAGCTTTGCATGAGGCGCTGAATCACAGCGGCACTGTACTGGCTCTGTAATCGACTGGACTACCGCTGGACTTCCGCCATTTGGATCGTCCAGGTTTCAGGCACTCGCCGGAATCGAGGATTCATGGCTTCAGCCTTCAACAGTGCTGACAACAGCGAAAGTGCTGACAGCTGCGAAAGTGCTGACAGCTGCGAAGCTGTTGGAAACTACTGAACATAACGCTGCAGCGGATCTTATCTGTCCTGGGGAAGCGGTCAAGAATCCTGCCTGCAGGGCATCCCTGCGCTGCTCACAGAATGATCTTTCTGCAATCTGCAGTGCGCCCAGCAGACGATGCCCCGCATGCTGTTCTGCGTGGGCGTCCCCCGGGGAGCCTTCCCTGCCGACTCCTGTGCTCCGCTGCAGATATTTCGCTGGCTGCCGCAGCCCTGGCCGCTGTGGACTTCGCAGTCATTAATGCAAGCCGGAATGCAAAAATTCTGCGGAAGTTGCAGACACCGTTGAAGAGCGTCAGATGGCAGTATCTTAAGCAACGTTTATCATGTATCCTGGGCACCTGTGCAAATGTTGAGTGTCTGGATGGTCGCTAAACCGCGCTGCAGATCAGCAGCACCAGGAATTGACAGCCGCCCTCCGCATTTTTTCCTCGAGGAGCGTATCGATGGCTGAAGAGCCTTATGAAGTACCTCTTGTGGAACGCTGTCGCCGAGCTGACAGTATGGCCCGCGAACTGTCGGAGCACCTTCTGCAGTCTCTGGTGCCGAGTCTTTCCCGACTTCGCCGCAGCAGTAAGGTCTACGATGAGACTGAGGTGTCCGATCAGGAAATGTTCGATCACATGCAGCAGGTACTCGAGTCGGCGGATTTCGCGGACAAGCTGCAGGAAACACTGACGCTGTATCTCAAATCCATCGATGACGAAAGCCGTGCAGTGCTCAACCTGTGACAGGTTGATGATCAGCAGTTCCGGGTTGTTCCTGGTCCCGATCTTTGCATTTCGCTGAAGGTGTCAGGCGAAGAGTTGCCAGATCTGACAGCAGGCGATTGAATGTGAACGGGACATCATTCCATGGCAGCTGGCGGGAACAGAGAAATGGCCATTGCACCTACTACGGCTTCACGGGAGGCGATTCTGGCACGGGTCAGAAAGGCTCTCCCGCAGTCGGCTCCTTTGCCGGAAGTCAGGCAGCGGGAAAGCTGGCAGGTGTTCGAAGATCCGTTGGCGCAGTTCACTGAGGTGCTGAAACTGGTGGGTGGCAATGCTGTCCACGTCGCGTCAGTGGCTGCAGCGGCCGAACATCTTGAGCAACTGCCGACATGGCATCAGGCTCGAATTCGCTGCAGCTTTGTCGACGGGCTGGGTGACCATCGCGGGATGCCGGCGGAGATCAGTTCACCCGTGGAATATGAAACGGTTGAGTATGCCGTGATGCGGGGAGAGCTGGCCGTGGCAGAGAACGGTGCGGTCTGGGTCAGTGATGTTTCATTGCCGCATCGTGTGCTGTACTTCATTCCTCAGCATATGGCTCTGGTGGTCCCGACCGCTGCCCTTGTGAACAACATGCACGAAGCTTACGACCGTCTGAACATCGGAATTCAACGGTACGCCGGCTTTATTTCGGGACCGTCCAAGACGGCTGACATTGAACAGTCGCTGGTAATTGGTGCTCATGGAGCACGTTCGCTGACTGTTTTTCTGGTGGATGAACTCGGCTGAGTTTCTGCCGATTTTCACTCTGGTCCGGCGCAGTTGTTACATGTGTCACAGTTTGCCCCCGCGCTGGATTGAGAATAAACGCAGCTTTTTCACGCGAAAGTGCCCCGATCCGCAGAAAATCTGTCCAGTGTTGCAGACTGGGGAGTAGTTTTGATCCACGGGTTTTCTGCAGCGTGCAGTTCCGCAGTGGCACTGGAAGTGCCCTGTGAGTAACCCGGGGCACCTCCCATCTGCACGGATGCTGATTATTCAGCGTGGGCAAGTATCATGAACAGTTTGAAACATCACCTGGCTGGCACTATCTGTGGCCTGCTGCTGTTGTCCGGGGCATCGAATTGCTGCCGCCTGCGGGCGGATGAGCTGGTCCCCGCACCAAATCCTGTGGCTGAGCAGGTCGCTGTCGCCAGTCCTGCTCAGGCGGGACAACGGGTTGATCAGCAGCGGGCGATGCGGCAGCAGCCGGAAGCACCTCCAGCGGAGCCCGGAACGCCTAAGCAGAAGAAGAAGGCCTTCCGCAATCGAACACGGGAGGCGGATATGCCGCTGCACCTGCTGGGAACACTGGGGCGGACGTATTACCGTGAATCGCATGAAGTTCCGTCAGCGAAACATCCACGTGCCGGTATGCTGGCAATCAGAACCAACAAACCGTGGCCGATTTCCGTTGATGGAATGAGCGGTATCCGACTTCAGAGCGGAATCTGGCTGTTTGAATCGAACCGGCCGCTCGACCTTGGCGTCTCGCACGTCGTCCGTGTAGAACATCGTCGCAATGTGAATGATATTGCGGCGACTTCGTACCGCTTTGTCAGACTGATCCCAGGTCGCGTGGTGTATCTCAACTTCGATGTTGATTCGCTGCCCTGAGGACACGAACGCAGACTGAACCAATCGGCAGCAGTGCTTCTGTTGCCGCACAGACAAAAAGCCCACTGGAATCCAGTGGGCTTTTTTTGTTGTGCAGCAGTGTCGGAATCAACAGATCAGGACTGACATCGCACCGAGCAGAAGCACCGAGCAGAAACACCGGGCAGTGGTGCAGACGCAGACCTTGAGAGCCTATTCGCCGGGCCTGTCGCCCTTGATGAAGCTTTCCGCCTGCAGCTGATCAAGCCGATCGCGTTCTTCATAGGGGCGATTTCGATAGTACCACTGTGACCAGTTACGGAACGATCGAATTCGCCATTCGGTCGCATTACTGAGTCGCTTTTCTTCCGGGTCCGCTGCCGTCAGGCCTCCCAGCGGATCAAGCGACATACCAAAGCCGTTGGGCCGGCGGGAGATGAATCGCAGTGCCATTTCAGCTTCCACATTGACGTCCACATTGGCGTCCTTGAGTCCCTCCAGCATTTCCGGAACCAGACTGAAGCGTCCGGTTCGTCCCAGCGCCCAGTAAACGGATCGGCGAACATCGGCACTTGGATGTCGGATGAGTTTCTTGAGTCGATCGATCTGTCCCACAAGCTCATTGGGATCATCAATCGACTGTACGCTCAGAACGACGTCATCTGCAAGTTCCACGTCGACTTCGTCCAGTGCCGAAAAGTCAATGTTTTCCATGGAAGCAAGGAGCAGATCCAGTTCGGTAGGTTCCTTGTTCTTTTTCTTGTCACCGAATGGGTTCCCCTTGTCAGCACGCAACTGGCCGCGTCCAAGCAGGGACTTCAGGATCTGGTCGGTGGAACGCATGTAGTACAGAATTGCCAGAGCAGTGCCGTTGTCCTTACCGGAGTGAGTCGGGAAGCTGCCGTCCTGTTGCTGCAGGGTGAGCAGTCCGTCACCAAACACGACATACCAGTCCTGCCCGTTGACATCACTGAGTTCGCCCACCGCAGCAGCACGTTCGATGCAGTAATAGAAGTAGATTTTGTGTTCCACGGTGCTGACGGGGCTGAAGTTACGCATGTTCCATTGAAATGCCCGATCGACACGATTGTCCATAACACCCGATGCGACCGCCGGGCGATGGTCTTCAAATGCAGGCGGCACCAGAGTTGGGTCAACTTCTTCTTCGACCTTTTCAAGGGCACCAAAGACAAGCTCCTGCTGTTCCTTCGGTTTGGGTTTTTCCCGTGAACCGTGCAGCATCAGACGGCAGACGCCGAGTGCTCCGGAGCCGGCCATGGTCATGTTATGCGTCGATCGACCCATGCCCGGGCCGAGGTTGGTACCAGGCCGATATGGCCAGCCTCCGTCTGCATTGCCGGATTTAAGCAGATAGTCCGCAGCCCGCTCAATGCATTCCGGTGCCAGCTGGCAGCCTGCCCGCTGGCAGGCCCAGAGTGCCAGCACTGCATACTGTGTCATACTCACATCGCCGGGATTTCGTGGAGTATCGCTCCACGAGCCGTCAGGATGCTGCACAGACTGAACATAGTTCGCAATTACCTGCAGATTGTTGACATACGCTTCCTTGTCAACGTCTGCCAGCAGCATGGCATCGACACCTGCACCGTAAATGTGATCGTAGGCAGAAATTGGGCGATAAGCCTGCCCGGAGGAGCGTCCGGCTGCGTCGCGCAGACCTTCTGCAACCTTGGGGTCTGACGCGGGAATACCGCACTTCGTCAGCGCATATGCCACGAGCACGCCAGTGCCACCGTGGCCACCCGGACGATCCTGACGCAGGTATTCGAGTGCCTTGTCCACAGCGGCATCGAACCTCGGGATGCTGGTGGTCTTGCGACCGTCGGCAAATGCCGAAACGGAGCCGGAACTGCAGACCAATGCCACAGTAAGAAGTGTCAGAAGCAGTCTCAGGTGCATAACGGCACACCTTGAAAATTACGGGAGAACAGAATTGGCAGTCCACCCCTGCACCGGAACGCGGTGCAGGCGGCCAGCAGCTTTCGTCGGACCCATGATGAGGAGTGCAACGATTGTCTGCAGACAGCAAGTTCTCTGCTGCAAGTTCTTTGCAGCGCGGAGGTCAGTATGGGTGGAGGTCAGTATGGAAGCATCGGGTTTCCCGACTGCAGGAGTGCAGCAAACCGCTCAAAAGTCTAATTCTGCCGAACATGTGTGTCAAATTCCGAGGCCGATCCGGAACGCGGTCCGACGTTTCACCGCGGTGCGGGAATTGCGGGGTCCCGCAGCGCAGCACGTTCTCTGGCCTGTAGTTCGTCCTCCAGATTCCGCATGTGCTCGTGGTACTGCTGATCGAGTGCTTCCCAGGAGACATCGGCAATTCGGCTGAATGACGGCTCTTCCAGAATATTCTGGCCGCCTGGCCGATAGATTTCTGCAAGTAAGCGGGTGAGCTGATCGCGATACAGGCCATCTTCGTAGTGCATCAGAAAGTGGGCAAATCCTGAGGCCTGCGAATAAAGCGGGCTGATCTGCGGATGCGTCTGAAATTCCTCCATCCCCAGCCCGAAAAACTGCCTGGCGGGCAGGTAGAAGTGGACGGCGGGATCCAGCAGACGCTGGCGGGCTGTTTCGAAGCGAATCCAGGCCGGGTCTCCCACTGTGATTTCTCCCTCCTGATCCATTGCAAACGACTCGAAATAGCATGCCAGACCCTCGATGATCCAGAAGTTTGATTCCCGGCAGAGGACCCAGTCTTCAACTTTGCGGCTGCGCATCTTCAGAGCCAGTGCACGTGCTGCTGCGCGGCGGGCGTCGATCGTGGCCACATCAAGGATCTGATGCGTGGCTTCGTGGTACATCGTGGAGTAGTCTGAGGAGTCGGGGTTGTCGAAGAAGTAACAGGTCCGGTCAGGCTGCCAGTACAGCCCATTGGTTTCGATTCCGGGGGGGACTTTGCCCTGCATGCGGGTCTGATATTCCTCTCGAGTTGCAAAGTAGTGCACCTCCAGCGCCTGAGTTCGCGACGAGGACGAGGATCGCACAGTACGTTCGAAACGGGGTTCCATTTCCGCAGGAGTTTCGAAGAATGCTGCGAAGTGCTGCCGAAACCACGCATGAAACAGCTCAAGGCGACGTGACAGCTGCACCCCTTCTTCCAGCCCGACATTGGTGCGAACCAGAAAGTTCTCGCTGGGTATTTCCCACGCATTGCGAAAGTCTCGCCGCAGTTCCTGTTCCCGTTCCGCGCTGATCCAGTCGCTGCGCCAGGGCCTCAGCCCCTGCTCATACCTTGCCACCGAAGCTGCCGGGATCCAGCCGAAACGCGGATGGTCAACGCTGGGGCTGCGTCCACTCCGCATTCGTTTCTCAAACTCAGAGACCCACTCACCGGCGTAACCAGGTTCTGACTTACGGGCGGGATCGATAAAGATCTGCTGTCCGAGGATAGATCGTGCGAGACGATGGTCCGGATCAATGCGAGCGACTTCCTCCACCATGGCAAACGCCAGTGACGGAAAATCAGAACGCAGAGCCGATCGTGCCAGCGTATACAGCCTGCTGGCGTGCTCTTCCCGAATCGTGTTGAGTTTCTGTTCCAGCAGTGCAGAGCCGGGTGTGAGTCCGGGAGTGGATTCCGGCTGGACGTTGCGTGAAAGTTCGGTCTGGAGCCCACCTGTACGGAGAGCGGATTCGATGTCAGCTGCTGCTTCGGTCAGCCCGCGCTGCAGTCCCCAGGTGCGGGCAGCCTGCAGTTCCAGCTGCAGAGAGTCAAGGATTTCCTGGCGTCGTTCTGCCAGCAGTTGATAACGCCGGTTGCGACTTGTTTCATCGGCTCTGCTGCAGTTCATGCTGCCTGCTGCCAGCACCGTCAGCGTCAGCAGCAGCAGTCGGCTCAGCCACAGTACGTTGTGACGCTGTGAATTCTGTTGTTCTGAACGCGGCATGAGACGGCTCCGGGCGATGCAGATGCTGAACGACTGGATCTGGATCCGGGCAATTTAACACGCTCCCATGATTCTTCTCAAATTCAATTCCAGTCAGCCGTGGTACTGAGACAGTCTGCGGCGACAGGCTAAGATTCGCTGCGGTGTTCGTCGGCAGCATTCGCCGATTGCAGAGCTGGTCGGCCGGAACTTAGCCCCGAGGATTCCGTCTGCTGTCCAGCCCGGGCAGCGGGCTTGTGGTGACGCCCGGTAAGTTCCGAAGACCAGTCGCTGACCGGGAGAGTTAAGAGCATCTGGTTCGACTGCATTGATGACGGTTGAGGAGTTGTGATGGTGAGTGACACAGATCCTGTTGTGAACGCAGATCCTGTTGTGATAGTTGGTGCCGGGCTGGCGGGGCTCAGCTGCGCCCGCGAACTGACGCGCCGCGGATGTCGGATCCTGCTGCTTGATGCTGCTGCTGAAGTGGGTGGGCGTGTCAGGACCAGAAAGGTGGACGGCTTTCGGATCGATGCCGGGTTTCAGGTTCTGCAGCTGGCCTATCCGGAAGCACAGCAGCAGCTGGACTACGCTGCGCTCAAGCTGCAGAAGTTTCAGCCCGGGGCATTGATTCGTACTCAGGGGCGGTTTGTGGAAATGGCCGATCCCTGGCGGCGTCCACAGGCCGCATTCAGTACTCTGTTCAACGGAATTGGAACACTTGCCGACCGGCTCCGGCTGGGGCGACTTCGCGCTGATGTAATGCGAGGAACGGTTGATCAGCTGCTGCAGGCTGACGACATGCCGTTGGGGGATTTCCTGCGGCAGCATTGCCACTTTTCGGAAGACTTTATCTGTCGATTTCTGCAGCCGTGGTTTGCGGGCGTTTTTCTGGAGCCGGACCTGCAGACCTCAAGCACGTTCTTCCGCTTTCTGTTCCGCATGTTTGCCTCCGGAGATGTTGCAGTCCCGGCGCTGGGCATGCAGGAAATTCCAAAGCAGCTGGCAATAGGCATAAACCCGGCGGAGATTCGTTTGTCAACGGTTGTCGAGCGAGTGAGCAGCGATCATGTGATTCTTGCTGGAGGGGAGCGGATTTCAGCGGCTGCGGTTGTGCTCGCGGTTGACGGTTCAGCTGCAGCTCAGCTGGCGGGGGAGGATGTCTGTCCCGCCACTGGTCGCGGGACGGTCTGTCTGCAGTTTGCTGCAGAGACGGCTCCTGTTCGGCAGCCTGTACTGCTGCTCAACGGTGATGGTCCGGAAGCCGGGCCGGTGAACAATGTTTGCGTCATGAGTAATGTTGCTGCGGACTATGCTCCGCGGGATCAGGCGCTGATCAGCGTCTCCACCTGCGGGATCCCTGAGCAGGACGCCGCGTCACTGGAGTCTGCCGTCAGAACTCAGCTGCAGCAGTGGTTTGGAGATACGGTTGGGCAGTGGAATCTGCTGGCGGCCGACCGAATTCGCTTTGCACTGCCGCTGCAGCCTGCCGGCATGCTGAAGAACCTTGCGGGTTTCCGACTGTCAGCGAATGGTGTTTATTGTTGCGGGGACAGCTTCAGCAGCGGTTCAATTCATGGTGCCATGCAGAGTGGCAGGCTGGCGGCAGAAGCTCTGGCCCTCACCCTCGGCTGAGTCAGCAGATGGCTTGAGTGCCCGGTTCGGCGTGTCGATGCCATGGTGAATTCCGATAATAGCGGTTATTCCGCTAAATGAACATTTTGTAAATACGGGTTTTCCTGAGCCGCCGGGAAGCTGCCAAAAACAATTGCGACAACCGCGTCGCCCGCAAAGACTCCGTTGCACGTTGAAAAAAATCAACATCAGCGAAGTCTCTGTTCGGGTGCCGGTTTTCATGTTGTGTGTTCAAAAAAGACTCGGGAAGATCCTTGCCCACGTGGTCGCGTTTCTGCTGCCACTTGGATGGTGTGGAGAGCACTGTCTGCAGGCCGGCGTCGTCACCTTCGGTATTGGTGGCGACACGTTCAATATGCAGTTTCTGGACATCGCTGATGTTGGGAATACGGCAGATGCGGCAAGTGGATACGGTTCGGTCATTTACACCTACCGCGTCGGCAGTACCGAAGTCAGCAATGCGATGATTACGGTTTACAACACGCTGAATTCGGGAGACACGATCAACGTTGCCGACTCTTCCAGCAAGGCGGCTCAGAGCATCGCATTTTATGAAGCTGCGAAGTTTGTGAACTGGATGAATACGGTGACCGGCAACGACATCGCCTACAACATCGTGCAGGTGGATGTTGATGGAAGTCTGGAATTCGTGGTTGAGGAGTGGGACTCCGTCGACAATCCTGACGACTACGATGCGGCCAATCCGTTCCGCAGCAAGCGAGCGTTGTACGCATTGCCAACGGTCGATGAATACTACAAGGCGGCTTATTACGATGCCGCAACGGATTCGTATTCTCTGTATACAACTGGTTCCGATACTGCTCCGACCGGAGTGTCTTCAGGGACCGCTGCGAACACCGCGGTGTACAACGATGTTTTTCCGGCTCCAGCCGCATGGTCAGGTCCGGCAGCAGTCGACCAGGCCGGGGG